>JALEWG010000243.1 GCA_022788065.1 Lachnospiraceae bacterium | reverse complement strand
TGGAAGCGTTCATGAAGGCCAATCTGTAACGGTTTTTGCACGACCTGTCAGAGTAAGGAGAATCACGTATGCAGGTATATCATGGAAAAAGCGTGTTCGGCGGGGTTGCTGTCGGGAAGATCCGTGTTTACAGAAAAGAAGAAAAACAGGTCCGCCGGAGAAGTGTGGAGGATCCGGAAACGGAAATTGCGCGCTTTCATGATGCGCTGGAGGAAGCAATGGAGCAGCTTGCCGGACTGTATGATAAGGCAGTGCGGGAAGTCGGCGAATCCGGAGCCTCCGTGTTCGAGGTCCACCGCATGATGCTGGAGGATGAGGATTTCACCGATTCCGTGGAGAACCGGATCCGTACAGAACGAGTCAATGCCGAGTATGCGGCGGCAGCCACAGGCGATGATTTCGCGAACATGTTTGAAGCGATGGACGATGAGTATATGAAAGGCAGAGCGGCTGATATCCGGGATATCTCGGAGCGGCTTCTGGGAATTCTCACAGGAGCCTCCAGGAGACAGGAAGCCGGCGATGAGCCAGTGATCCTTGTGGCTGAGGATCTGGCTCCGTCGGAGACGGTACAAATGGATAAGAGCCGGATCTTAGCCTTTGTGACGGTCCGCGGTTCTCTGAATTCCCACACGGCGATCCTGGCAAGAACCATGGGCATTCCGGCGCTTGTGGGAACGGAGCTCGGATCTCCGGAAAATATGGAAAAAATGGACGGGAAAACGGCGGCTGTGGACGGAAGATCCGGCCTGTTTTATCTGGAACCGGAGGGCGACGTCCTGAAGGAACTGGAGGAGAAGAGAAAGGAATATCTGGAAAAGAAAGAACTTCTGGAAACACTAAAAGGAAAGGAGACAGTGACCCGGGATGGCCGCTATATCCGGCTCTACGCCAATATCGGAAACAGCCGTGACCTGGCAGCCGTCATGCAGAACGATGCGGCCGGAATCGGCCTGTTCCGCAGCGAATTTATTTACCTGGAGCGGGATCATCTTCCGACGGAGGACGAGCAGTATCAGATCTATAAGATGGTTCTGCAGACCATGGCGGACCGGCCGGTGATCATCCGGACGCTGGACATCGGTGCGGATAAGCAGTGCAGCTTTATTAATATGGAAGAAGAGGAGAATCCGGCCATGGGGCTTCGGGCCATCCGGATCTGTCTTTCAAAGCCGGATATCTTCAGGACGCAGCTTCGGGCACTGTTTCGTGCCGGCATCTTCGGAAAGCTGTCCATTATGTATCCCATGATCACAAGCGTGGAGGAGGTGCGGCAGATCCGCAAAATTGCGGAAGAAGTGAAGCGGGAGCTGACTGAGCAGGGGCTGTCCTACGCGGACGTGGAGCAGGGGATCATGATCGAAACCCCGGCGGCGGCCGTTATCAGCGACCTTCTCGCGGAGGAAGTGGACTTTTTCAGTATCGGAACCAACGACTTAAGCCAGTACACACTGGCTATGGACCGGCAGAACAGCGCGCTGGATCCGTTTTTTGATCCGCGCCATCCGGCGATCCTGAGGCTGATCGAACTGACTATCAAAAATGCTCATGAGAAAGGAATCTGGGTCGGAATCTGCGGGGAACTGGGCGGAGATGCGAGCCTGACAGAGACGTTTCTGGCCATGGGAGTCGATGAGCTTTCGGTATCGCCGGGCAGGATCCTGCCGATCCGGAAGACCATTCGGGAGATGGATCTGAGAATGATTTTGACCGACAGGAGCCTATTTACGTCCTGAAGCCATTCTATTTGAATTTGGACAGTAAATATTCTGTTTTGTCGGAGGTCTGTCTCGCCTAATTACTGCCGATATCTATATTGAGATTAATCAGGTAGTAAAAAATCAGGGGAAATCTCCCACAAGAAAACAATTTATACTGCCTTACTTTGGTCTGTTCCGTTTCGGGCAGTAACCGGATTCATTTTCCAACACAAAAACGGCATAAGAAGTGTCGGACATGTGAAAGGCTGCCGCTTTTCGATATGATCATCGTCAAGTGACAGCCTGACAGGTCCTGATTTTTATGCCTCCGGTGTGTTCCTGCGGTACAGAATCAGCAGACCGCGCAGAAGGAGATCCGGTACATACTCGATCTCATGGCGGCAGAGCGGGGTGATGAAGCGGGCCATGCCTCCGGTGGCAACGAGAGTGGCTTTGTCTCCGATCTCTTCCTCCATGCGGTCAATGAGACCGTCCAGGATCGCGGCGTTGCCGTACATGATTCCGTTTCTCATGCACTCAATGGTATTCTTGCCGATTACGCGCTTCGGCACGTCGAGATTGATCCTCGGAAGCTGGGCTGTATTGGAAACGAGGGAGTTTAATGCAACCTTCACACCGGGAAGGATCACACCGCCGATATAGTCGCCGGCTCTGTCCACAACCTCCATGGTCGTGGCGGTTCCCATGTCGATGATGATAATGGGGCCTTCATACATGGAGATCGCTGCGACAGCAGCCACGATACGGTCTCCGCCGACGGTTTTCGGGTTGTCCATCTTGATATTGAGGCCGGTCTTCATACCGGAGCCCACTAACAGCGGCTTCCGGCCGGTGATCTTTTTCACGGCGGAGGACAGCGGCGCGTTTAACGGCGGAACAACAGAGGATATGATCGATCCCTCGATATCATTCTTATTCACGTTATGTATTTCCAGAATGTTTTTCAGCATAATGGCATACTCAAGGCTTGTTTTGCGATCGTCGGTGGTGATACGCTCTTCAAAATAGGTCTTCTGGTCATCAATTCCTCCGACCACAATATTGCTGTTTCCCATATCAATCGCTAAAATCATAAAGAAAACTCCTTTCACAATTAAATCTTTAGTGCTATAATAAGGTAATTCTTTAAATTTATCTGCTATATTACCATAAATCCGGCAGAAATACAACGGAGGATTCCACAATGTTAAAAGGAAAAACCGTACTTTTAGGCGTAACCGGCAGCATTGCCGCATATAAGATCGCATATCTCGCGAGCGCACTGAAAAAACTGTCAGCGGATGTCCATGTGCTGATGACGCAGAACGCGACAAATTTCATCAATCCGATCACGTTCGAGACGCTGACGGGAAACAAATGTCTGGTGGATACATTTGACCGGAACTTTGAGTTTTCTGTGGAGCATGTCTCCCTGGCAAAGAAGGCCGATGTGGTTCTGATCGCTCCGGCTACTGCCAATGTGATCGCGAAGCTGGCCCACGGTCTGGCGGACGACATGCTGACGACGACCGTTCTGGCGTGCACCTGCAAAAAGATCATCAGCCCGGCCATGAACACCAGAATGTTTGAGAACCCCATTACACAGGATAACCTGAAGATCTGTGAGAAATACGGGATGGAGGTCATTTCTCCTGCAAGCGGCTATCTTGCCTGCGGAGATACAGGAGCCGGAAAAATGCCGGAACCGGAGGTACTGCTCCAGTATATCTTAAAGGAGATCTTATATAAGAAGGACCTGACAGGAAAGAAGATTCTCGTAACGGCAGGACCGACACGCGAGGCGATCGACCCGGTCCGCTACATTACCAATCACTCCACAGGTAAAATGGGATACGCCATCGCGAAAGTGGCTGCGTACCGCGGAGCGGATGTGACGCTTGTGACAGGTCCCGCGGAGGCGGAGATCCCGATGTTCGTCCATGTGGTGAAGGTGACCAGCGCAAGGGATATGTTCGAGGCCGTTACCTCCAGAAGCGGAGAGATGGACGCGATCATCAAGGCGGCCGCTGTGGCGGACTACAGACCGAAAACAGTCGGAACGGAAAAAACGAAAAAGTCGGACGGCGACATGGCGATTGAGCTGGAGCGCACTGACGACATTTTGAAATATCTGGGAGAACATAAGAAGGAGGGTCAGTTCCTCTGCGGATTTTCCATGGAAACACAGAACATGATGGAAAATTCCAGAAATAAACTGGAAAAGAAGAATCTGGACATGATCGTTGCCAATAACTTAAAGGTAGCGGGAGCCGGATTCGGAACGGACACTAACGTGGTGACGCTGATTACAAAAGAAAAAGAGGTCCAGCTGGAGATCATGCCGAAGGAAGAGGTGGCAGTTCATCTTCTGGATGCAATCTTTTTCGGGCAGTAGGGGAACTAAACCCATGCGGTCCATATGAGGGGACAGGTTCCGCAAATACAGCTTGGGAAAACGCCGGAAAGCGGAACGGGGAAGGCAGAAACAAGAAGGAGGCAATTATGAGGAAAATCAAAACAGCAGCACTTGGAAAAACGGCGGCGCTTATTCTTACGGCCGCACTGACAGCAGCCTCTCTCGCAGGATGCGGGTCCGGTTCCGAAACAAAGGAAGCGGGCGCAGCAGGCAGCACAGCTGCAGCCGGAAGCACAGCCGCAGCAGGCAGCACTGACGCTGCAGCCGGAAAGACGTTGGAAGAAAAGAAAGGAGACTTCAAGGATGAGATTCACGTGGTCCTTTCCAGTTCTCCTTCCCATCTCGATATCGTCATGACGACCGAGGATGTGGCGGCGGCAGTGGCCCAGGGAACGATCTTTGAGCAGCTGGTTGCGCTGAATGAACAGTATGAAGCAGTGCCGGAGCTGGCAGAGTCCATCGACGTCAGCGAGGATACAAAGGAATATATATACCATCTGAGACAGGGTGTGAAATTCCACAACGGCGAGGAAATGAAGGCGGATGACGTGGTTGCCTCCATGAACCGGTGGATCGAGGCGGCCAGCAACGCGAAAGCGATGGTGGGCGACGCCAGATTCGAAAAAGTCGATGATTACACCGTAAAAATTTCCATGGATGCACCCTGCGCGTACTTGAATGAGCTGATCGCCGGGCTGGGAAACCGCGCTGCGATCATGCCGGCTTCCGCAATCGAGGGCGCAGATCCCACAACGGGAATCGTGAAAGAGTACATCGGAACCGGCCCCTATAAGTTTGATAAGTGGGAGGAAGACCAGTATATCCGTATTGTGAAGAACGAGGAGTATACACCTTACGGTACGGACGGAGATTACTCCGGCTGGGCAGGCTACAAGAACGCATACACCCCGACCGTTTACTATGATATCGTAACCGATCCGGGAACCGTTACCGCGGGACTTCAGACGGGCGAGTACGATGTGGCAGTCGATATCAGCTACGACAATATCGACATGTTTAAGAACAATGAGGACTTCCAGGTACAGCAGACGCTGGGCGAGGAAGCCATGCTGATCTTCAACAAGAAAGAGGGCATGGGAGCGGACGAGAAGATCCGCCAGGCGGTTCAGGCGGCGTTAAACTGCGACGATATCATGCTTGCAGCCTACAGCAAACCGGAATTTTATGATCTGTACTCCAGCTACATGTTCAGGGAACAGAGCGACTGGTACAGTGAAGAGGGAAGCGGGTGCTACAATGCCAACGATCCGGAAAAGACAAAAGCGCTCCTTGAGGAGGCAGGCTATAACGGTGAGCCGTTTAAGCTTCTTGTCGCTTCCGACAGTCAGGATTTCTATAAGATGGCAGTTGTTGTAAAGAGCCAGCTGGAGGCGGCAGGTATGAACTGTGAGCTCCTGACATACGACTGGTCCACATTTGTGGGAATCCGGAACAATGAGCCGGACCAGTACAATGCGTTCATCACATCCTTCTCCCCGAAGGTAATGCCGTCCATGAACCTGTATCTGTCCTCCGAGTGGGCAGGCTGGTGCACCGACGAAACGATCCAGGAAGGTCTGGTATCCATTAACACAGACACCTCCAAGGAGAACGCCATTAAGACATGGAACGAGCTTCAGAAATATATGAATGAGACATCCGTACCGGTTGCGAAATTCGGAAGCAACTTCCGTTTCATGGTTTGCAAGGCGGGCTTTGAGGATCTGGGCTTCTTTGAAAAACCGATCGTTGTAAACGCGAAACTGTACGAATAGGAAACAGTGACAGGAACGGGTGCCGTCTGAAATACGGCGGCTCCCGTATTTTTTTGAAAAAGAATGGAACGCATATGAAAAAATACATTGCAAAACGACTTCTGGCGGTGATACCCACGCTGTTCGTGGTATCGATCGTCATTTTTTCCATTATCCACATGACGCCCGGCGACCCGGCGGCCATGATCCTCGGAGACAAGGCGTCGGCGGAGGACATTGCTGCTCTCCGGGAGGCCATGGGACTCAACGATCCGATCCCGGTCCAGTATATCAACTGGGTGAAGGACGTCCTCCATGGTGATCTGGGGCAATCGGTCTTCATCGACAAGCCTATGACGCAGATCCTTAAGGAATATATGGGACCGACCTTTTCTCTTACGGTCTATGCCATGATCCTGGCGACCGTCATCGCGATCCCGTTGGGGGTCCTGGCGGCGAAAAAGAGAGGTACGATCGCGGATCAGGGGATCTCGCTGATCTCCATGATCGGTATCTCCATGCCGAGCTTCCTTCTGGGACTGATCCTGATCCTCCTGTTTGCGGTAAAACTCCGCCTGTTTCCGGTGGCCGGCTACAAGTCCATCGAGGACGTGGGACTTTTAAAGCATATCCGGTATCTGACACTTCCGGCTCTGGCGTTGGGCTTCATGGAGGCGGCCCTGATCATCCGTCTGACCCGCTCTTCCGTTCTGGAGGTTCTGGCCAGCGACTATGTGAAGATGGCAAAGTCCAAGGGCGTTTCGGAATTTTCCCTGGTCATGAAGCACGCGTTCAAAAATGCTCTGATTCCGATCCTTACGATCCTCGGACAGACTTTTATGGCGCTGCTTGCCGGCGCCGCCGTCGTGGAGAGTGTGTTCAATATCCCGGGAATCGGAAGACTGACGGTCAATTCCGTGGCGAAGCGCGATTATGAAGTGATTCAGGCCGTGGTCCTTATGGTATCGCTGATCAATGTGGTCATGTGCCTTGCCGTGGACCTGCTTTACGGACTTGTGGACCCGCGTGTCAGACTGGAGGAGTAGCCCATGACGGATTTAAATGCAATCAGAAAGAAGCTCTTAAAGGAACAGAGACAGCTTCTTGTACATAAATTTTTTCATAACCGTCTGGCGGTCACAGGCAGCCTGATCACCTTTACCATGCTGTTTCTGGCAATCTTTGCGCCGGTGCTTGCGCCCCAGGGACCGCTCGACATGACGGTGGCGGACCGTCTTCAGGCGCCGTCCGCGGCGCATCTTTTCGGAACGGACACATTCGGACGCGATCTGTTCACAAGGATCCTCTACGGGGCGAGAGTATCCATGACCATCGGATTCTTTGTCGGAATCATTACGATGGTTGTCGGCATGATCCTGGGGCTTCTGGCCAGCTACTATAAGGTACTCGACGAGATCCTCATGCGGATCTGTGACGGTCTCAACGCGATCCCGTCCACACTTCTGGCCATCGCGTTCATGTCGGCGCTTGGAGCCAGCATCGTCAATGTCATTGTGAGCCTATCGATTGTTTCAATCCCGCGTATGGCGAGAATTGCCCGGTCGTCGGCCATCGTGGTAAAGGCGCAGACGTACATCGAGGCCGTGTCAGCGGCGGGAGCGAAGCCGCTCCACATTATCTTCCGGCATATGGCGCCGAATATTCTGTCGCCTGTGATCGTGCAGGCTTCCTATGTGTTTGCCAACGCGATCATAACAGAAGCAGCACTTTCATTTCTGGGCGTCGGCGTTCCGGTTCCGGAGCCAAGCTGGGGAAATATTCTGTATGAAGGCAAGGACGTAATCTACAACGCGTGGTGGATGATCGTGTATCCGGCTGTCTTTACGGCAGTGACCGTGTTCGGGCTGAACCTGTTCGGCGACGGTCTGCGCGACCTGTTAGACCCCCATACCAGTTAAGGAGCAGGCCAATGAGTGAAAAAATACTTGAATTAGAGAATCTGAGCACCTCGTTCAAAACTGAGCGGGGCGTCATGAAGGCTGTGGACGGCGTCTCCTTTTATGTGGAAAAAGGCGAGATCCTGGGGCTGGTCGGGGAATCCGGCTGCGGAAAGAGCGTCACGTCCCAGTCCATTTTGAGACTGTACGATGAAAAATATCTGGCCGTCTACGACGGTAAAATTCTGTTTGACAGTAAAAATCTCCTGGAGCTTTCGGAAAAGGAAATGCGAAAGGTACGGGGCCGCGACATTTCCATGATCTTTCAAGACGCCTTAAGCTCCCTGAATCCTGTCTATACGATTGGGGACCAGATCATGGAACCTTTGCGGATCCACCAGAAGCTACCGAAGGAAGAAGCAAGGAAGCAGGCCATCGAGATGCTTTCCCTGGTCGGAATCCCCTCCCCGGAAAAGCGGGTGGATCAGTATCCCCACGAGCTCTCCGGCGGCATGCGCCAGAGGGTGATGATCGCGATCGCTCTGGCATGCAAGCCGAAGCTTCTGATTGCCGATGAACCAACGACGGCTCTTGACGTGACGATCCAGGCTCAGATCATGGATCTGATCCTTTCTTTAAATAAGAAGCTTCACATGGGTGTGATCCTGATCACCCACGATCTCTCCGTGGTTGCGGAGACCTGCAGCCGTGTGGCTGTCATGTACCTGGGACAGATCGTGGAGGAGGCCGATGTGTTTGAGATCTTCGACCATCCGATGCATCCCTATACCCGCGGTCTGATCCGCTCCATCCCCAGAATGAGCGGAGAGCGAGCAAAAAGGCTTTACATGATCCCGGGCACGGTGCCGCTGTTAAACCAGATCCCGTCCGGATGCCGGTTTGCGCCCAGATGTCCATATGCAGTGGAGTCCTGCCGCAACAGGGATCCGGAGCTTACAAATTCCGGGACGGTCGGACACAGAGTCCGCTGTTTCCGGGCGGCAGAAATCGAAGGGGAGGGACGGAGCCTGTGAGTGAGACAATTTTAAAAGCGGAACATGTAAAAATGTACTTTCCGGTCCGCGGAACCTTCGGGAAGGTGATCAACCATGTGAAAGCCGTGGACGATGTTTCTCTGGAACTAAAACGGGGAGAGACATACGGACTGGTGGGAGAGACCGGCTGCGGAAAAAGTACGCTGGGACGGACGCTGATCCGTTTACTTTCTGCAACAGAGGGAAAGATTTATTATAAACGGACGGATCTCATGGCATTAAGCTCCGCGGATATGCGGAAAATGCGCAGAGAACTGCAGATGGTGTTCCAGGATCCGTACACGTCTCTGGATCCGAGAATGCGGGCCGGAGATATTCTGACGGAGATTCTGGATATACAGGGAATCGGAAACCGGGATTCGAGAATGGCGGATGCGCTTGCGATCCTCGAAAAAGTCGGCCTTCTCCCGGAGCACTTTTATCGGTTTCCCCATGAGTTTTCCGGCGGTCAGAGGCAGAGGATCGGCCTTGCGAGGGCGCTGATTCTGAATCCGGAACTGGTCATCTGTGATGAGCCCGTCTCGGCGCTGGATGTTTCCGTTCAGTCCCAGATAATCAACCTGCTTCTGGACATGCAGGAGGAGCGCGGACTGACCTATCTTTTTATTTCCCATGACATGAGTGTGATCCGGTATATTGCGAACCGCGTGGGCGTTATGTATCTGGGCCATCTGGTGGAGGAGGCTCCGGTGGATGAACTGTTTGACCATCCGGTTCATCCGTACACAAAAGTGCTGTTGTCTGCGGTGCCTTCCGATGATCCGCACGTGAAAAAGGACCGGATTATTTTAGAGGGAGATATGCCGTCGCCGTTAAATCCGCCAGCGGGCTGTCCGTTTTGTACCAGATGTCCGTACGTTACGGAACGCTGTAAAGAGGAAAAACCGGAAGTCTCTTATATTAATACGGAACATCGCGTGTATTGCCACTTGACGAAACCGTGATTTATTGGCAAAATATAATGGGATTTAAGCGGAATAATATTTTTGGAGGTTTTTCCTTTGGGCAACTTAGATGATGAGATTAAAAGACGGCGGACGTTCGCGATCATCTCGCACCCGGACGCCGGTAAAACAACGTTAACAGAAAAATTTCTGCTTTACGGCGGCGCGATCAATCTGGCCGGAACCGTAAAGGGAAGAAAAGCGACGAAGCATGCCGTTTCAGACTGGATGGAGATCGAGAAGGAGAGAGGTATCTCTGTCACATCCTCCGTTCTCCAGTTTAATTATGAGGGATACTGTATCAACATTCTGGATACACCGGGACATCAGGACTTCTCCGAGGACACATACCGCACGCTGATGGCGGCGGACTCCGCGGTCATGGTGATCGACGGATCCAAGGGCGTTGAGGCACAGACCATCAAGCTTTTCAAGGTCTGTGTCATGAGGCATATCCCGATCTTTACGTTTGTCAACAAGATGGACCGTGAGGCGAGAGATCCCTTCGAGCTGATGAGTGAGATCGAAGAGGTCCTCGGAATCCATACTTGCCCCATCAACTGGCCGATCGGATGCGGCAAGAGCTTTAAGGGCGTATATGACAGGCAGACAAAAAAGATCACCACATTCACGGCAGCCATGGGCGGTCAGAAAGAGGTGGCGAGCCAGACCTTCGATGTGGAGGGAACTGATGTGGATGCAGTGATCGGCGAGAGCTTCCACGCACAGCTCCGCGATGACATCGAGCTTCTCGATGGAGCCAGCGATGAATTTGACCAGGAACTGGTGAGCCGCGGGGAGCTTTCTCCGGTATTCTTCGGTTCCGCACTCACAAACTTCGGTGTGGAGACGTTCCTGGAGCATTTCCTAAGTATGACGACGTCCCCGCTTCCGAGAAAGACGACAACGGGAGTGGTGGACCCGTTCAATAAAGATTTTTCGGCCTTTGTATTCAAGATTCAGGCCAATATGAACAAGGCGCACCGTGACCGGATCGCATTCATGCGTATCTGCTCCGGAAAATTTGAGGCCGGCATGGAGGTCAACCATGTGCAGGGCGGAAAGAAGATCCGCCTGACACAGCCGCAGCAGCTGATGGCGGAGAGCAGAAAAATCATCGAGGAGGCATATGCCGGAGATATCATCGGCGTCTTCGATCCGGGCATTTTCTCCATCGGAGATACGCTCTGCGCTTCCAACGATAAGGTTCAGTTTGAGGGAATTCCCACCTTCGCTCCGGAGCATTTCGCGAGAGTGCGCCAGATCGATACGATGAAGAGAAAACAGTTCATCAAGGGAATCAATCAAATCGCCCAGGAGGGCGCGATCCAGATCTTCCGCGACCTCGGCTCCGGGATGGAAGAGGTCATCGTCGGCGTCGTCGGCGTTTTGCAGCTGGAGGTTTTGGAGTACCGCCTGAAAAACGAGTACAATGTAGACATCCGTATGCAGACCCTGCCATACGAGCATCTGCGCTGGGTGCTGAACGACCCGGAAGAACTG
>JALEWG010000240.1 GCA_022788065.1 Lachnospiraceae bacterium | reverse complement strand
CACATGTCACTCAAAAACAGCTTTGGCCTGCCGGTATCGAAGGGCGGCGATTATTCCATTGCTTCTTCCTATCTCCTTGCGTGGCAGGGCCCCATATCGGCGGAGGAGGATCCCTACGGGGACGGTGTATCGCCGGATCATGCAGAACCGGTGTGCCATGTGCAGGAGATCCGGATTCCGGGGGAAAAGGATCATGAGGCCATTAAACGCGCAGTTTTTCGGGCGGGCGGTGTTCAGAGTTCGATCTACATGCCGGCGCTCGGAGGAAACGAGTGGGAGCTGTTTTACAGGGAGGATACCTGTTCCTATTATTATGACGGGAACCGGAAACCGGATCATGATATCGTGATCGTTGGCTGGGATGATACCTGGCCTGCGGAAAATTTCACGAAGGAGCCGTCGCAGGATGGCGCCTATCTCTGCATGAACACATGGGGGGAGGACTTCGGTGACAGCGGCTTTTTTTATGTGTCTTACGACGATGTGAGGATCGGAACCACCAATGTGGCGTACACAGGAGTGGAACGCACGGACAATTTCGGAATCCTGTACCAGACGGATCTGTGTGGCTGGACCGGGCAGCTGGGCTTCGGAAGTCCAGAGGCATGGTTTTCCAATGTTTATCTGGCAGAGGAGGATGGAATTCTCAGGGCGGCCGGATTTTATGCGGTGACTCCGGACACGGAGTACCGGGTCTATACGGCAGAGGTTTCGGACAGTGACGATCCGGAAATCGCCGGGTTTGAGAACCGCAGGCTGGCAGCGGAGGGAACCTTTGAGGAGACCGGGTTCTATACGGTCCGGTGGGCAAGGCCGGTCCGTGTCCGGAAAGGCGAACGGTTTGCGGTTATCGTGGAGATCTGTTCCCCGGAGACGGTTGAGCCTGTCGCAATCGAATATCGGACGGGAGAACGCACCCGGAATGTTGACATAAGCGACGGAGAAGGTTATATTAGTTTTGACGGGGAGCAGTGGCAGCGCACAGAAACAGAGCAGGACTGCAACGTATGTCTGAAGGTGTACGGGGACTGAGAAGGACCGGAACGCGCAAAGTCCGGTATCAAAGAGGCAAAATACCTTCTGACGCGGCATCAATAAGTGATAAAGAGGGATCAGAACATGGAACATAAAATTGTATTTGCAACATCAAATGAAGGAAAGATGCGGGAGATTCGCGAGATTTTAAAAAGTCTGGGTGCGGAGATCCTGTCCTTAAAGGAAGCCGGCGTCCATGTGGATATTGTGGAGGACGGTGACAGCTTTGAGGCCAATGCCCTCATCAAAGCAAGAGCGGTATGGGAGAAGACAGGCGGCATTGTGCTGGCCGATGATTCCGGTCTGGAGATCGATTTCCTGAATGGAGAACCCGGAATTTATTCTGCGCGGTACATGGGAGAGAATACTTCCTACGAGATTAAAAACTGGAATCTGATCCATCGCCTGGACGGTGTACCGGAGGAGAAGAGGACGGCCCGCTTTGCATGTGTGATCGCGGGTGTACTGCCGGATGGACGGGAGATCACCACGAGAGGAACTATGGAGGGACATATCGCCCATGAACCGGCCGGTGCGGGCGGATTCGGATACGATCCGATCCTGATGCTGCCGGAATACGGAAAGACGTCGGCCGAGATTTCGATGGAAGAAAAGAACGCAATCAGCCATCGTGGAAAAGCGCTCCGTGCCATGAAGGAGCAGCTGGAGAAAGAGATTGGGTAAGAGTATGAAAATTTTAATTGTCAGTGATACGCACAGGCGGGATGCAAATCTGAAAGCAGTCATTGAAAAGACGGCTCCTTTTGACATGATGATCCATCTGGGAGACACAGAGGGGAGCGAGGAACACTTCCGGGAATGGGTGAAGAATGAGAAGTGCGCCATCTATGTGGTCCGCGGGAACAATGACTTTTTTTCTATGTCGGAACGGGAGAAAGAGATTTCCATCGGGAAGTACCGCGCATTTCTGACTCATGGCCACATGTACGGAGTTTCCCTGGGGCCGGAAGGCATTGAAGATGAGGCCAGATCCAGAAAGGTGAATATCGTAATGTACGGTCATACTCATAAGCCGTATCTGGAATATTTAAATGACGGGCTTGTGGTCCTGAATCCGGGCAGCCTTTCCTACCCGCGTCAGGATGGACGGAAACCGTCCTACGCGCTGATGGAGATCGACCGGGATGGAGAGGCCCACTTTACGATCTGCTATGTGGAGCCGGAAGAGAAAAAAAAAGATTGGAGTTTTTGAAGAAATTTTTCGAAAAACTGTTGACAAATTGAAAGGGTTAGGCTATAATATCACTTGCGTTCCGATGACAAGGAAATGTAATTGTTAGGGCGTTTGTGTGAAGCGGGGTGTGGCTCAGCTTGGCTAGAGCGCCTGGTTTGGGACCAGGAAGTCGCAGGTTCGAATCCTGTCACCCCGATGGTTTCTTTCATTATTCTTGTGCGGGTGTAGTTCAATGGTAGAACACCAGCCTTCCAAGCTGGATACGTGGGTTCGATTCCCATCACCCGCTCTTATGAGTCTGTAGCTCAGCTGGATAGAGCAACGGCCTTCTAAGCCGTGGGTCGGGGGTTCGAATCCC
>JALEWG010000215.1 GCA_022788065.1 Lachnospiraceae bacterium | reverse complement strand
CAAAGGTCAGAACCGCATCCTCGACTTCCGGGAGTTCCCTGATCTTTGCCTCGATTTTTGCAGAGCAGTTGGCGCAGTCAATGTTTTTCATGACGTAAACCGTGCAGGGAGCCTTCGGGGCGGAAGCACTGTGGTGATGTTTGTGCTCGTGTTCATGCTCGCAGTGTTCAGCATGTTGCTCCCCATGATCGTGATGGTGGTGCCCGCAGGAGCAGTGTTCGCCGTGTTCATGGTGATGTTCGTGCTCGTGGTCATGCTCTCCGTGTTCTTCATGCTCCTCATCATGGTCGTGATGGTGGTGTCCGCAGCAGCAGGAACCATTGTGTTCATGGTGATGATGCTCATGGTTGTGTTCATGTTCGTGGGAGTGTTCATGCTCTTCGTGAGTATGAGTGGGATTTGTATTTTCTTTCATAGTGTAACCTCCAGGTATCAGTTTAACATATGAATGATTGTTCATATGATAAATATAGTACAGGGGTATGCAAATTGCAACCCCCAAATGAAAAAGAAAAGAAAATAAAGTCATCGGGGAATTCTGCTTTCCGTCGGGGATAAATTATGTTACTATATTAAGACAGAAATCAGGACAGATATACAGACTGAAAGAAGGACAAATTGCAGGGAAAGAAGGAAGAAAAATGAAGCCGTTTGAGTGGAAAGCACAATATTATGAAACGGATCAGATGGGGATCGTCCACCATTCCAACTACATCCGGTGGTTTGAATCGGCGAGAATTGACTTTATGGCCCAGATGGGGATTCCGTATGAAAAAATGGAGGAAGCAGGCATCATCAGTCCGGTGCTTACCGTGTCCTGCCAATACCGTAAGATGACACATTTCGGGGATACCGTAGAGATCGTTCCGTCTGTCAAAGCATATAATGGTATCCGTCTTGTGATATCTTACATGATCCGACAGAAAGAAACCGGGGAAGTCATCGCAGATGGAGAGACGAGCCACTGTTTCCTGAACCGGGAGGGGAAGATCGTGTCGTTAAAGAAAGTCCTGCCGGAAACCCATGCCGTATTCGAAGCATATACAGAAAAAGGAAAGTAAATTGTTTCCATTTGTTAAGAAAACAGTAAAGGAAAAGAAAAGGAAAAAAAGCCCGGATCTGTTACAATAGGCGCAGATAAAAAGAAGAAGGACGGAGTCAATCATGAAGAAACAGATCATGCTGACCGCTGCGCTGATTTTGATGCTCACAGGCTGTCAGAACAGGGGCATGAAGGCCTGGAGTCCTGCAGAGACGTCACAATCCGCTGAGGAGAATATGAAAGAGGAAAGCAGCCGGGCAGAAGACAGCACCGCGGCGACGGAAGAAGGAAACAGAGAAGAGGGCCAAAAAGCGGGGGAGTGGGAGGAACAGAACCGGATCCGCCCGCTGAATGTGGAAATTTCCGCGGAATATGAGGGTGAGTGGGACGATAAGGGCGCCATTATCACAGCTGACAGCTCTACCGTGAACATACTCGATGACGGGTATGAAGCGTTAAAGGAAGCTCTGAAACAATATAATGAGGAACAGTGGCAGGAAGTCTATACCATGTATACCGAACATCGGGAATGGGCGAAAGAGGAAGCACCCGACGATGACCAGGAATACTATATTTCCCGCAAAATTGAACTTGCCAGGGCCGATACCCGGGTCCTAAGCTTTACGAATACGGAAATCAGTTATGTAGGCGGTGCTCACGGAAGTTATTACGAGGCGGGTGAAACCTTTGATCCGGAAACGGGAAAGGCTCTGGAGCTTACAGAAGTGGTGACAGACTATGATGCACTTTACGAGTATGTAAAGAAAAGTCTGAGTGAGAACTATGAAAAACAAATGTTCTTTGAAGAATATGAGGACTGGCTCTATGATATGTTCTATGAGCAGGACAGCGCGATGGCGTCCCCGCTTGAGTGGAATCTGAACCGGGAGGGGATACGGTTCCGGTTTAATCCCTATGTGATCGGTCCGTGGGTGGCAGGTACCTTCTATGTGGACATCCCTTATGAGGGGAATGAGGCCCTGATCCGGGAAGAATACGCACCGGTCAGGACGAACGGCTCTGTGACAAGGCTGGCGGCTGATACTCCATTTAAGCTGGACACAGACGGAGACGGCACAGCGGAGATCTACACGATCTGGACCGAGGAGGATCCGGAATACGGTACTACACAGTTTATGCTGACCAGAGAGGAAGCATCGGGAGAGACCGAAAAGTCGGAGGAGGAATGTTACGGAAGCTTTGCGGACGCGTATCTGGTGGAGACGGGCGACGGCAGATTGTATCTGTATGCAGAGTTCCTGGAAGAGAATGATTTTCGAATCCTCAGAGTTTTTGATCTGAAACCAGGGAACGGACAGGAAGTCTTTCGGTATGTCGGTGATTCGGAAGAGTCGGTTTACGGACATTACCTGTACGATCCGGAACATTTCGCTCTCTTCGGGCGGCTGGATGCACTTGGAACTTACTCCGGATACCGGGAGTATTCTGTTGGTCAGGATGGACTTCCGGTTCCCTCCGGCGACATGTATAGGATCGTCAATTATTTTGAAGACTATCCGTATGTCCTGACGGCGAAGCGTGAGCTTCGTGTACGGATGAAGCAGGGCGGAAAGACGGAAACGGAGGAAACCGTACTTCCGAAAGGAACCACATTCCTGCTGACCGGAACCGACGGAATGACCGTTGTGGAAGCGGAACTGGAGGACGGAAGACGATGCGAGATCCCTATTGAGAAGGACGCCGATGAATATCTGTTTAAAATCAACGGCATCAGCGAATATGACTGTTTTGACGGTCTGAGATATGCCGGTTAAGACTTGACAACCGCTTTGAAAAAACTTAAAATAGGGGTGTCTTATGAAAATCCGGAGGAAACACCCGTGAAGTTTTATATTGGCAGAACAGTACCAGAAACAGTCGGAAAAATGAATAGAAACACTGAAAGGGAGACGTGAAAACGTCTCCTTTTTTGTGCGCTTTCCTGTGGTAAAGGGATAGCAGAACAGAAAAATTCTGGTAAAAAGAAAAGAAAGGGGAGCCGGGGAGACCCGGGGAAGGGAAATGGAGAAAACAACAGACAGAGAAAAGAAAATGAGAAAACTGATCACACAGATCCTGATCATTGTGGGAGGACTGACGGTGTACGCGTTTGGCGTGGCGCTGTTTATTCTGCCCATGGATATGATAGCGGCGGGAACAACCGGTATGGCGTTAGTGGCACAGAGACTGTGGGGAATTCCGATTTCAGGCTTTGTTGCTGTATTTAATGTACTGATGTTTGCGCTGGGCTGGCTGGAACTTGGAAAACAGTTCGCTCTGACCACTCTGATCGCCACATTTTATTATCCGTTCATGCTGGACCGCGCCATGGCAATTGTCGGAGATCTGGTGATCACACAGGATCCCATGCTCAGCGCTGTATTTGCCGGACTGATGATCGGATTCGCGCTTGGAATCGTGATTCGCGCGGGGGCTTCTACCGGCGGCATGGATATTCCGCCTCTGGTACTTAAAAAACGTATGGGAATTCCTGTTTCTGTTTCTATGTATGTCTTTGACTTTGCGATCCTCGTGGCCCAGATGGCTTTCGGTGACAGAGAGAGGATCCTCTATGCGCTGATCATGGTCATGATCTACACCATGGTTCTGGACAAAGTGCTGATGATGGGTGTGAAACAGACGCAGGTAAAGATCGTAAGCGAACATTACGAGGAAATCAGCTGGACAATTCAGGAGAAGATGGACCGCGGAACTACACTTATTTATATAGAAGGGGGACATACAGGAAAACCGTCAAAAGCAGTGCTCTCTGTTGTCTCCGGACGGGAACTTTCGAAGCTCAATGATCTCGTGATGGGAATCGACAGTCAGGCATTCATGATCGTGAATCAGGTCGGAGAAGTGCGGGGAAGAGGGTTCACACTGTCGAAAAAGTATCAGTAACGGTATCTTAATAATGTAAAAAAAAGAAGGGCGGCCGCATTGAAAAATAAACTTGCGGCCGCTTTGTGTTTTGGTTCCGTACAATTTTTAACATCCATGGAAAAAACGACTTGAAATTTAAAGATATACCGTTTATTATTACACTAGGCAGAAATTTGATTTTCGTCAATTTTTTAATAATGGAGGACAGCAAAATGACTAATTCAGCACAAACGTCAGCAATGAAAAGAATTAATGAATTGCTTGATGAGAACAGCTTCGTTGAAGTCGGTGCGTACATGACTGCCAGAAGTACAGACTTCAATATGCAGGCACAGGAAACACCTGCAGACGGTGTTGTGACCGGTTACGGCACAATTGAAGGCGCTCTCGTGTATGTTTACAGCCAG
>JALEWG010000213.1 GCA_022788065.1 Lachnospiraceae bacterium | reverse complement strand
TTTCCTTCCAGTCCGGAGTGGCAGTATCCGCTTCACGGTCAAGAATCGCGCTGTAGTGAGCGGCGCGTTCCGCCACGACCGGCATGCACTCCGCATCCGTAAGAGAGTGTTTCTTTGCATATTCTGCTGCACTGACGCCGGCAATGTGGCCATAAGTCGCCGCGCCTCCCATATCGGCACGGAAGTTGCCGGTTTCATCTCCGGCGGCAAACAGGCCCGGAATCGAACATTCTGCATCCACAGAAATATCGATTCCTCCGCCAATATTACCTCCGTTCTTACAGTCAAATTCCACCATATGTCTGCGGAAGTCGAATCCTTCTTCTTTTAAATGATTTAAAGTTCCGACATTTTATTCGTTGCTTAATCCCCAGAGCATATAGTCCAGCTGATCGTCCGTACATTCCGAGCAATTCATAAATACCGGTTCTCCCTGACTGCGTTTAAGTGCAAACATTTCATGCCAGATATCCCCGGTCAGATCTCCATATTCTTTGGAAGGTTTCGTGACAAACGGTCCCAGCGGCTTTCCGTTTATATCACTATACACCCCCAGCCAGGTAGCTTTACCGCGCCGGTTAAAATATTTACAGCCTGCACCGGTTCCGATATGACCCAGATTAATCAGTCTGGCTCCCGCGCGGTATGCCGCCGCGCGTCCCGTGCATACATCCGACGGACAACCTGCATTGTTAAACATCCAGCCCATGGTTCTGGAACCAAACAGACGGTTGACATTCCCGGTCGCAAGAACCACACTCTTTGCACGGATCACCTGCATGGCAGGTGTTTCCCCGGTAAGGTCGATACAGATTCCTCCGACAGCCGCTCCGGATGCATCGGCGATCACCTCGGTAAATGGATGGTGATTCAGAATCTTTACCCCCAGCTTCTGCGCTTCCTTTGTTAAAATCGGTTTCTGCTCTTTTCCGGCATATTTCAGCCAGATACGCAGATGGCCAGGCTTCGCGTGACCATTGAACTCCCAGTCTCCGTGCTCACGCATCCCTATGCCCCATCTGTCCCATTCCTTTACACGGTCAAAGCACTCGGACACATACCGGCGAACCAGATCCATGTCATTATTTCCGCCGACCTGGGATTCTTCCATTTCTTTGATAAATTCCGACGGATCCTCTCCGTGTACAGATGAGATATAGCACAGAAAATGGTCATTGCCTGGCGCACCGGATCCGCTTCTGCGCGTATTGGCTTTCTTCGCAACAATCACGTCTGCTCCCTGTTCTGCCGCCGCGATTGCCGCCATTAATCCGGCAACGCCACCGCCGGCAACAAGGACGTCACATTCCAGTGGTTTGTTCTTTTTTATCATAGTTACAGATCCTCGCTCCTTTCGAATTGGTTTTATGAACGTTTCTTTTATCTTTATCATAAAAAAAGTATCGTTCGTTGTCCAATACACAGAAGCAATCACCATATAAAACAAATTTTATATATAATGTTTTCACAGAAAATATTATAATACATCTATTATATGATATTGTCAGCAGAGGAAAGGAAGGATCGATAGGAATGGAATTACTGCAGCTTTATTACTTTGAGCGTATTGCAAAATATCAGAGTATGTCTAAAGCCGCAAAAGAACTGCACGTGTCCCAGCCGTCGTTAAGCAGCTGCATCAGCAGACTGGAAACAGAACTGGGGACCAGACTTTTTGACCGGAACGGCCGCAAACTGGTGTTAAACAACTATGGCCGGTATTTCCTGAATAAGACACAGCAGATCCTCGAGCTTGTGAATGAATGCAAAATGCCAATGAATGAATATGCCGCAATAGAGACCATTAAAATAGGATTTATGAATTATAATGACCGGATGTTTTCTATCCTGTCCGGATTTTCCCATGACAATCCGGATATCGGTCTGAATATTTACGGAAGCACCTTAAGTGAACCGTTTACATATTCGGCATATGATTTTATCGTAGGAAGATCCTATGAAATGGTTGCGGCGTTCCCACATGAAATCACGATCGAATCTCTGGGTGATTATGTGATCGTACCAAAAAGTCACCCACTTTCCCGTAAGAAGACAATCCGTCTGGAAGAACTGAAAAATGAATCTTTCTGAAGGACGAACACGGCGGATATGAAATCGAGTACAAATCCTGTGTTTTAAACGGATTTATCCCGAAATGCGCATTTGTGACAAACAGCCCGTTCTACAAACTGCGATATGTATCTCAAAACGATGTGTTCGGTTTTATTCCCGGCTCCTGAGCATGGTTTCAGATATTCTCAATGGTTTCTGCAATATAGGCTTCCACCTGATCGACCGGAATCCCCAGCGCGATCGCCAGTTCCTCATGAAGGAGTGCCTTTGCCTTTTTCATATACTGCTGATCCGTCTTTCCGGCTTTCTTCCCGTTTCGCTCCATGTTCTTCCGTTTCACGTAAACCGTTTTGATCAGCCGGATCAGATCTTCGCACTCATGGGATGAGAAGGAGGCCTTATAATGGTCCTCCAGAATCTTCAGATTATGGCTTTCACAGATATCTTCCCGGATCTCAGGGATCTTGCGGATCAGATCCTCCGCCTCTTCCCTGGAAATGACCGGCCGCATAAAGACATTCGTATCCACCGGAATATAGATGTTTCCCGATCCGAAAACAGGTGTCAGTCTGTAGTATTTTTTGCTTTTGTCCGATACCGGAAGACCCTCCGGAATGCCGACGTCCTCCACTCTGCAGACTCCCATCAGAACAAAGCGGACAAGTCCGCTTCGAACTTCCTGAATCCCTCAATCCTTGAGGGACTTGCTCCGCTTTGCGCGCCAGGTGCAGACTGCCGCAGGCAGCCAGACTCCTTCATGCATCTGTGCGCATCCCATGCAGAGCATTTTTTGCAATAGGAAAGTAATTTCCTATTGCAAAAAAGCGTGCTGTCGGCAACTGGACTTACGTTCCACCAAACAGCACGCTGCATATTTATTTTATCATAAATTTATTTCTGATGTAAGCGGATTTTCCCGACCGGTTTCTAATTTTCTGCCGGTTTTCTGTCGCTTCCCGTCAGATGCTTCCTGTAAAAACAGAAAAATGTGATGGTTGTGCAGACCGCCGCAGTGATGTCCGAAACCGGCTCAGCCAGAAATACCGAGAACACTTCTGCCGGGTACTCCACCAGCCCGGAAAGGCCCTCTGATACGGCCGCCGCAAACGCTGTTTTCCCGACCGTTGACGGGAAAATATAAATGAACGGCGCAAGAAGCACCACTTTCCTGAGGCACGCCAGAAGAAGGGAGATCTTCGCTTGTCCCAGCGACACAAATGACTGCTGGCAGCTGGTCTGCGCCCCGAATACCAGTCCTCCGAACAGGTAGACCGGCATGACCCACGCACAAAGTGTCAGGAGCGCCGGATCATTGGTAAAGATTCCGGCAAAAACATGCGGAAAACTCATCATGAACGAAGCCGCTGCGGCCGAATAGAGCAGACACATGGCCAGGCTGATCTTGCATGCCTTGCGGACCCTCGTATAGTTTTTCGCTCCGAAGTTGTAGCTGATGATCGGCTGCGCTCCCTGACAGAACCCCTGTGTGGGAAGCGTGATGAACTGCCAAAGACTGAACATGATCGCCACCGTTCCCACCGCCATGGTCCCGCCATAACGGGAGAGCTGGTTATTGAAGGAAATCTGGATCAGGCTCTCCGTGATGCTCATGGTGAACGGAGAAACCCCAAGCGCCATGATCGGAGCCAGGACCTTCCATCTGACCCGAAAGTACTTTCTCCGCATTTTCAGCATGCTCTTCTTTCCGAACAGGAAAGAGAGAGCCCATACGCAGGAGATTCCCTGCGCCACGATCGTCGCCAGCGCCGCGCCCTTCACGCCCATGTTCATGACATTAATCAGCAGATAATCAAAAATGATGTTTAAAAATGCGCCGATCAGCACCGTGCACATGCCGGTCCGGGCAAAGCCCTGGGTTGTAATATAGGAATTCATTCCCAGAGAGATCATGACAAAGATCGTTCCGACGGAATAGATCGTCATATAATCGCATGCCAGCGGAAGTGTCGCCTCATCGGCGCCGAACATAGTGAGGATCGGCTTCTGGAAAAGCAGAAAAATCACCGTGATCGCAGCACCGACGGAAATCAGGGACGCGAAGCTGACTCCGAGGATCTCCTCCGCGCCCTCCTGATCCTTTTGCCCCATTTTTATGGCACACAGAGGCGCTCCTCCGACGCCCACCAGCCTGGTGAACGCCGTGATACAGGTAATTAACGGCAGAGATACACTCAGCGCCGCCATGGCTGTCGTTCCGTTTTCAATTCTTCCGATAAACATCCGGTCCACCATGTTGTATAAAATTCCCACCAGCTGGGCAATGATGGACGGAATCGCAAGAGAAATCATCAGCGGCCAGATATTACCTGTCTCCAGTTTATTCTGTCCCGTTGGTGAATTATTCACTTCCATATCATTCCTTCTTTCCGACTCTCTTTTTGTATACACATAATACTTTCCTATGATAACAAATTTTTGATTTTTATGCAAACGCTTCTTTTAACTTTGCCTGAGTGATTCCATAGAAAAACTGGACCGGCTGAAATATTATCCAGTCGATCCAGTGTATTCTGACTATTCGATTGTCTCATCAACAACGACAACGATGCAGCCCGTCTTCTATTCTCAATTCTTACTGTTTTTCATGTGTTCTGTGCATGGAGAAGGAATCCATATCGTAGTTTTCCAGATTCTCCCAGATGCCTCTTCCGTCTGCCTTTCCGATCAGTGCATCTCTGTCTTTCTTGAATGTCATTTCCTGTTTCAGGTTGCTGGGACCGCCGACACAGCCTCCCTGACACATCATACCCTCGATAAAGTCCTCCGGAAGTCTTCCGACCTTCATGAGAAGCAGTGCCTTCTTAACGTCAGCCGGTCCGCTGCATCTTGCAACCTTAATGTCGGTATTCTCGTTCTTTTC
>JALEWG010000208.1 GCA_022788065.1 Lachnospiraceae bacterium | reverse complement strand
AACATCACCACAGTGCTTCCGCCCCGAAGGCTCCCTGCACGGTTTACGTCATGAAAAACATTGACTGCGCCAACTGCTCTGCAAAAATCGAGGCAAAGATCAGGGAACTCCCGGAAGTCGAGGATGCGGTTCTGACCTTTGCCACAAGACAGCTTCGCGTCTATTCCGACCAGGGCGCCGCTCTTCTGCCGAAAATGCAGGAAATTGCAGACAAAATCGAGCCCGGCACAGTGATCGAGGTCCGGAAGGCTCCCGGAAAAGGGAACTGCGTGATCTATAACCTTGAAAATATAGACTGTGCCAACTGTTCCGCAAAGATCGAAGCGAAGATCCGGGAACTCCCCGACGTCGATGACGCGGTTTTAACCTTTGCTACCAGACAGCTTCGCGTCTACTCTGCAAAGGGAACGGCCCTCCTCCCCCAGATGCAGGAAATTGCCGATAAGATCGAGCCCGGTACACGCATCACCGTCCGGGAAGACCGGATGAAAAAGGCGGAGGAACATCAGGCGGAAGAGGAACATTCCCACGACACGGTTGAAATTATTGCCGGTGCGGTTCTGTTACTCGCCGGTATCCTGCTCTCCGGTCCTGTTCCTGCCGCATCGTTTCTCTGTTTCGTAGTCGCTTACCTTGCTCTCGGAAAAGATGTACTCTGGACCGCTCTGAAAAATATGAAGAACGGCCATGTGCTCGATGAAAATTTCCTGATGAGTATTGCAACCATCGGCGCTTTTGCCATCCATGATTATGCGGAGGCCATCGGCGTCATGCTGTTTTACCGGATCGGCGAGGCCTTTGAACACCGCGCCGTGGAAAAGAGCCGCAGTCAGATCATGGAGGCCGTGGATCTTCGTCCGGAGACAGTCCTTCTGGACCTTGAAGGTTCTGTCCGTGAGATTCCGGCGGAGCTCGCGGAAGTGGGGCAGATCATCCAGGTCCGCCCCGGCGACCGTATCCCGTTAGACGGCGTTGTTATTGAGGGAGAAAGCCGGATCGACACCTCGCCGATCACCGGCGAACCGGTCCCTGTCGCAGTAAAACCGGGTGCTACCGTTCTTTCAGGCTGTGTCAATACCTCCGGTCTGATCCGGATGCGAATCGAAAAAGAACTGTCCGAATCTATGGTGACGAGAATTCTGGATTCTGTGGAAAACGCCGCCGCCAGCAAGCCGCAGGTGGAGCGTTTCATTACAAGGTTTGCCCGCATTTATACACCGTTCGTTGTCATTCTGGCTGCATGCACCGCAGTGATTCCTTCTCTGATCACCGGGAACTGGAGTCACTGGATATATACCGCTCTGACCTTCCTGGTTATCAGCTGCCCATGTGCACTGGTTCTCAGCGTACCTCTGGCATTCTTCTCCGGCATCGGAGCCGGTTCCCGAAAAGGAATCCTCTTTAAGGGCGGCGTCGCTCTCGAGGCGTTAAAAGATGTGAAGGCAGTCGTTATGGATAAAACCGGTACGATTACAAAAGGCGACTTTGTGGTTCAGGAGCTGAATCCCATGGACGGACTTTCCGAGAATGAGCTGCTCTCTCTGGCTGCTGCCTGCGAGACGGCCTCCACACACCCGATCGGAAACAGTATCCTGACGGCTGCAAGAGACAGGAATCTTACCGCGGATACCCCGGAGGAGCTGGAAGAGTTCTCCGGAGAGGGAATCCGGGCAAAGATTAAAGGAAGTACGATTCTCTGCGGAAACCGGAAGCTGATGGAGGATAATTATATCGATCTTTCCGCTTATGTGGAAGATTCCTCGTCCACAACCGTTCTGCTGGCGAGGGACGGCCGCTTTGCCGGATCCATCTCCATCGCTGACACGATCAAACCGGAAGCGGCCTCTGCCATCGCTTCCTTAAAGAAACTCGGAATCCGCACTGCCATGCTGACCGGAGACAGTAAGGAGACCGCCGAAGCGGTCGCAAAAGCAACCGGTATTGATGCCGTTTACTCCAGACTTCTCCCGGGTGATAAACTGGATATCCTCCAGAAGCTGAGAAGTGAGGCGGGAAGCGCCATGTTTGTCGGTGACGGAATCAACGACGCACCCGTTCTGGCCGGCGCAGATGTGGGCGCAGCCATGGGAAGCGGAGCCGACGCCGCCATTGAAGCAGCCGACGTGGTATTCATGACTTCCAGTGTTGAGGCAATTCCTGCCTCCATTAAAATCGCAAAACAGACAGGAGCCATCGCTTATCAGAACGTGGTGTTCGCGCTTGTCGTCAAAGCATTCGTCATGGTTCTCGGTCTGGCAGGCTTTGCCTCCATGTGGATGGCAGTGTTTGCAGACTCCGGCGTTGCAATGCTCTGTGTGCTGAATTCAATCCGGATTCTTTATAAAAAATAAAATGCAGCCATCGTCAAAAGGAGCGGTCCGCTAACAATGCGTCCGCTCCTTCCTTATATCTTCTACTCCACAGCTTTCCCCGCGAATTCTGTCGTAACCAGCTTCTCGTACGGGACTCGCTCCGGAAGCTCGCCGGCTTCCTCCAGAATATTCTGCAGGAGATCGAAGCTCTCCCGTTCAAACACCAGATCCTGCTTCCAGGTGTCCTGGGATTTATAGCGTTCCACAATAGCCGTCACGTTCTCGATAGGCGTCTCCTTAAACTGCGGATGGATCACTTTCGCAATCTCCTCCGCGCTGTGCGTGTTCACGTAATCCATGCCTTTCTGAATGGCATTTGTAAATTTCTGGATGATTTCAGGGTTTTTTTCAATATAACTCTTTTTCGCGCAGTACGCGGTATATGGCACATATCCGGATTCTGTTCCGAGAGACGCCACCACATATCCCTGTTTTTCCAGCTCCAGTCCCGTGGCAAACGGCTCAAACTCCACTGTATAATCGGCATCGTTGCCGGTAAAGGCAGCTGCCGTCAGACCGAAACTGATGCTCTGATCGATGGTCAGGTCATTTTTCGGGTCGATCCCGTTCTTTTTCAGGATGTACTCAAACACCATCTGCGGCATACCGCCGGCACGCCCCCCGAGCACCTTTTTTCCGATCAGTTTATCCCATGTAAAATCCGGATCCGGCTCTCTTGCCACAAGGAAATTTCCGGCCCGCTGGGTAAGCTGCGCAAAGTTGACGGCATAGTCCTCCTCACCGCCCGCGTATGTGTAGATGGAGGCCTCTGAACCCATGAAGCCGATATCTGCCTCCTTTGACACCAGCGCCGTCATCACTTTATCCGCGCCGCCGCCGTTCACAAGCGTTAGGTCAATGCCCTCCTCATCAAAATACCCCAGTTCGATCGCCGCATACTGGGGTGCATAGAAGATGGAATGGGCAACCTCGTTCAAGGTCACCGGCGTCTTCCCCGAATCCTCGTTTTGGCAGCCTGTCAGTACCGACACCGCCAGGCTGCCCAGAAGAATACCGCATACAATTTTTTTCATATTCTTTCCTCCAGAAAAATTCTGATGGTTTATTCTATGAAATGCGGACGGAGAAGTTCCCTCTCTCGGATAAAGTTTTGCTCCGTTTCTGAAATCATCTGTTAAAATACTGATCCAGTTCTCTCATAAACTGTTCCGGTATCGTCCGGACAAACGGCATGACCGCAATATTTCCCAGATGTTCCGCGATCGTTCCCAGAAGAATCGCGCTCCGCTCTAACGACCACGGGGAGATCAGGCTGATCGTGTCGTGACGCGTATGCATCCCGAAACCGTCGCGGTTTAATGTCATGGCCGGGATTCCTTTCCACGCGAACGTATTGGAATCACTTCCCCAGATGGAATTTCTTGTCACCATGCCGATACCGGCCTCGTGAGCCATATAATCGATCATATGGCAGATGGACACATCTCCCGTCACACCGATCACGGTTCCTCCCACAAGCTGACCGGCCAGATCCACATTCATATTAAACTGATGATTTTTCAGTTCGTCCTCATGGACCGTCACATAATTCCGGCTTCCGAGAAGACCTTTTTCTTCCGCGCCGAACCAGACAAATTCCATGGTCCGTTTCGGTCTGTGTGCAGCAAAATACCGGCAAAGCTCCATAATAATGGCTCCGCCCGCCATATTATCGTAGGCGCCCGGGCCTGCCGGAACGGAATCATAATGCGCAGTCAGAGTGAGAATCTCATCCTTCAGGTTCCCGCTTCCCTCAATTCTGGCCGCCACATTGCGGGATACGGCTTTTCCGGTCTCCTGTTTTACAGTAAGACGGGCACGCGAAGCGTTCGCCTCCACGATCTCTGCAGCGTCAATGTGGTGAATCACAGCGCCCTGAATCGGGGTTTCCGCCATCTTCGGGACCGCCCGGTCCGCCGGGATCCGGTCTTCCCCCTCGTCAATGGGAGTCCCTGCAATGGTCAGAAATGCCACAGCACCCGCTTTCACTAATTTCCTGTACATATCTGCGTTCACGGGATTGTTCACCATGACAATTTTTCCTTTTGCCGCGGAAAGACTGATGGAATCCCCGTTTTCCGCATAGAGGAACGGAGCCTCCACACCGCCTTCCGGCGTATTCCCGCACCGTCCGTATCCGGCCACCCGATATGTTTTCTCGAACGGTTCCGTCACCGTAAATTCCGCTTTTGTGATCTTCCAGGTATCGATCTCAAATTCCTCCAGGCGCCCGTCAACTCCAAAGCTTTTCAGCTCCTTAAGAATCGCATCTGCCGCCCTTTTTTCGCCGTCTGTCCCCGCTTCCCGGATATAATCAAACTTACTCATAAATGCAAGCTGGCGCTTACCGGAAATTTCATTTACCATTATTGCAATCCCCTCTCTTTTCATTGGTTTCCTTCCTTTTCCTCTTTTTCATTATACCCGATTCCGGTAAAAAGGCAAGCCTCAGAGTGTCATGGCCTCAATGACCCATTCCCAGTAATCCGAAAATCCCGCTGTTTCCACATCTTCTGACGCAATGATCATCACACGTCCCAGCTCCTCCCCGTTCAGGCGATATATGAGACAGCCCAGTACATCACCTTTTCTGACCGGAGCTGTAACCGATTCCTCCATGATCAGTTCCTTTTCCATCTCCGAAAAATCCTCTCCGTGCAGTCCCAGATAAGAGAATGTATCACGGTACTCCACACAGACCTCTTCCTCCACTCCGAAGCGCACTTTTACCGGATCAAGAACAGGAAGCTCCGTATCCCGGTAAAGGCGACAGTTCCCATATCCGTAATTTAACAGCGTGATCGCATCCTGAAACCGGACCTTGTAGTCCGGCGCCGCCATGATCGCCGCAATAAGCTCGATCCCGTCTTTTTTTGCGGTTGCGGAAAGGCAGTATTTCGCGACGCTTGTGGAACCTGTTTTCAGCCCGGTCACCTCAAAATTGGTTGCCATTTTTAACAGCTTGTTGGTGTTGGCGAGACCGAACTCCTTTGTCCCCTGCCTTGTCACATGCGTAATATTTTCCATCCAGATCGTAGAATAGTTCGTAATCTGCGGATATTTCACGATCAGCTCTCTGGACATGAGGGCAATATCCCGGGCCGTTGTCACATGTCCGGGATCAGCCGTGAGGCCGCAGCAGTCAATGAATTTTGTATGTTCCATCCCAAGTCCCGCCGCTCTTTCATTCATCATGCGCACAAATGTGCCTTCGTCTCCGCCGATGTATTCCGCCATGGCCACGGACGCGTCATTGCCGGAAGCGATCACAATGCATTTGATCAGAGTCTCCACTGTCTGGATTTCGCCTTCCTCCAGAAAAACCTGAGATCCGCCCATCGATTTCGCGTGGGCGCTTGTCACCACCTCGTCCGTCAGCCGAATCTTCCCGGACTGCAGCGCGTCAAAAATCAGGATCAGCGTCATGATTTTTGTCACACTGGCCGGATTTCTGGGCTCATCCGCATTTTTCTCACAGATGACCGTCCCGGTACTTGCCTCCATTAAAAGCGCTGATGGTGCGCTGATCTCCGGGCCGGCCGTCTTAGCTGTTTCCTGCGCGAATGCACTGAGTCCGGCGGGAGATCCAAGGATCAGACACACCGCCAGCAACACAGAAATAATCGTTCTTCCCGCTTGATTCACCTTTTCCCTTTCCTTTCTGTCTGCAGATGTTTTTACTATAAAATATGGGCGGGACAACTCTCCTTATGTATCCTCTCTTTTTCCTTTCCCCATATTTTACGCTTCTGCATGACAGGACAGGAATCCTATGGTATAATATCAACAGATATTTTTTCGTACAAAGATTTTTACCGAGGTGAAGTTATGTCATTTGAAGATGATTATGAGCGCCGCCGCGCTTACGTCTCACGCCGGAGGCAGCAGAGAAAACGTCAGCGTATGGTCCGGATCCTCACGGCCCTGATTCTTTTTGTCACCCTGATTACGATTGCCGGCACAGGGATCCTCTATTTCAGGCATCAAAACAATACGCCGGAAGTTCCCGGCTCAGAGCCTTCTGAAGAACCGTCTTCTCTGGCTTTAAATTCTTCGGAATCCACTACGGAAGACGAGCCGGAAACAACCGTGGCTTCTGTGCAGCAGATCGAGGAGCTGTTAAAGGAAGCCGAATCTCTGGCTTTCACTTACGATTACGATGGTGCAATTGAGCTTCTGACCTCTTCCGAGCTGTCCGGCGATCCGGCCGTTAAGGAAACCGTCAGTTCTTACGAAGAGATCCGTTCCACGCTTGTCCGTGCAGAACCTTCGGAAGTCACTCATGTGTTCTTCCACTCCATTATCATGGACAACAGGAAAGCTTTTGACGGCGATTCCGACGAAAAAGGCTATAATCAGGTCATGACCACCAAAAGCGAATTTCTTAAGATCCTGGAACAGATGTATGAACGCGGCTATGTTCTGGTAAAGCTTCATGACATTGCCCATGAGGAGACTGATGAACACGGAAGCCGTAAATTTGTCGCAGGAAATATTATGCTCCCGCCGGGCAAGAAACCGTTTGTCATGTCCCAGGATGACGTCTGCTACTATGAATATATGGACGGAGACGGTTTCGCATCCAGGATCATCATCGGTGAGGACGGAAAACCCACATGTGAGATGAAGATGGACGACGGCAGCATCTCGGTTGGATCCTATGACCTGGTTCCGCTGCTGGAAGACTTTATCACAGAGCATCCGGATTTCTCCTACCGCGGAGCCCGCGCAGTTCTGGCGTTCACCGGTTATCAGGGCGTTCTCGGATATCGGACCGATCCGGAATATAAAAATTCCAATCCAAACTACGAGGCCGACTGTGAAGCAGTCCGCCGGGTGGCGCAGTGCCTGAGAGATAACGGTTGGGAACTGGCCTCCCACAGCTGGGGACATATCAATCTGGCAAACCGCGATTATGCATCGGTAAAAACAGACGCGGAGAAATGGGAGAACCGTGTGGAGTCGCTGATCGGCGAAACCGATATTATCCTCTATCCGTTCGGGGCCGACGTCGGAAACTGGCGTCCTTACAGCCGCGACAATGACAAGTTCGCGCTCCTTTATGATCTGGGATTCCGCTATTTCTGCAACGTGGATTCCAGTCAGCACTGGGTTCAGATCGGTGACACATACATGCGGCAGGGCCGCAGGAATCTCGATGGCTACCGTATGTATTACGACCTGCCGGAGACCAATCCGACGAAAACATATCTGTCCGATCTCTTCGATGTGTCCACGGTTTTTGACCGTGAGCGCCCGACTCCGGTTGCACCGATGAAATAAACGCGGAACGGAACGGCTGTTTTTTCATATACTGAATTGAATACGCAGAGGTTTTGTAATCATATGGCTGATTCTCAGACCACACCGGGGAGCATCTTGGCGCGCCGCAAACTCTCTATCCGTTCCATGAAGGCGATTTTCCCCCGTTGCTTTGCGGTCAGGGCTATGCATGGGATGCCTTTTACGACAAGCGATTTACCATAGAAGAGATCCTGGGGCGTTCGGTTGCGCTTCACCGGAATTCCGATGACTTCCGCTCACAGCCATCCGGAAATTCCGGCGGCATCATCGCCTGCGGAGTGATCCGTCCCGCCTGACACTTATATGAACGTAAAAATCCACCGTTCGTTTCCGATCGGTGGATTTTCACATTTCTATTATTCATTTCTCAAAGTCCGGAATCAAAACTGTACGATCTCCTTGATCTCTTCCGCCGGCTCCACGCTCTCCGCGTAGAGAACCGGTCCGACGCCGTCATAATCCTGCCAGAACTCATACTCCATCCGCGCACGGACCTTCACCCACTTGCCTGTCTCCAGCAGTCTGGCTTCTCTGGCTTTGCAGATGAATCCGAGGAATGTCATATCCGCCTCACAGCATGTCATTGCCATGCGGCCCGGAACGAAGTAGTTTTTCGGAAATTCCGGAGATTTGAGGACCATACCCGTGAACTCCACAACCTTTCCTTTGTACCGGTCTTCCTTATCCAGAGCGTCAATATACCAGATTCCGTAATCCTCCGGACTGATCTCTACTACGTCAGCCTTCAGATCATAGGGGAGATCCTCCTCCAGAACCTCCTGCTCGATCTCGCCTTCGGCATCCTCAAAGATCAGTTCCGCCTGCGGATTTAATGCTTTCAATCCTCTGCGGTATTTTAAGATATCTTCGTCGGATACGTCATCGCAGCGGTTCATGATCACAAGCTCCGAGTTTCTTACAAGCAGACCGAGAAGCGGTTTCATATTGTTCAGATACAAATCGAATGTCGAGCCGTCGATGATCGTAATCTGCTGGTACAGCTGCCAGGTATCCGGAAGCCTTAACTGATCCTGGGGCCACATGCCGTTCCACTCGATCAGGACGCGGTCCGGATCATAAAGCGCCTCCAGACGACCGAAGAAATCCTGATCCATCTCCGACACATCGTCGACAGTGACGATCTTTGTCCTGGTTTTCTTTAACAGAGCCTTGTCGTATTCCGTATCACCTTCCTCGCAGAGGATCAGAACCGTTGTTCCGTCTGACTGGAAATATTCCTGCTGCAGAGTAAATGAAATAAACTGTGTTTTTCCGGCTTCCAGAAATCCGTTGATCAGAAAGACCGGCATTTTTTCTTCATTATAATCGCTCATAGGCTCTCCTGACTATTTCCCAAATACTTCTTTCAGTTCATCTTCCTTCAGGTTGGAACCGATCACGCACACCTTGCCGGTATAGATCGGACTTCCTGTGCGGATCTCCACTTCCTCCGGGACAAGATCAAAATAATACCATGTGCCATCGACATCCGGGAGCATTCCCTTTGCACGCAGTACCTGACCGTACTTGTCGCTGTGAGCCAGATCCTCCAGAACCGCGTCAAGCTTCTCGCGGCTGATGGTACGGCTGGTTTCAAGCCCCCAGCTTGTAAACACCTCATCGGCGTCGTGGCCGTGATGGTGATGATGGTGATGATCGTGGCCGCAGCAGCACTCCTCATCCTCGTCGTGATGGTGGTGCTTCACCTCTTCCAGCAGGTCTGCTGCCATATCATCCATCGGACGTTCAATAATATCCAGTAACTGTGCCCCTGTCAGAGAAGCGATCGGGGTTGTTACGATCACTGCCTTAGGATTCTTTTCACGGATCATCTCAACAGCCTCAGCAACCTTATCCGCGTTTGCCACATCGGTTCTGCTTAAAACGATCATTCCCGCACTCTCGATCTGATTGTTGAAGAACTCGCCGAAATTCTTCATGTACATTTTGCATTTCTGCGCATCCACAACTGTGATCGATCCGTTGAGCGCAACATCGATCTCACCGGCAACATCACAGACAGCTTTCATAACATCAGAAAGCTTGCCAACGCCTGACGGTTCAATAATCACACGGTCCGGAGAGTATTTTTCAAGAACCTCCGCCAGAGAGCGGCCGAAATCTCCCACCAGAGAGCAGCAGATACATCCGGAGTTCATCTCACGGATCTCAATTCCGGAATCTTTTAAAAATCCGCCGTCAATACCGATCTCACCAAATTCATTCTCGATCAGGACAACTTTCTCGCCTGCAATCGCCTCTTCCAGAAGCTTCTTTATAAAAGTTGTCTTTCCGGCGCCAAGGAAGCCGGAAATAATGTCAATTTTTGTCATTTTTTCTTCCTTCTTTCTATAATTAAACACTATAGTTTCCCGTTACTAACTTTAACACATTTTTCCGTAAAGTCAACCCCTCTGCCGGATCAGCTGAACCGCAAAAAACAGCCCGAAAGCCGCCATATTCACGACTACCACGCTGGCCCCCGCCGGGATCGAGTACAGGTAAGACATCACCAGTCCCACGAAAAAGCACACGACAGAAACAATGCCGGAGGAAATCATGACGCCCCGGAAGCTTTTGAAGATCCGCATGGACGTAAGAGCCGGGAAGATCACCAGGCTGGAGATCAGCATGGCTCCCATCATCCGCATCCCCAGCACGATCGTCACAGCCGTGAGAACCGCTATGATCATGTTGTACGCAGAGACATTGACGCCGGTTGCCTTCGCGAAGCTTTCATCAAACGTCACGGCAAACACTTTGTTATAGCAGAAAACGAACATACCAAGCACAATGACGGATAGTCCGATGCTCAGATACACGTCCTCACGGCTCATGGCCAGAATGCTTCCGAACATATAACTGCTCACATCGGTTGTCATCCCCGTTGTCAGGGAAGTCACGATAATTCCCACCGCCAGCGAGCCGGCCGAAATCATTGCAATGGCTGCATCACTTTTGATCTTTCCGTTGCCGGTAATCCGCAAAAGCAGCACCGCAGCGACAACCACAACCGGGATGGATACGGCGAGCGGCGCCCAGCCGAAAGCCACGGCAACGGAGAGCGCCCCGAAGGAAACATGGGACAGTCCGTCACCGATCATGGAGTATCGTTTCAATACCAGGCTGACACCCAGAAGAGATGCGCAGAGCGAAATACAGAGGCCGCCGATCAGCGCCCGCACAATAAACGGGTACGATAACATTTCAGCAAGTACTGCCATCAGTCCACACCTCCCAGGAATTTTTTTCCGCACGCACTGTTCCGGTACTCGTCCACAGGACCATAAAACTGTACGGTCTGCTGCAGGTGAAGGATCTTATTTGCCTGCGTCACGATGTTCTGGACATCATGGGAAACCATGAGAACAGCCACATGTTCCCTGCGGTTCAGACTCCGGATCACATGGTAAAAATCCTGCGTTGTCGACGGATCCAGGCCTGTGATCGGCTCATCCAGAATAAGCAGCTTATCCGTCGCGCAGAGTGCCCTCGCAATCAGCGTTCTCTGCTTCTGTCCGCCGGAAAGATCCCGGTAGCAGCTCTTTGCCAGACCTGAGACGCCAAGCTTCTCCATATTGACCGCCGCGATTCTTTTTTCTGCCTGAGTATAGAACGGGCGGTTTCCTCGTTTTCCGAGACATCCGGAAATCACAACTTCCTCCACCGTCGCCGGGAAATCTTTCTGGGCAGGCGTCTGCTGCGGCAGGTATCCGATTCCCGACTTTTTCAGTTCGTCGATCACGGTAATCGTACCTCCCGTAGGTTTTAAAAGGCCCAGGAGTCCCTTCATGAGCGTACTTTTACCGGATCCGTTTTCCCCGACGATACACAGATAATCCCCCGGCATAATCTCCATGGACACATCTTTCACTACGTCGTAATTCTCATATCCGAAATCCACATGTTCACATTTCAATAAAGGCTGGTTCATTGGCAAAGCCCCTCCCGCAGATTTTTCACATTCTGTTCCATCAGTTGCAGATACGTCACACCACTCTCGAATTCCCGCCGTGTCACATTATGGCAGGAATGAAATAAGAGCGGCTTTGCCCCAGTCTCCTCGCCGATGATCTCAGCGACACGGTGGCTTGAGAGCTCCAGATAATAAACCACCGGCAGCTTCTCTTCCCGGATCTTGTCGATCAGATAGGCAATGGTCTTTGCGCTCGGTTCCGTGTCGGACGAACAGCCGGAGAAGGCTGCCCGGTAACGCAGCCCGTATTCATCGGCGAAATACCGGAGCGGAAACTTGTCCCCCATCACCATGATATCATGGACTGCCTCCTCCCGGATCTTACGGAATTCCCCGTCGATTTTTTCAAGCTTCTCAAGGTAGGATGTTTTTGCCTCTTCATAGAGTATTGCATGGTCCGGATCCTCATTTTTCAGAGTTTCTCCGATGATCTCCGTGATCTTCATGGCGTTGACCGGGGACGTCCAGATATGCTCGTCATATTCGATCTCATACCGGCTTTCATCCTCATCGTGAAGCGAGTGGTCATGATCCTCCGTGCAGACTGTCTCTTCGTGGTCATGATCGTGGTCATGCTCCATGCCCTCCACGACTTCCTCTTCCACCACCTCCACATAGTCCATCATGTAAACCACCGTGAGTGTATCCGTATCGAGGGAATCCAGCACCTGGGTAAGCCACTGCTCCATCTCTCCGCCGTTGGCAATCAGCACATCTGCCTGCTGGATCTTCCGGATATCTGCAGGCGTCGGTTCAAACGAATGGCTGTCCATGCCGGCCGGGATCACCATGGAAAGATCCACGAGATCTCCAGCGATCTGCCTCGTAAAATCATAATACGGAAACAGCGTTGTCACAACCGTGAGCCGATCCTTCCGCTCTCCGGTCACTGCGTCGGAATTCCGACTGCCGGTTCCGCCCTCTTTCACGGCACATCCCGACAAAACCAAAACAATGGAAACCAGAAGCACTATCGGTAAGATCCCGGATCTCCATCCGCCTCTCTTTTTCATTTTTGCCAATAAATTCAAATCATTTTCCCCGTCTTTCCTGTATATGCTCCAGAATTTCCGTCATTTCACCGGGCGACGCAATCAGATAGTCGGGATGAAATGCCTCCAGTTCTTCTCTGCTCCGAAATCCCCAGAGCACGCCTACCGTCGTCATCCCGGCATTCTTCCCGGTCTGCATATCCGTGTTTGTATCTCCGAAATACAGGCATTCCGAAGGTTCAGCTCCGAGTTCCGCTGCAGCCGTGATCGCCCCGGTGGGATCCGGCTTCTTCGGAATCCCCTCACGTTCTCCGATGATCGTGTCAAAGTATCCTTTCCCGAACACGTACTCAACCGTGTCCACCGCCTGCGCATGCGGCTTGTTGGACACCACTGCGATCTTCATATGATTTTCCTTCGCATATTCCAGGAATTCGCGGATCCCGTCATAGGCATGCATCTCATAAAGGCAGTTCTTCGCAAAGACCTCCATATACACGGGAAGGATCTCCTCATAGTGGACAAGCTCTGTATCGCCGCAGGCAAGGAGGGAACGGCGCATCTGCATCCGGTATCCGTCTCCCACAATACTCATCATCTGTTCTTCCGTCACCTGCTTTTCGACGCCGCACCGCTTCAATGACTCGTTGGTACAGTACGTAAGCGCATGGATGGAGTTGACAAGTGTCCCATCCAGATCAAAAATGCAGCATTTATATTTCATTTTTTTGCCTCTTCCATGCAGTATTTCCGCCAGATTTGCGGATGTCCCTCATTTTATCACAATCTTTCCGCCTTTACAACCCGGACCTTCATAATAAATGTGATTGTTATTGTTTTATCAATTTTCTGGATTTCT
>JALEWG010000194.1 GCA_022788065.1 Lachnospiraceae bacterium | reverse complement strand
GTAATCCCAGGTCTCGATCTTCTGGATCTCATGGGAGGTACGGAAACCATCGAAGAAGTTGATGAACGGAACTTTGCCCTTGATTGCTGCAAGATGTGCAACCGGTGTTAAGTCCATAACTTCCTGTACGCTGGATTCGCAGAGCATTGCGCATCCGGTCTGACGACATGCGTAAACGTCGGAATGATCACCAAAAATGTTCAGTGCGTGTGTAGCAACGGCACGTGCGGAAACGTTGAAAACGCCCGGGAGCTGCTCACCAGCAATCTTGTACAGATCCGGGATCATAAGAAGAAGACCCTGAGAAGCTGTGTAGGTTGTTGTTAAAGCGCCTGCTGCCAGGGATCCGTGAACGGCACCGGCTGCACCAGCCTCGGACTGCATCTCGGTAATCTGTACCGGCTGTCCGAACATGTTGATTCTTCCATCGGTTGCCCATTCATCGGTAGCTTCCGCCATCGGAGAAGAAGGGGTAATCGGGTAGATGGCTGCAACATCGGTAAATGCATAGGAAGCATGAGCTGCTGCATGGTTACCATCCATGGTTTTCATTTTTCTTGCCATAGTTGATTTTCCTCCTGTTAAGTGTATAAATAAAAATATTTATTTATGTAAGTAACGCCTCAAAACCATAAGGCTACTTATACATATTATATCAATTTCTTTTCAAAATGCAAATGTAAAACGCGTGATTTAAGTACAAAATCAGGAACAATATGGAACTTTTTTATCCTCTTTTCCACATTGTGAGTAGTATTCCATATAGTGAAATTGATTAATTATTTTGGGTTTTCTCCCGCATTTCCGCAGCTCTTCGGGTGATTCCCGATCGCTCATCCGATCACGATTTTTCTGCCTCCCATGCTCTCGTAAAGTCTGTGGGAAATGGAGATTACGGTCCGGTTTCCGGCTGCCTTTTTCAGGGCCTCCAGCACCAGTTCCTCCGTCTCCGAATCGAGATTAGCCGTGATCTCATCGAGCAGAAGAATCGCCGGTTCGGAAGCCACTGCCCGTGCAATGGACAAAAGCTGCCACTGTCCCTGCGAAAACAGTGCGGGGGTACAGGGCGTATCATATCCGCGCTCCAGTTTCCGGATGGCTTCATCAATCCCCACGAGAACAGCTGCGCGGACAGCCTGCTCTCTCGTCACCGCCCCGTCAGAGAGCGTGATCTGGTCGAGCACCGTACCGGGTACCGGGGAAAACTGCTGCTCCACATACCCGAACAGCTTCCGTTTACAGGGATCCGCAATCTCCGCCGCTTCCGTTCCGCAGATCAGCACATGTCCGCGTTCCGGCCGGTAAAGGCCGAGAAGCAGTTTAAATACGGTGCTTTTTCCGGCTCCTGTCCGGCCGGTCAGCGTGACCTGCTCTCCTGCTTCTATGGAAACATTCAGGTTTTCGAGGACAGGAATCCCGGACTCATAGCCGAAGGTCACATCAGACAGTTCCACGCAGAGATCCGGATTCCCGGCAGTCATACGCCCCGCCTGAACGGTTCCCCGTTCTCTCTCCGGAAGCTTCAGGAATTCCCGGATTCTCCGGACGCCTGCCACTGCAGACTGGATGGTCTGGATCTCCATGCCGATGCTTTCTATGGGACCAAACACCTGGGAGATGTAGTTGATCACTGCCACGGAGGTTCCCACGGACATACCGAAGAACACCCGCGCTGCCGGATCCTCTGCCGAGGACAGGATCATCACAGCTGCGATAACCGCTGCATTGAGCACCAGGATCACCGGAGAATACACGGCATCATAAAAATTTGTCCGTTCCACAGCGGCATAGCTTTCCCTGATATACCGGTCATATTTTTCACGCATGTAGCCTTCCCGGTGGAACGTATGGATCATGCGGATGCGGCGGATCGTCTCCGGGACATGTCCGCTCACTTTTCCCACCGCCGCCCTGTTTTTAAGCTGCGCCGCCAACATCCGTTTCTGCACGGTTCTCGTGAAAAGGAACAGAAACGGCAGGAGGATCAGGAGAACATACGCCAGCCCTCTGTTTTTCACAAACAGAATTGCAAAAATACTGATGATCTTGCATCCGTCGGCAAACATACTGATGATTCCCGAGGTAAACAGCGCGTCCAGTGCGTCCACATCGCCCACGAACCGCGATACCATGACTCCGGGTTCCTGGGAGACGAACGCCTCCGCCGGCAGTCTTGTGAGTTTTCTGCACATTTTAAGCCGCAGATCATGTGTGATCTTCTGGCCAAAGACCACGAGCAGGCACTCCCTCGCCGCCTCAAGAACACCCGCCAGTGCCAGGAACAGGAAATAGGAGAGCGCCAGAGAAACCGCAATGTTCTTTCCCGCAGCCAGGCTGTCAACGATCCGCTCCAGGATCAGAGGAGGGATCAGGGACGCGGCCACAGCTCCGACCACGACCGCCGGAATCGCTGCCATGAGGAGTTTTCCGGTCCGTTTTTCAGAAAGTTTTCCGGCATATTTACCGCTCATTTTCTTCACCTCCCGCACATTGTGTGTCGTAGAGTGCCGCGTAATGGGGATTCTCCCGCATCATTTCGATATGCGGGCTCACCATGGCGCTTCCGTTTTCCAGCCAGATCACCTGGTCTGTTTCAGGGAACAGGTAAAGCCGGTGTGAAATCAAAAGGATCAGACAATCAGACGCCATCTCCCTCATATGTTCAAAGACTTCTTTTTCCGTCTCACGATCCAGCGCGGAAAACGGATCATCCAGAATCAGGATCGGCTTTTTGTGGGCCAGGGTCCTGGCAAGCGCGGTTCTGGCCTGCTGACCTCCGGACAGCCGCACGCCGCCGCTGCCGATCACGGTCTCAGCGCCTTCCGGCATTTCGTCCACCTCCTGCTCCATGCACACACATGCCAGATAAGTTCCTGCATTGCCTTCATCTCCGAGAAGGATGTTGTTTTTAATGCTGTCGCTCAAAAGCTCCGGATCATGTCCCATGTAGGCGATTCTGGCGTTTCTTTCACTTTCCGAAAGTCCGGAAAGCTCCTCACCGGCAAGTTTAATGCTCCCGGAATACTGCGCTTCCCCAAGGAACGCAAGGCCGAGCGCAGATTTTCCACATGCAACAGGGCCGGTGATTCCGATGATCTGACCGGGCTCTGCCGATAATGAAAGTCCGCTTAAAACAGGCGGTTTGCCCGGCCAGGAAACGCTGACATTATTCATTTTAAGCGTCTGTGCCTTTGCTTTTCCCTCCCGGCTCTCCACCGGCGGGCAGTACATATAGGGTTTGATCCGCTTCCATGAAACTTCCGCTTTCTGCACCGAATTAAAGAGCTTGGCCGCCTTTGAGGATTTCACTGACAGTTTCGTGAAACAGGACAAAAATGTGGTAAAGGCTGCAATGTCCCACTGGACTGCCCCTGTTCCCAGGCAGTTTTTCGAGCCAAAGAGAAGGATGAACATGACGCTGATCATGGAGATCACATGGTAGAGAGGGGGCATGGCTGCAACCAGAACGCCGGCCCGCACGGCTGACCGCTCATAGTCGCCGAGACATGCGTCATAATCCTCTGCCCTCTTATCCTCACAGCCGTACACCCGATACGTGATCCCGTTGGATACCCTGTCAAACGTCGCCGCGCTCAGGCGTCCCGCGCTCTCCTTCAGTCCTGCGCTGCTTTCCTGCACCTTCTTTTTCATTTTTTCCGCGATCAGGTAGGAGAACGGCGGGAAAATCAGGCAGAGAAGTGCCAGCCTCCAGTCGTACCAGATAAGCAGCACCACATACCCGAGAAGCGCTACCCCCGTGTCAAACACCTCTGTGACAAATTTCCGAATTCCCTCGGCACAGGCGTCCACGTCTGAGATGGCTTTTGTCATCACACTGCCGACGTTTTCCCGTGCCAGTTCCTCCCTGCTTTTATGTACAAGATTTCCGTAAAGAACCTGCTTCATATTGAGGTTCACGTTGTTTGCAAACCGTCTCACATAAAATCGTTTCAGATACCGCGCCCCCTGCACAGCTGCCGTTACAGCCACATAGACGAACGCAAGACGCACCATATCCTGGAACGCCTTTTTCCCTTCCATGATTTCAAGCAGACACTGGGCCAGCCGGCCCTCGAACAGCGGCCCGGCCAGAAGCCCCACATTGTAGAAAAGTCCGGTGACTGTCACGATAACCAGAATCTTCCACTCAGCGGACAAATAAGATCGGATCCGCTCCGGGTGTTCCATACGCATCATTCTCTCTCCCGATCCGCACAGATTCTGGCAGACACATTGGGAAAGCCCGCCCGACTCTCCCACTTCATCCGCTCATAAAGCCGCTCCAGGATCTCCGTAAAGCTGTCCCGTTCCGTTTCCGAAAGATCTTCAAAAAGCCATTCATACGCCGCCGATTCGATCTTGACTTTGGAATTTTTCAATGATTCCGCCTTTTCCGTGGCAAACAGAAGCTGGCTTCTCCCATCCTCCGGATTCTCCTGCCGCACGAGATATCCCTTTGCCTCCAGGTTTGCGGCCCTGCGGGCCGCCGCGCCCTTATCGATCTTTAGCTGCTCTCTTATTTTGGCCTGCGTGATTCCGGGATTGTGACGAACCAGATGGATAAAGTCAAATTCAGCCGTGCCTATCCCGTCTTCCTTCATGGTCTGCACCGTAAATTTGCTCACCTCGCGGGCAATTTTTGTGATTTTCCTGCCTTCCGCTTCCATACAATATCTGCCTCCTTCATTTTGATGGATCTGTATTAGCTCGTCTTCGCTATTGTGTCTGTAAAATTGTGGGCCATTTAGTTGTATATACATCTTTATTTGTATGATAGTACATCTTTAT
>JALEWG010000184.1 GCA_022788065.1 Lachnospiraceae bacterium | reverse complement strand
TTCCGGAATATGGTGAGCGGAAGCACTCTCGGAATATACGTCACAAGCGCCATCAAAAGCACACAGATCACAACACGCTTCATATCCATGTCCATGCTCTACTGCTCCTCCTTTTCCACGTAGTCAGTCTCATCCTTCGGGAACAGGAGCGCCCCCGCGCCTGCTCCGAGAACCGTCGACAAAATGATCCGGAATCCGGATGAAATGAAAGAAAATACCGGAACATATTTCAGCACACAGTTGATCAGCACTGAGATAATCACAATGGCGAATACAGGCGCCGAGTCTCTGGCGGCCGGCACGATCAACGCAATGAACATTCCGTACAGCGCGATCCCCATGGCATTCTGCAATGCGACCGGGAGGACTGACGAAATACAGGCTCCCAGAACCGTGCCCAGATTCCAGCCCGCTATGGGAAGCAGGATCAGGCCGAACATGTAAGACGCCTTTAACACACCCGGCTTCAGGGAAGCCATGACAAAAGTTTCATCTGTGATTCCGAAGCCGAACCCCATTCTCTTTAAGATCCCCGTGTGCTCCTCCAGACGCTGGGTCAGGGAGAGGGACATTAACATATAACGGATATTGATCACGAAGGTCGTCAGCGCAACCTCCATATAGCCGGCGCCGGCCAGGATCAGATTAGTTCCGGCAAACTGCCCCGCACTCGTAAGATTGGTCAGTGAAATCAGACAGGCCACCCAAACGGGGAGCCCGCCGGAAACCGCGATAAACCCGAACGTAAAGGAAACCGGCACATATCCGAGGCCGATGGGAAACCCGTCCTTTACGCCGCGCACAAATTCCTTCTTCCAGCTCATCGTCTTCCTCCCAGGCCGATCCAGGTTCCGGGGCAGGCGCCCGTCATGACGCCGTCCTCCAGAACAACAGCGCCTCCCGTGATCACAGCCCTGATTCCGTCAGTCAGACGACTGCTGTCCGTAAAGTCTGCCATATCGCAGATCGTGTCTTTATTGAAAAGAACCAGATCCGCGTCGAATCCCTCCGCAATGCGGCCTTTGCCCGGCATCTGATACGTTTGTGCCGCGAGTCCGGTGATCCTGTGGATCATCTCTTCCATTGTGAGGAGCTTCTTCTCCCGCACAAACAGACGGATCGCCCGCGGAAAGCTTCCCCAGCTCCTCGGATGCGTCTTTCCTGTCATGCTGACCGCCAGACCGTCTGTGCCGATCATGGTCCACGGCGCTTTGATGATCCGGTCCAGATCCTCCTCGCACATGGTAAAATAGATCGCCGTGCACTGACCGCCGTCCTCGGCCACCAGATCAAAAAACACTTCAAACGGATCTGCGCCCAGCTCATTCGCGTAGTCGGAAATGAATTTCCCCTCCGCCTCCGGTCTGGTGGGGCAGCCTCCGATCATCACTCCGGTGAAGCCGCCGCACTGACGGTACCGGCCGTCCTCAAAGTGCTCCATCTTCTCCCGGATCTCCTTTCGCAGGGCAGGATCCGAAAGCGCCTTCTGAAGCCATGCGGTTCCCTTAACAAAATATTCCGTCGGAATGCACGCCGCAAGCTTCGTCATGGAGGCCGTGTACGGATACACGTCCATGGTCACCTGAATGCCCTCCGCCCGCGCCTTTTCCACCAGCGCCAGCGTCTTTTCGGACAGTCCCCAGTTCTTTCTTCCGCAGACCTTGTGGTGGGAGATATTGAGCGCCACACCCGTGCGCCGTGATACCTCCAGAACCTCCTCAATGGATTTTAACACTCCGGAACCCTCATTCCGGATATGGCTCGTGTGGATCCCGCCGTATTCTGCGACCACACTGCAGAGCTCCGCCACCTCGTCCACATCGGCGTAAGCGCTGGGCGGATAGAAGAGCCCTGTGCTGAGGCCCGCACACCCGTGCTCCATCGCCTCTCTTAACAGCGCCTTCATCTGATCCATCTGAGAAGCGTCGGGCTTTGCGTCCGAGGTTCCCATAACTGCCAGACGAAGCGCGGAATGCCCCGCAAATGTCATGATGTTGGCAGAGAGAGGCACCGTATCCAGAAAGCTTCTGTATCCTGCAAGCCCCGTAAACTCTGTCAGATGC
>JALEWG010000125.1 GCA_022788065.1 Lachnospiraceae bacterium | reverse complement strand
AAAACCCCCAACCGGACTTTCCGAAAGACCGATTGGGGGTTTTGGCTACTGGAGCCATCTGCGCAGTGTTTTCGCAAGCATATTCATATCCAGCGGTTTTGCGATATGTTCATTCATCCCCACAGTTTTTGCGGCCTGTACATCCTCCGCGAACGCATTTGCAGTCATCGCAATGATGGGGATCTGCCTGCAGTAATCCCGGTTCATGGCACGGATGGCGCGGGTGGCGTCATATCCGTTTAGCTTTGGCATCTGGATATCCATGAAGATAATGTCAAAGTATCCGTCTTCACATTCCGCCATCCGGTCCACCGCCTCTGCGCCGTCTGAAACACACTCAACGGCGAGACCGGTCATTTCCAGAAGCTCCGACGCGATTTCCGCATTCAGTTCATTGTCCTCTGTCAACAGCGCCCGGCGGCCTGCAAAATGCAGGTTTTCCAGCACCGTAAGAGGTGCCTCCGGCACTTCAGGGCTTTCCTCACCCACGAGGAGACTAAAGGTTCTGGCAAGCCTGGAACGGAACAGAGGCTTGCTGATAAAGGCATTGGCGCCGGCAGCTCTGGCCTCCTGCTCAATATCAGACCAGTCGTAGGCTGAGATGATAATGATCGGAACATCTTTTCCGACAGCTTTCCGGATCGCGCGTGTCGTGGCAATTCCGTCCATTTCCGGCATTTTCCAGTCAATGATGCAGGCAAAATAATCGCGCTTCTGATGATGGTGAAGGATGACCTGTTCGACGGCTTCCGCGCCGGTGGAAACGCCCTCGGCTTTAATGCCGAGATCATTTAACATTCCGCAGCAGGACTCCAGGCTCAGCTCATCGTCATCCGCCACCAGAACGTCCAGATCGACAAATTTGTCATACCGGATTTCCGAGGTGTCCTGAAGCTTTAAGTACATAGTGACTGTGAAGCGGGAGCCCACACCGAATTTGCTTTCAACCTTGATATCGCCGCCCATCATGCGCACGATATTCCGGCTGATGGGCATACCGAGTCCGGTTCCCTGAACCTTATGGACCAGATCGTCCTCGGCTCTCGCAAACGGTTCAAAGATCTGGCTGAGAAATTCCTCTTTCATGCCGATGCCGTTATCTTCAAAAACAAACTCAAAGCAGCCGACTTTGGCCTGGTTGGACGGCTTTTCTGTTATGGAGAGATGGATCTTCCCGCCATCCGGCGTGAATTTTACTGCATTTCCCATCAGATTGATGAAGACCTTCTGGATACGCAGGCTGTCGCCGATCACCGCCTCGTGGGTCACACCGGATATGCTGACAGATAATTCATGATGATGTTCCTCGATCTGTGAGCTGGTCATGGTGAGCAGATTGTCGATCAGGTCCGAAAGATTAAATTCTTCCTCGATCAGATCCACTTTTCCCGATTCAATTTTACTCATATCCAGAACTTCATTGATCAGGCTGAGCAGATGCTTGCTTGCCTGAGTGATCTTCTGAAGGCTGTCCTGCACGCGTTCCCTGTCATCGATGTGCGCGGCGGCGATGGCAGTCATACCGATAATTCCGTTCATCGGCGTCCGGATATCGTGGGACATACTGGAGAGGAAATCCGTTTTTGCCCGGTTTGCTGCCTCCGCGGCGTCAAATGCCGCCTGGAGTGCCATTTCCTGAAGACGCTCCTTTTTGATCAGATCATCAACATTTCTGGTTCCGATCACGGCTGCCAGACTGCCGTCTTTTTCATGAACGAAAGAGATTCTTGTCTGGAGATATCGGATCCCGCTATCCGTCAGCTTTTCATAGGTGAACGAATAGTCCTTTCCGTCCGCGCGGATGTGGTCTAAGGACAGCTTCCGGAGAAATTCACCGCGGCTTGATTCAGAAACCAGTTCTTCGGAGTAGCTTTGGAGGCCTTTGGACCAGCAGTTGTCATATTTCCGGAAGTAATCAGCGATTGCCCGTCCGTCCTCATCTTCCTCGCGATACATGGTAACGGTATCTTTCACGGGGTCCACAAGCAGAACCGAATAGTATTCCGAACCGAGACCTTCGATGATCTCGCGCTGAACTTCCATCTCCCGGGTCTGTTTAAGCTGACGTCGCATCTCCTCATCCACATCGCGAAGCCCCAGAATCAGGGTGACGTCTCCGTTCTCGTCAATGATTTTCGCTGTATTCATTTCATAATAGGAGATCACACCGTTCATATTTCTCCGGTATCCCAGCTTGTACAGTCCGACATCCGGAACCCGCTCAAGAAGAACGTTCAGCTTGCTTGAGGCTCTGAGCCATTCCCGGTCCTCCGGGACTACGAAAGTGTCAATATATCCGGACAAAACCGCCTCATAGCTTTCGGATGCCATCATTTTTTTCAGAAGTCCGGGATCCATGCCGATCCCGTCTGTCCGGTATAGGGACATGTTTCCGGTTTTCGCGTCGATCTTAAACAGGCTGCTGTACTCCCGGCTCAATACTCCGGAGACAGCCATCTCTTCCCTGAGAGCCATATTCGTCTTTTCCACTAGGGCCAGTGCTTCCTCAACTTTCCGCTGCTGAGCCAGTTCCAGAGTTTTTTCCTCATCGATATTTTTAAAACCGATCACGAATTCGTTTCTGTCCCGGTTCGGCTTTACGAGCTGGCACTGGAAATACTGCACAAGATCATTGCGGAATACGCGGTAATTGAAGGAATAGGTCTTTTTATCTGCCAGAAGCTTATTCACACCGGATACACTTTTTACACGGTCAAACAGATTCCGGTCTTCCTCGATCACATCATTCTGAATATAGGTCTGAATGTTGTATTCGTAATTGCCGGCGGCGAATTTCTGCCCGTAGCGGTCCGTCATCGTCTGTCCCATCCGGTAACAGACTGCCTCGCGGGTTTCTGTGTTGACGGCATAAATGTTTTCGTAGGGAATGGCCAGAGCCTGGATCAGGTTGTCCTGGGATGCCATTTCCTCTTTTTCGGCGGTGATCCAGCGGAGTGTGCAGAGAACGGTACGGTTATTACCACTCTCATTTTTATCAACAGGAAAAATCGCGCATCGTGTCCAGCCGCCGCTCTTAGCCATGTACTCCTGAATCATGATCGACTTGTCGCTCAGCCGTTCATCAATGGTATCGAAGTCCGTAAAAATGCGCATAATCGGCTTGTGAGCCGCTCCCACCAGTTCTTCGGTTATCCTGCGAAGAGCGTTCCTTGCATTTCCTTTTTCGCCCAGTATGTGATGGATTTTATCTACAGAGATGAGTTCCTGGAATGTATTATTCTCAAGATCAATATAATAGATCGCAAAAAACACGTTGCTTAATGCACCGATAATCGAGGTATACTGTTTTTCCGCCGCAAGGAGGGCAGTGAGATTTTCGTTGGTCTCCTGTAATTTCTGCTGTGCTTCCAGCTCCCGGATCTTTGTATTATGATTCTGCCGGGCTGCAATTTCGCCGCAGCAGGTGGAAGCTATCACGGACATGAGCAGAAGATCTTCATTATTTTCACGGGGATTGACCACAGCGAGAAAGCCGATGATTTTTTCACGCATGATCATGGGCGCTGCCATAAGGCTCCCGATCTTCATGAACTCCGGAATCCTGCAGGTTTTCACATCCTGATCGTTTGCTTCAGACAGAGAAGAGATGTAAAATTCACCCTCTTCCTCAAATTTTTCAAACCAGTAGTCCAGATCTGCGGCAGGAATTTTCTGAAGATTTCCGATTTCCGGAGAAATGCCGTCATGGCACCATTCGAAG
>JALEWG010000101.1 GCA_022788065.1 Lachnospiraceae bacterium | reverse complement strand
ATCACATGGACGATCACGGTGAGACCCGCCTGTTTCAGGCGGCGGTATGCGTCCTCAAATACAGGGAGTGGATACCCGCGGCGGATGAAATCCGCTGTTTTTTCGTGGATGGTCTGAAGCCCAAGCTCCACCCAGACCGGTTTGATCCGATTTAAGGAAGCCAGAAGGGCTATGGTCTCGTCCGGCAGGCAGTCCGGTCTTGTGGCCACGGACAGGGCACAGATATCCGGAAGAGAGATCGTTTCCGTAAACAGAGAAGTGAGATAGGGGAGAGGCGCATACGTGTTGGTGTAGGACTGAAAATAGGCAATATAGGAGCCGGTCTCAGAGGCAGGATCTACGTCAGCGGAGGGAGCCTGCTTCATTTTTTGGGCCACACGTGCCTTTGCTTCCTCCACCTGCTGTTTTACGGAGGCAGTCCGTCCGGCCGCAAATTCGCCGGATCCGCCGGCACTGCAGAAGATGCAGCCTCCCGTTCCCACGGTGCCGTCCCGGTTTGGACAGGTCATGCCGCCGTCCAGAGCCAGCTTATATACTTTTTTTCCGAATGTCTGTTTCAGATAATAATCCAGAGAATAATACGGTTTTCCGTTCCAGTCCTGTCGCATGTTACCTCCACGGGAATCTCCTCCAAAATCTCTCAAAAACGGTTGCAAGGTATATTGGAATTATTATATAATAGTGGCAGACTGGTTTGCAATAGAAAGACCAGAAATTGCCGAGCGGAAAAAGGAGAAACCTATGGAAGCAAAAGAGTTACTGATTCAGTTAAACAGTGAAAAGGCAGATGCCTTTTTTGAAAAAATGTACGGAGCAGATGGAATCGCGGAAAATAAAGAGCGTTATGTTCACGTGATAAAGGGATTTGAGGAGCACTTCAAAGGTTCCGATATGAGCCTGTTTTCTTCCGCCGGGCGTACCGAGATCAGCGGCAACCACACGGATCACAACCATGGAAAAGTCCTTGCCGGAAGTATCAATCTGGACTGTGTTGCGGCGGCTGCGGCGAACGGAACAGAAAAGATCCACATTATCAGTGAGACTTACAGGCAGGAGTTTACGATCGATATCAATAAGCTGGATCCCAGCGAGAAAAAGGCCGGGACCATTGACCTGACCAAGGGAATGTTAAAGGGATTTCTGGAGATGGGATACAAAATCGGCGGTTTCGATGCATTTATCACAAGCAATGTGATCAGCGCCGCAGGTGTGAGCTCCTCAGCGGCTTACGAGATGCTGATCTGCACCATGATCAATACGTTTTTTAACGCAGGCTCCGTGGACGTCGTTACATACGCCCATGTGGGAAAATACGCGGAGAACGTCTACTGGGACAAGGCCTCCGGACTTCTGGACCAGATGGCCTGCGCCGTTGGAGGCATGATCACAATCGACTTTAAAGAGCCGCTGAAACCGGTGGTGGAAAAGATCGATTATGAATTTGGATCCAGGGACCACAGCCTGATTATTGTCCAGACGGGCAAGGGACATGCGGATCTGAGCGCGGAGTATTCCTCAATCCCCGGTGATATGAAGAAGGTGGCCGCGGTATTCGGCAAAGAGGTGTGTGCGGATATCACGGAAGAAGAGGTACTTGACAATATTGAAAAGGTGAGAAAAGAGGCGGGGGATCGTCCGCTTCTAAGGGCGCTCCATTTCTTTGAGGAGAACAAACGTGTGGAGGAGGAAGTGGCAGCTCTTAAGGCAGACCGGTTTGATGTGTTCTTGCAGAAGATCACGGAATCCGGAAACTCTTCCTGGAAATGGCTGCAGAACTGCTATGTTCCGGGAGAGACGGAGCAGGGAATCACGGCGGCGCTTTCTCTTACGGAACTCTTTATTCAGAAAAAAGGCTGCGGTGCGTGCCGCGTTCACGGCGGCGGTTTCGCAGGCGTCATTATGGCGATGCTTCCCAACGAAGTGGTGGACGAGTATATTGCCTATATTGAAAAAGCCATGGGAGAAGGAAGCGCATACCGGATGAGCATCCGCCCGTACGGCGCTGTCTGTGTGGATGGATTTATTTCATAGAACGGAAGGAACGAATACGATGGATATGACTGCGTTCCGCAGGGAACTTTCTGATAACGCTGATGAAAAGTACCGCGTGTTCCAGCAGGCTCTCATCCCGGGGGTAACGGATCTGATCGGAGTCAGACGCCCGGTACTCAGAAAAATCGCATCGCGGATCGCAAAGGAGAGCGGCCGGGAGTTTATCCGGCAGGCGAAAAGGGAAAGCTTTGAAGAGATCGCGGTGAAGGGACTTGTGATCGCAGGGTTAATGGCGGACACTGCCGAGATCCTGAAATATACAGCGGAGTACGTGCCGGAGATCACAGACTGGTGTCTCTGCGATACCTTCTGCTCGGACTTAAAGGCTGCCCGGAAGGACCGTGAAAGGTTCTGGGAATTCCTTGCGCCGTACCTGACTTCGGATCAGGAGTTCGAAGCGCGGTTCGCGGCAGTCATGCTTTTAAACCACTTTATCTGTGACGAATGGATCGATCGGGTTCTGGAAGCTCTTTTCACAGTCAGGCAGGAGGGATATTACGCACAGATGGCGGTGGCTTGGGCGTATTCCATGTGCTATGTGAAATACCCGGAAAAGACGGAGGCATTTCTCGCCGTTCACCGTCTTCCGGAATTTACTTATAAAAAAACGGTTTCCAAAATCCGGGATTCCCTGCCGGTGCCGAAGGAGGACAAGGAGCGTTTAAAACGTTACGGCTTCGGAGGAGGCAGGCTCGATTGCGGGGCGGAAACAGACGGGAAACAGAACATTGAACAATAAGAAACGATATTTCATCATGGGAACGGCAGTGATGTTTGCCGCGCTGGTTCTTTCGGGGTGCAGTCGTCCGTCGCAAAGAGCAGAAGAGCCGGCGGATTATCTGCCGCAGACGCTTGTCATGGGAACCGGCGAGGAGAACGGAACCGTCTGGCAGGCCGGTTTCGCCGTGGCAAATGTGATCAATCATACAGTACCCGGAATCCATGTTGCGGTGGAACCGTCGAAAGGATCATCGGTCAATGCGGCCAATGTGGCGGGGGGAACCTGGGATCTGGCGGTTATTTCCGGCGATACGGCGTATGATGCGCTTTACGGAGAAAACGGATTTCAGGAAGACGCGGTTGGAAACTTATGCGTCCTCGCGGCCTGCTATCAGGAGGTATCCGGCTGGGCGGCGTTAAAAGAATCGGGACTTACAATGGTCCACGAGCTTCGCGGGAAAATTATTTCCTCCGGTCCGGCTGCGTCCAGGACAGAGCTGGCTTCCGATGCCGCGTTCCACGTTCTGGGGATCGATGAAAATAACACGGAGATCTATTCCGACGGACTTTCGGACAGTACAGGTCATGTAAAGAAAAAAACGGCAGATGCTGCTCACGGCTTTGCGCCTGTCCCGTTAGCAGCGCATGAGCAGCTGTCAACAGAGCAGGAAACGGTGTTCCTTTCTTATACGGAAGAGGAGTTGGACCGGATTCTTGACGGGGAGCCGAGGTACTTTAAAACCGCGATTCCGGCAGGGACGTACAGCGGGCAGGAGAATGAGATCCCGACGTTCGGGGTCAAGGTGCTTCTCTGTGCAGGGAAAGACATGGATCCCGACCTGGCTTATGAAATTGCCAGAGCCATGGATCTGAACGGTCCCGTATATACTGCGGACGTCCCGTTTATGTCAATGGTGCAGGACAAGCAGTTTCTCTGCCGGGATCTCCCCATTCCGCTCCATGAGGGAGCCGAGCGGTATTACCGGGAACTGGGATATCTGATAAATTAAAGGGCGGCGGCCAAAAACGCAGGAGGGGTAACAGATATGTTATACAAACAGTTTATTGAGCTTTTTGACATTCTTGACAGTGCGTCCGCTTCCGGTGCGCAGGTTGTGGAGTATCTGCGCTCCATCGTTCCGGACTGCAGAGTTGAGACATATCCGCTGGAGGGACCAAAAGGTCATACGGATATGGTCAGGATCCTGATTCCGGGTAAGAACGGAAAGACGGTCGGCGGTCCGGCTAAGACGATCGGTATTCTCGGACGCCTCGGCGGTCTCGGTGCAAGACCGGAGCAGACCGGTTTCGTTTCTGACGGAGACGGCGCGATCACAGCGCTCGCTATCGCTGCAAAACTTCTGGACATGCAGAAAAAAGGAGATTTCCTGGAGGGAGATGTGTTTGTTTCCACGCACGTATGTCCAAATGCGCCGACAACACCTCACGAGCCGGTTCCGTTTATGAATTCTCCGGTTGAGACCTGGCAGGTCAACAAGGAGGAAGTGACGGAGGATCTGGATGCGGTACTTGTTGTGGATACCACAAAGGGCAACCGGATCATCAACCACAGAGGCTTTGCAATCTCACCGACTGTCAAGGAGGGCTATATTCTCCGGGTCAGCGAGACGCTTTTAGATATCATGCAGACTACAACAGGACGTCTTCCCCATGTGTTTGCTCTGACACAGCAGGATATTACTCCGTATGGAAACGGCCTGTTCCATTTAAACAGCATTCTCCAGCCTGCAACAGCCACAAAGGCCCCGGTGGTCGGCGTTGCGATCACAACGGAGACAACCGTTGCCGGCTGCGCGACGGGAGCCACCCATCTCGATGATCTGGATGACGCGGCAAGATTTATGATCGAAGTTGCAAAGGCATATGGAAACGGAACCTGCTCTTTCTATGATGAAGAGGAATTCGGACGGATCCTGAAGTTGTACGGCCATATGGAGCATTTCCAGACACTGGGAAAACAGGACTGATAACGGATACATATTAAAACACTCAGGGAGGAGGCACTTTCCTGGTTGAGGGAACGAGACCAGAAAAGCGGCTTCCTCTTTTTAACGGCAGGAATAAAGGATCGCAGCGCGGGAAAGCTGCGGATACGGCTGGCCGTTGACAGGCAGGGTTGACAGCGCAGGCCGTTTTTGATAAAATGAAGAATACATGTAACACTTTTGTAATAATTACAGAGAAAATTGTGTGGAAAAATACCTCCGGCGGATTGCAGAGGTACGCGGATGAATCACCGGAAATGGAGAATATAGATGACAGAAGAAAAGGAAACAGATAAGAAAACAAAACCGGAACCGCAGGATCAGATCAAACGGTTTCAGAAAATAAGAAAAAAGAAAACGCTTGCTGCCCCGATGAAATACATGGCTGCAGCGGCAGGCGTTGCGGCTGTGGTCGCAGCAGTGGCGATCGTTGGCGGTGTTATGAAAAACAGCTCCGGAGGTCCGGTGAGCCGAATGAAGGTGGAAACGGCTGCCGCTTCTCTGGAAACGACTGCACCGCCTGAAACCGGAGCCCCGGAGCCGGTCTCCCTTGTGCTGGAGACGACGCTCTCGGAGGAGGAGATCCGGGAGAGAGAGCAGAATGAAACAGTGAAAGCGGTCATTGACGGATACGCCAATCTGGGAATTGCCGACGTATCCGGATATCTGAATGTGAGGAAGACGCCGGAAAGCTTCGGCGAGGTGATCGGAAAGCTCCAGAGAGGAGCTGCCTGTGAGATCGTGGATACGACCACAGAGGGCTGGTACAAGATCTCCTCCGGAGGCGTGACCGGATATGTCAGCTCTCAGTACATACAGACAGGAGATAAGGCAAAAGAGATGGCTGCGGAAAACGTGGCGGAGCGCGCAGTGATTCTGGCTGACAAATTAAATGTCCGGGC
>JALEWG010000061.1 GCA_022788065.1 Lachnospiraceae bacterium | reverse complement strand
CGGACAGTCTCCGGACGGCAGGATCGTGGAAATGATCGAACTGGCGGATCACCCGTTCTATATCGGAACACAGGCGCATCCGGAATTCAAGTCCAGACCGAACCACGCGCATCCGCTGTTTGCCGGATTCGTTGAGAGCGCGGAAGAGCAGGGCGTTTTACGCCGGGCGAAGCGCCTTCTCATGAAAAGAAATCATCTGACGGAGCCGGAGGCTCACAGATATCTGCAGAAAACAAGCATGGACACCGGAAGAACCATGATGGAGAGCGCCCACATGGTTACCATGCTGATTCCGGAAGATTAAATGATCAGAGAAGAAACAGAAAGGAATAGAATTCATATGTTTACAGTCAATGAGAACTTTTTAAAGCTGCCGGGCAGCTATCTGTTCGCCACCATTGCAAAAAAAGTTTCCGCATTCCAGGAAGCCAATCCGGACAGAGAGATCATCCGTCTCGGAATCGGCGACGTGACCCAGCCTCTTGCACCGGCGGTCATCGAAGCCATGCATAAAGCAGTCGATGAGATGAGTGCAGCTTCCACTTTCCGCGGCTATGCGCCGGAGCGCGGCTATGAATTCCTGCGCGAGGTTGTGGCAAAAAATGACTATCAGGCCAACGGATGTGATATTACTGCGGACGAGATTTTCATCTCCGACGGCGCAAAGTGTGACTCTGCCAATATTCAGGAGCTTTTCGGTCTGGACAGCGTGATCGCGGTCTGCGATCCTGTTTATCCGGTATACCTGGACAGCAACGTTATGGCAGGCCGTACCGGCCTTTACAATGCCGAGACCGGCCGCTTTGATCATGTCGTGTATCTTCCGTGCACGGAGGAGAACCGTTTCCTTCCGGAGCTTCCGAAGGAGAGGGCTGATATTATCTATCTGTGCTTCCCGAACAACCCGACCGGCGAAGTAATCACGAAGAAGGACCTCCAGGTCTGGGTGGATTACGCGAATAAAAACGGCTCCGTGATCATCTTTGACGCGGCCTATGAGGCATATATCACCGAGGATGGAATCCCGCACTCCATCTACGAGTGCGAAGGCGCAAAGACATGTGCCATTGAGCTCAGAAGCTTTTCCAAGAAGGCCGGGTTTACCGGCGTCCGTCTCGGCTTTTCCGTTGTCCCGAAGGAGCTGAAATGCGGCGACGTAAGTCTCCATGCTTTATGGCTCCGCCGCCAGGGCAGCAAATACAACGGAACGCCGTACATTGTACAGAAGGCCGGCGAGGCTGTCTACTCTGCAGAGGGTAAGAAGCAGATCGACGAGCAGATCTCAAGATACATGAAGAATGCCGCGACAATCCGGAACGGCCTGATCGACGCCGGATTTACCGCGTACGGCGGAGTCAATTCTCCTTACATCTGGATGAAGACTCCGGATCAGATGACTTCCTGGGAGTTCTTTGATTATCTTCTGGATAAAGCAGGCGTAGTCGGAACACCGGGCGCAGGCTTCGGACCGTCCGGAGAGCATTTCTTCCGCCTGACTGCGTTCGGATCCTACGAAAATTCATTAAAAGCACTTGACAGAATCAAAAAATTCTGCTAATAAATATAAATTATAAAAAAGCTTTAAAGATATTGATATAAAGGCTGTGAATGAGAATCACTCTTTGGAACTTGACAGAGAACCGTGTGCTGGCTGAGAGCATGGGAAAGGAAAAAAGATGTGGGAACGCTCGGGAGCCGGCTTTTCGAAGGCTGTAAGGCAGTAGGGAAGCACGAGAGCCGCACGTTACGCGGCAGAGCCGTTAGGATGATGGTCCGACAGCGTAGTTTGCGGCGGCTCATGAGAGGCATTCAAATGCAATGCGGGTGGTACCGCGGGAAATAGAAGTCCCGTCCCGGAGATTTTTCAGTAATTGGAATCTCCGGGGCGGGATTTTCGTTTACGCAGATCGGACACAGAAAAAACGCCCCGTCTTTGAAAAGAACAAGGAGGACATCTTATGGAATTTGTGACAGGAATCTGTGAAGGAAGAGAAATGGGACTGGACATTCTGACAGACCCGGCCATGCTTGAAAAAGAGGCTGTAACCACCGGTATGATCCACAGCATCCGCGATATGGGAGAAATCGAATTCGTGATCCTGAGAAGAAGGGAAGGCCTGATCCAGACAGTTCTGGAAAAAAACACCTCTGATGGCTCGTTAAAGGAGCTTCATGAAGGCCAGGCCGTCCGCGTGGAGGGAATCGTAAAAGCCGAGGAGCGTGCCCCCCATGGTGTGGAACTGAAACTCACAGGCGCGGAGATTCTTTCAAGACCGGAGGAACCGCTTCCGGTAGCCATCGATAAATGGAAACTGTCCACATCGCTGGAAGCAAACTTAAACCACCGCGCCATTACTCTTCGGAATGTGAGAGAACGCGCGAAGTTTAAAATTCAGGAGGGCATCTGCCGCGGATTCCGCGAGTTCATGACAAGCCAGGGATTCACCGAGATCCACACCCCGAAGCTCGGCGCAAAATCAGCGGAAGGAGGCGCGAACCTGTTTAAGCTCCAGTACTTCCACCGACCGGCGGTGCTAGCGCAGAGCCCGCAGTTCTACAAACAGATGATGGTCGGCGTGTTCGACCGGGTCTTCGAGACAGGTCCCGTATTCCGCGCTGAGAAGCATAACACCAAGCGCCATCTGAACGAATACACCAGCCTTGACTTTGAGATGGCATACATTGACAGCTTTATGGATATCTGCCGCATGGAAACGTCCATGTTACAGTACGTGATGAAGCTTCTGGAAACAGAATACAAGAATGAACTGGAGCTTTTACATGTCAAGCTTCCGAACACGGAAAAGATCCCGTTCGTGAGATTCGACGAGGCAAAGCGCCTGGTATCGGAAAAATATCACAGACAGATCCGCACTCCGCATGATCTGGAGCCGGAGGAGGAGGCGCTGATCGGAGAATACTTTAAGTCGGAGTACGATGCTGATTTCGTATTTGTTACCCACTATCCGTCTAAAAAACGTCCGTTCTACGCCATGGACGATCCGGCGGATCCTGAATACACCTTAAGCTTCGACCTGCTTTTCGGCGGACTTGAGATTACCACAGGAGGGCAGAGAATTCATGACTACCGTACCCTCTTAAAAAAGATTGAGGAGCGCGGCATGGAAGAAGAGGGAATGGAAGATTACCTGGACTGCTTCAAATACGGAATGCCTCCGCACGGAGGACTGGGAATCGGTCTGGAGCGGCTTACCATGAAGCTGATCGGAGAGGACAACGTGCGGGAAGCATGCCTGTTCCCTCGTGATATGACAAGACTGAAACCGTAATCATAATCAGGAAAGGACAGAGAAAAATGGCAGAGATCATCACAGATAAAACCATGGACGAGATCGAGATCCTCGCGAAGCTCCATCTGACGGATGAGGAGAAGGAAAAATCGAGAGAAGAGATGCAGCGCATGCTGAATTATGTGGATATGTTGAACACACTGAATACGGACGATGTGGAGCCGCTCACTCACATCTTCCCGGTCAGCAATGTATTCCGGGATGATGTGATCACAGAGAGCACTCCGAAAGAGATTCTTCTGGGGAATGCACCGGAGGAAAAGGACGGCCAGTTCCTGGTACCAAAGACCATCGGTTAGGAGGAAAACATATGCAGATTCTGGAACTCTCAGCCTTAGAACTGGCTGATGAAATAAAAAAAGGAACTATCGGAGTCACAGAGGCAGCGAAAGCGTCTCTGGATCAGATCCGGAAAGAGGATTCAAAGGTTTGCGCGTACATGACCGTCGATGAGGATGCAGTCATGAAGCGCGCGAGAGAAGTGGAAGAGGGGATAAAAAGCGGGCGCTACACCGGGCCGCTGGCAGGCGTTCCGATCGCTGTGAAAGACAATATCTGTACGAAAGGCATGCGGACCACCTGCTCCTCAAAGATTCTTGAAAACTTCGTTCCGTTTTACAACGCAGAGGCCGTTGACCTCATAGAAAAGGCCGGCATGATCATGCTTGGAAAGACGAATATGGATGAGTTTGCGATGGGAAGCACCACGGAGACCTCCGCGTTTATGGCCACGAAAAACCCGTGGAACACGGAACACGTGCCGGGCGGTTCTTCCGGCGGCTCCTGCGCGGCTGTGGCAGCAGGCGAGGCCTTTCTCGCACTCGGTTCTGACACCGGCGGATCCATCCGCCAGCCCAGTTCCTACTGCGGTGTTACCGGTATCAAACCCACCTACGGCACGGTTTCCCGATACGGACTGATTGCCTATGCGTCCTCACTTGACCAGATCGGCCCCATCGGAAAAACGGCAGCCGACTGTGCGGCGCTGCTTTCCGTGCTTGCGTCCTATGATAAAAAAGACAGCACGTCCATGAAGCGGGATGACGCCGATTTTATGGCCGCGTTTAAAGAGAACCCCGCGTCACTGAGAATCGGGATCCCGAAAGAATATCTTTCAGAGGGCCTTGATGAAGACGTGAGAAAAGGCGTGGAGCAGGCGGCCGAATATCTAAAAGAGCAGGGAGCGACTGTGGAAACCTTCGATCTCGGTTTTATGGAATATACCATTCCTGCCTACTACGTGATTGCTTCCGCGGAAGCGAGCTCCAACCTGGAGCGCTTTGACGGCGTGAAATACGGATACCGGACCGCGGAGTACGACGGTCTCCACGATATGTATAAGAAAAGCCGGTCGGAAGGCTTCGGACCGGAAGTCAAGAGAAGAATTATGCTGGGTTCCTTCGTATTGAGCTCCGGTTACTATGACGCCTACTATTTAAAAGCTCTGAAGGTGCGTGCGAAGATCAAACAGGCATTTGATGAGGCATTTTCCAGATATGACGTGATTCTGGGCCCGGCAGCTCCCACGGCGGCTCCGAAGCTTGGAACCTCCTTAAGCGACCCGATGAAAATGTACCTGAGCGATATTTATACCGTTGCTGTGAATCTGGCAGGTCTCCCGGGGCTTACCGTACCATGTACGGTAAATGAAAAAGGCCTCCCGATCGGCGTACAGCTGATCGGAGACTGCTTTGCGGAAAAGAAGCTGTTTCTGGCAGCGTCAGGAATTGAAAAGGCCCGCGGAGCCTGGACACTTCCGTTTACAGGAAAGGAGACATTGTAATGAAACAATATGAGACTGTGATCGGACTGGAAGTTCATGTGGAGCTGGCCACAAAAACAAAAATTTTCTGCGGGTGCAGCACTGCTTTCGGTGCAGCTCCCAACACTCACGTATGCCCGGTATGTACGGGTATGCCCGGTTCTTTGCCGGTACTTAACCGTCAGGTCGTGGAATTCGCTTTAAAAGCCGGTCTTGCTTTGAACTGTGAGATCAATCAGTTCTGTAAATTTGACCGCAAAAATTACTTCTATCCCGACAACCCACAGAACTATCAGATCTCTCAGCTCTATCTTCCGATCTGTCATGACGGATTTGTGGAGATTGAAACGGGAAGCGGCACCAAAAAAGTCCGGATCCACGAGATCCATATGGAGGAGGACGCCGGAAAACTCGTTCATGACGACTGGACCGACAGTTCTCTCGTGGACTACAACCGAAGCGGTGTTCCGTTAATCGAGATCGTATCGGAACCGGATATGCGGAGTGCCGACGAGGTGATCGCATACCTCACCTGCCTCCAGTCCACGATGCAGTATCTGGGCGTTTCCGACTGCCGTCTGCAGGAGGGCTCCATGCGTGCTGACGTCAACCTTTCGGTCCGCGAGGTGGGCAGCAGTGCATTCGGAACCCGTACGGAAATGAAAAACTTAAACTCCTTTAAAGCCATCGCACGCGCGATTGATGGCGAACGGGAGCGTCAGATCGAACTAATTGAGGAGGGAAAGAGTGTGATCCAGGAGACAAGGCGGTGGGACGACAACAAAGAATCCTCCCACGCCATGCGTTCCAAGGAGGATGCAAAGGACTACCGGTATTTCCCGGATCCGGATCTTCCTCCGATCACCATTTCGGACGAGTGGATCGCGAAAATCAAGAGCGAGCAGCCGGAACTTAAACGGGAAAAGGCAGCGAGATACCAGAGCGAGTACGGCCTCAGCGCCTACGATGCTGATCTTCTCACAGGAGACAAGGCACTGGCAGAACGGTTCGAGGCTTCCATCGCAGCCGGAGCCGCTCCGAAGAAAGCGGCTAACTGGCTCACCGGCGAGACATTAAGACTTTTAAAAGAAAAGAACATGGAGCCCGGCGAGATCCGGTTTGCTCCGGAGCATCTGGCAGCACTGATTCTCCTTTTCGAAAAAGGTGTGATCAATAACCAGACAGCAAAAGAGGTGTTCGCGGTCATGTTTGACGGGGACGTGGATCCGGAAACGTATGTGAGCGAGCACGGCCTTAAGATGGAGAGTGATTCCGGACTTCTTACAGAAACCGTAAAAAAGATCATCGACGCAAATCCAAAGGCTGCAGGGGAATTAAGAGAGGGAAAAGATAAGGTCATCGGCTTCCTCGTGGGTCAGGTCATGCGGGAAATGAAAGGAAAAGCAGATCCCGCTCTCGTCGGGGACCTGATCCGCAAACAGATATTCGGCTAGTTTTCATTCTTTTGTCCATAAAAACCTATTGATTTTATAAATCGTATCTAGTATATTATTGGTAGATTTAGACTAGGAGATATGGACATGATTAAAATTGCTGTGGATGCCATGGGCGGAGACAATGCACCTTACGAGATCGTTAAGGGAGCCGTTGAAGCCGTCAATGAGCGTAAGGACATCACAGTCTGTCTTACGGGACAGGAGGATGTCATCAAAAGAGAACTGGATAAGCATACTTATAATAAAGAACAGATTGAAATTGTCAATGCCTCGGAAGTGATTGAAACGGGCGAACCTCCCGTGAACGCGATCCGGAAGAAAAAAGATTCCTCCATCGTGGTCGGGATGAATATGGTAAAGAAGGGCGAAGCGGACGGATTTGTATCCGCCGGAAGCTCCGGCGCTGTCCTGGTCGGTGGACAGGTTCTCGTCGGACGGATCAAAGGCGTGGAACGGCCGCCGCTTGCACCTCTGATCCCGACGGAGAAAGGCGTATCCCTTCTGATCGACTGCGGCGCTAACGTGGATGCGAGACCGTCCCATCTGGTTCAATTTGCGCAGATGGGTTCCATTTATATGGAACATGTGGTCGGGATCAGGAATCCCCGCGTGGCGATCGTCAATATCGGAGCTGAGGAGGAGAAAGGAAACACGCTGGTAAAGGAAACATTCCCTCTGCTCAAGGCGTGTCCGGGAATCAATTTCATCGGAAGCATTGAGGCGAGAGAGATCCCTCACGGCGGGGCGGACGTGATCGTCTGCGAAGCCTTTGTGGGAAATGTGATTCTGAAACTGTACGAGGGCGTCGGCGCAACGATGCTTTCCATGGTGAAAAAGGGGCTTATGACATCTCTTCGAAGCAAGATCGGCGCTTTGCTTATCAAACCGGCATTGAAGGAGACGATGAAGAGCTTTGATGCCAGCCAGTACGGAGGCGCACCGCTTCTGGGGCTTAAGGGCCTTGTGGTAAAGACACACGGAAACTCCACAGCCACAGAAGTAAAAAATTCTATTATCCAGTGTATTTCCTTCAAGGAGCAGGCAATCAATGAGAAGATCAGCGAATGTCTGGCTGTAAAGGAAAATATAAATCATCAGGCAGAATAATTAAAAATCAGAGAGGATGGAAATTATGGAATTTGAAAAATTACAGCAGATTATCGCAGAGGTGCTCAACATCGATCCGGATGAAATTACGATGAACACCACATTTGTCGATGATTTGGGAGCTGACTCCCTGGACATCTTCCAGATCATCATGGGAATCGAAGAGGAGTTCGACATTGAAATTCCAACCGAAGCGGCGGAAAAGATCGCCAGTGTCGGTGACGCGGTTGAACAGATCAAAAATGCGTTAAATTAGAAAATCCTGTGAAAAAGGTGTCCCCCTTTCGGAGACACCTTATTTTCCATTTAGAGGGAAGAAAGGAGAATCTCTTTTGGAACATTCTTTAAAACGGCTTCAGGAGGTTATCGGATATACCTTCAATAATGAGCAGCTTCTGTCCCATGCGCTGACTCACAGCTCCTACGCCAACGAAAAACACTGGGACAAAACAAGATGCAATGAGAGACTGGAGTATCTGGGAGATTCGGTACTGGAACTGGTGTCGAGTGAATTCCTCTTTAAAAATTATCCGACTATGCCGGAGGGGGAAATGACGAAGCTTCGTGCGAGCCTGGTCTGCGAACCGACACTGGCTTTCTGCGCGGAGGCGATCTCGCTGGGTGAATACCTACTTTTGGGTAAAGGCGAGGATCAGACAGGCGGGAGAAAACGTCCTTCGGTCGTTTCCGATGCCATGGAAGCCGTGATCGGCGCAATCTATCTCGATGGTAGTCTTGCTAATGCAAAAGAGTTCATTTACCGCTTTATCCTGAACGATATCGAACATAAACAGCTCTTTTATGATAGCAAAACTATCCTGCAGGAACTGGTTCAGGCGGAATTCAGGGAAAGCCTGATTTACGAGCTGATCCGGGAAGAGGGTCCGGATCACAACAAGTCCTTCGAAATCTGCGTCAAGATCGGCGACCGGGAGATCGGACGCGGGATCGGCAGGACGAAGAAGGCAGCGGAGCAGGTGGCCGCGTACAACGGGATCTGTACATTAAAAAAGTAGGAAAAGGGGAACCATGTATTTAAAGAGTATCGAAGTACAGGGATTCAAATCCTTTGCCAATAAGATCGTATTTGAATTCCACAACGGCATTACCGGCATCGTAGGCCCAAACGGCAGCGGAAAGAGCAATGTCGCGGACGCGGTGCGCTGGGTGCTCGGAGAGCAGAAGGTAAAACAGCTCAGGAGCTCCAGCATGCAGGACGTGATCTTCGCCGGTACGGAGACGCGCAAACCGCAGGGATTTGCCTACGTTGCTATCACACTTGACACTTACGATCACCAGCTGGCCATCGATTTTGACGAAGTGACGGTTTCCAGACGAATCTACCGCTCCGGTGAAAGTGAATACCTGATGAACGGAAGCCCGTGCCGCTTAAAAGATATCAACGAGCTGTTCTATGATACGGGAATCGGTAAAGAGGGCTATTCCATTATCGGACAGGGCCAGATCGACAAGATCTTAAGCGGACGGCCGGAGGAACGGCGGGAACTCTTCGATGAGGCAGCCGGTATCGTAAAATTCAAACGCAGGAAAGCCATCGCGCAGAAAAAGCTGGAGGACGAGAACCAGAACCTCACTCGCGTGAGCGATATTTTAAGCGAGCTGGAAAAACAGGTCGGACCTTTGGAAAAGCAGGCAGCTGCGGCGAAAGAGTACCTGCACCTCAGGGATGAGTTAAAATTACTGGACGCCAACCTGTTTCTTGCAGAAACAGAGCAGATCCAGAAAGCGCTCACAGAGATCGAAACGAACCGTACCACCGTATCCGGACATATAGAAGAATCCAGAAAAGAATCTGAAAAACTGAAAGAAGCGTATGATCTTCTCGCGGAAGAGCTTCTCCGTCTGGACGCGGCGATCGCCGAAAAGCAGAATTCTGCCGGTGAGGCCATGATCGAAGCCGGGAATCTGGAGGGACGGATCAATGTTCTCAACGAGCAGATCCGTGCCGAGCAGATGAACGCTGAGCATATGAAAAACCGGATCGAAGCGATCGATGCGGAGCTTCTCAAAAAACGTGAGAGCCAGGAATCCTACCGGAGGGAGCGACAGGAGCTGGGCGTCTGTGCCGGCCAGATGAAAAAGGAGCTGGAAACGGCTGAACAGACGCTGACGGCAGCCGCGATACGAACAGACGAACTGGAACAAAGCATAGAAGCCGAGAAAGCGGCGCTTATTGAGGCACTGAACGGAAAATCGGCGCTCTCCGTAAAAAAACAGCGGTACGACACACTCTTAGAACAGGTTCAGGTCCGCCGTTCGGAGGTCGCACAGAAACTGCTCAAAGTGAAAAGCGATGAGGAGATCTGGGAACTGCAGATCAGCGAGCAGGAAGCGGTCTTAAGTGACCTGGATGCGAAAATATCAGGTCTGCTGGACCGGGCAGACGCTCTCGAGGAGGAGACCGGACACGCATCGGAGGAAATCCGGCGTCTGAACCGAAACCTCAACAATGTGCAGCAGGAATACCACACGGCCTACACAAAGCTGGAATCTCTGAGAAATCTGGCGGAGCGGTACGAGGGATACGGAAACAGCATCCGGCGCGTCATGGAATGCAGAGATCGGGTGCGGGGGATCCACGGTGTTGTGGCAGACCTCATCGATGTTCCGAAGGAGTACGAGACTGCCATGGAGACCGCTCTCGGCGGGAGTATTCAAAACGTAGTCACGGATTCGGAACAGACTGCGAAAATACTGATCGAACACTTAAAAAAGAATAAATACGGCCGGGCGACATTTTTGCCGTTAACCGCAATTTCAGGCCGCGGCGGCTTTGACCAGCCGCAGGCCTTAAAGGAACCCGGCGTAATCGGGATCGCGGCAGATCTGGTACATGCGGATGACCGCTACCATGAACTGGTTCGGTTCCTTCTGGGACGCGTGCTTGTGGTGGATCAGATCGACCACGCGATCGCGATCTCAAAAAAATACCGGCAGTCGATCCGTATCGTCACGATCGACGGGGAACTGTTAAACCCCGGCGGCTCCATGAGCGGCGGCGCTTTTAAAAACTCAAGCAACCTGCTCGGCAGAAAGCGCGAGATGGAGGAACTGGAGCAGGCGTGCCAGAAAGCACTTCGCAATGTGGACCGGCTGCAGAAGGAACTTGTCCTTCAGGAAGGGATATTCGATACGAAATCTTCGGAACTCGAGCAGATAAAAAAGGATCTGCAGAGCCGGTATCTGGAGGAGAATACCGCAAAAGTTTCCTTAAAGCAGCTGCAGGACAAAAAAGAGGACCTGATCGTCTCATCCTCCGACATGAACCTGGAAAACAGGCAGCTGGAGGAACAGATGGCTGAGATCCGGGAGGCAATCCGCCTTGTGGTTTCCGATATGGAAACGCTGGAGTCAGAAAACGCGGCAAGAAATATAAGAATGACAAAGATGAGCGAGGCTCTGGATCTGGCAAAGGAAGAGAGAGAAAATGCCTCTGCTGCACTGTCAAAAGTGCAGCTGGAAACCGCTGGCCTCAGCCAGCAGGACTCGTTCCTTGCCGAGAATATGAAGCGTGTGCGCGAGGAGATTGCCGCCCTCACTTCGGAGAGGGAGAGCTTTGAAGGCGGTTCCGGAACCAGCGAGGAGACGATAACGGAAAAGACTGCCGAGATCGAAACCCTGAAGCATAAGATCCTGGAAATCCGGGATAAAGCCGAAAGCCTGAAAAAAGAGGCGGCCTGCCAGCGTGAAGAAAAAGATAAAAAGAGTCAGGGACAGAAGCAGTTTTTCGAAAAGCGGGAGGAGTTATCCGACCGGATGTCTGCGCTGGACAAAGAGCTCTTCCGTCTGGACAACCAGAAAGAGAAGCAGGAAGAAAAGCGGGATTCCTCCGTGGAGTATATGTGGAACGAATACCAGTTAACCTATACGACTGCGGCCGCTTTAAAGGATGAAAGCCTCACTTCCGTTCCTGAGATGAGACGCCGGATCGCGGAAAAGAAAAATAATATCCGTGAACTGGGACATGTGAACGTCAACGCCATAGAAGATTATAAGATGGTTTCCGAGAGATATCTCTTTATGAAGACTCAGCATGAAGATCTGATCACGGCACAGCAGGCGCTTTACAGGATCATCGAGGAACTGGATACGGGAATGCGAAAACAGTTCACCGAGAAATTTGCGCAGATCAGACAGGAATTTGACCGGGTATTTAAAGAGCTGTTCGGCGGCGGACATGGCTCTCTGGAACTGGTGGAGGGAGAGGATATCCTGGAAGCAGGAATCCAGATCATTTCCCAGCCGCCCGGCAAAAAGCTGCAGAACATGATGCAGATGTCCGGTGGTGAGAAGTCTCTCACGGCCATCGCTCTGCTTTTCGCCATCCAGAATCTGAAACCGTCCCCGTTCTGTCTTCTCGATGAGATCGAGGCGGCGCTGGACGATTCCAACGTGGACCGGTTCGCAAAATATCTCCACAAGCTTACGAAACATACCCAGTTTATTGTAATCACACACCGCCGCGGCACAATGGTTGCCGCTGACAGGCTGTACGGAATCACCATGCAGGAAAAAGGTGTTTCCACACTGGTATCTGTAAATCTGATTGAAGATGACCTGGATCAATAGGGGGAACTATGGAAGAAAAGAAAAAAGGTTTTTTTTCCCGGCTGGTAGCCGGATTGACAAAGACCAGAGAAAATATCGTATCCGGAATCGACTCGATCTTTTCCGGCTTTTCCGCGATCGACGAGGACTTTTATGAGGAACTGGAAGAGACACTCATCATGGGCGATATGGGAATCCAGACCACCATGTCCGTCATCGAGGAATTAAAAAATACTGTAAAAGAACGGCATTTAAAGGATCCGGCTGAATGCCGTGAGGTTTTGATCGAGAGCATTCAAAAGAAAATGGATCTCGGTGAAAACGCATATGAATTTGAGAACCGGAAATCAGTGGTCCTGGTGATCGGTGTAAACGGCGTTGGAAAAACAACGTCCATCGGAAAGCTGGCAGACCAGCTGAAGGCCGACGGAAAGCGTGTGATCCTGGCTGCGGCCGATACATTCCGCGCGGCTGCCATCGACCAGCTGGCGGAGTGGGCACATCGCGCCGGTGTGGAACTGATCGCACAGAAGGAAGGCTCTGATCCGGCTGCCGTAATTTACGACGCCATTGCAGCTGCAAAGTCCAGAAACGCAGATGTTCTGATCTGTGACACGGCAGGACGGCTTCATAACAAGAAGAACCTGATGGAAGAGCTGAAAAAAATCAACCGCATTATCGACAAGGAGTATCCGGAGGCATACCGCGAAACCCTCGTGGTGCTCGATGGCACCACCGGTCAGAATGCACTGGTGCAGGCCAGACAGTTTATGGAGGCTGCCGACATCACAGGAATTATTCTTACAAAGCTAGACGGAACCGCCAAAGGAGGAATCGCTGTCGCAATCCAGTCTGAGCTTGGAATTCCGGTAAAATATGTGGGAGTCGGAGAGAAGATCGATGATCTCCAGAAATTTAATTCCCACGATTTTGTTAACGCATTATTTCAGACCGATAAACGAGACTAAGGAGAATCATAACTATGGAAATGCAGGAACTGACATTAGAAAAATTTGAAGAGGCGTCGGAGATCGTCAGCAAAGTAACCCAGGAGACAAAGTTGATCTTCAGTGAGTATTTTTCAGAAATTTCCGGAAATAAAGTGTATTTCAAACCAGAGAACATGCAGAAGACCGGCGCGTACAAAGTGCGCGGAGCCTTTTACAAGATCAGCCAGTTGAGCGACGAGGAGCGGGAACGCGGACTCATCACGGCGTCCGCCGGAAACCATGCACAGGGCGTCGCTTACGCGGCAAAACTGGCAGGCGTTAAAGCGACAGTCGTAATGCCGGTCACCACACCACTCTTCAAGGTCAACCGCACCAAGAGCCTGGGCGCCAATGTTGTACTCCACGGAGAGGTCTTCGATGAGGCGTGTGCCCACGCGTACGATCTGGCGGAAGAGAGCGGCTATACGTTCGTCCATCCGTTCAATGATCTTCAGGTAGCCACCGGACAGGGAAGTATCGCGATGGAGATCGTAAAGGAACTTCCGACGGTTGACTATATTCTTGTACCGGTTGGCGGCGGCGGACTCTGCACCGGCGTATCCACACTCGCAAAGCTTTTAAACCCGAAGATTCATGTGATCGCGGTGGAGCCTGTGGGCGCTGCCTGCTTAAAGGCATCTCTGGAGGCCGGCCATGTGGTGACGGTACCGCATATTGATACGATCGCGGACGGCACCGCCGTAAAGACTCCGGGAGATCTGCTTTTCCCGTACCTCCAGCAGAATGTGGATGAAGTGATCACGATCGATGACTCCGAGCTTACACTGTCCTTCCTTGATATGGCCGAGAATCACAAGATGATCGTTGAAAACTCCGGTCTTCTGACAGTTGCCGCATTAAAACATCTGAATTTCACAGGCAAGAAGGTCGTATCTGTACTGAGCGGCGGAAACATGGACGTTCTCACCATGGCAACCGTTCTCCAGAACGGTCTGATCCAGCGTGACCGCATCTTCACCGTATCCGTCATGCTTCCGGACAAGCCGGGTCAGCTGGCAGCTGTTTCCGCTCTGATCGCGAAACTTCAGGGCAACGTCATCAAGCTGGATCACAATGTATTTGCGAACGTCAACCGTGCGGCGGGCGTTCAGCTCACGATCACCATGGAGACCTTTGGAACCGAGCACAAGGAGCAGATTCTCGAGGCACTGAAAAAAGCCGGCTACGCACCGACAGAAGAGCGCACTTCCAGAATTTACATGTAAACAGAGGAGTCGGGTATGGAAAAGCGGAGTATAAAAGAGGCACTGAAAGACAATGTCATCTATTTCCTGAAATGGACCATGGTATCAGCTGTCATGGGAACCATATGCGGGCTCGTGGGCACGGCCTTCGGCTACGGAGTCGCATATTCCCAGCATTTTTTTAAAAGCCACGGATTTATGCTGTATCTCATGCCGGTTTCCGGCGTCCTGATCGTACTGGTTCATAAGCTGCTTCACCAGGTCGGAAATAAAGGAACGAATCTGATCCTGGAATCCATATCCGGGGCGGAGAAGATCCGCCTCACCACACTGCCGGTGATCTTTATCAGTACGATCTTGAGCCACCTGACCGGAGCCTCCGCGGGCAAAGAGGGAGCGGCTCTGCAGATCGGCGGCTGTATCGGCGATTTTCTCGGCGACCTGCTGAAATTTGATGAGAGAGATAAAAAAGTCGTGATCATGTGCGGTATGAGCGGATGCTTCGGTGCAATCTTCGGAACGCCGCTCGCCGCCGCCATGTTCGGCATGGAGGTCATCAGCATCGGTGTAGCCTATTATGCCGCGCTGGTTCCCTGCGTGTTCACCGCTTTTCTGGGAGCGGAGATCTCTCATATACTTGGGCTTCACGCGGAAGCCTTTACGATCCTTTCCATCCCGGATTTCTCTTTTCAAACCGGCTGGTACCCCGTTCTGATCGGTGTTGCAGGCGCAGTTGTGAGCATTCTTTTCTGTACGGTGCTTCATAATGCACATAAGCTGTATCACGCGAAGATCAAAAATCTCTATCTTCGGATCGTCACCGCCGCTGTCCTGTTTATCGCACTGACACTGGTGTTCGGACGCGATTACTGCGGCGCCGGATTCAATCTGGTGGAGGAGGCAATCACCGGAGAGGTTCGTTACGAAGCATTCCTCTTAAAGATCCTTTTTACGGCTGTGGCCCTCGGCGGAGGATTTAAGGGCGGAGAGATCGTGCCGACTCTGGCGATCGGAGCCACCCTCGGTGCTGCCTGCGGCAGTCTTCTCGGTTTTGCGCCGTCCCTGTGCGCAGCCTGCGGTATGCTCGCTCTGTTTGTAGGCGCGACCAACTGTCCGGTCGCCACACTGTTCCTGGGTTTTGAGCTGTTCGGTTTTGAAGCCATGCCGTATTTTGCCGTAACCGTAGCGATCAGCTTTGCACTGTCCGGTTATTACGGTCTTTACAGCAGCCAGAAGTTTACATACTCCAAGATCAAGACAGAGTTTATCAATATCCGCGCCCACTGATCCTGAAATTTATGCAAAGAACTTGACAAATCTTATTCTGGTGATATACTTGAAAACAAATGAAAATTCCAACACGATGACAGGAAGAGTAAGCTGTCCGTAATGTTCAGAGAGAAATACGTTCGGTGAGAGTATTTTACAGGAAGCCAGCTGAAGACCACCCTGGAGTGTCCCTTAATCGGGAACGGTGATTCCGTTATAATCAAAATGAGAGGTACAGGATCTGGAAATCTTCAGAACTGTGCAAGCAGGGTGGAACCGCGAGAAAATCGTCCCTTGATATGTGAGAACATATCAGGGGATTTTTTTATGCGATAGAAACTATATTCTTTATCGCACAAAGAAAACGCAAAGTGCCTTATCATTCCTGATTCATCGCAGCAAAAAAGGAGAAATAAACCATGAAAATCACATTAAAAGACGGTTCTGTGAAAGAATACGCACAGCCGATGGCTGTCATTGACATTGCAAAGGATATCAGCGAAGGTCTCGCGAGAATGGCGTGTGTCGCTGAAGTAAACGGAGAGACCGTTGATCTCAGAACCGTGATTTCTGAAGACAGTACACTGAGCATTTTCACATCAAAGGATCCGGAAGGTCTTTCCGCCCTCCGTCACACAGCCAGCCATGTAATGGCACAGGCAATTAAGAGACTGTGGCCGGATACCAAACTGGCGATCGGTCCGTCCATCGCCGATGGCTTCTACTACGATGTGGATGCAGCTGAGCCTCTGACAGCCGAGGATCTTCCTAAGATTGAAGCTGAGATGAAGAAGATCATCAAGGAAGCGATTCCGCTTGAGCGCTTTGAGCTTCCGAGAGCAGAAGCGATCGCTCTTATGAAAGAGAAGGAGGAACCGTACAAGGTTGAGTTAATTGAGGATCTCCCGGAGGACGCTGTGATCAGCTTCTACAAGCAGGGAGATTTCACCGATCTCTGCGCAGGCCCGCACCTGATGAACACAAAAGATGTCGGCAAGGCATTTTCCATCATGAATCTGGCCGGCGCTTACTGGCGCGGAAGCGAGAAGAACAAGATGCTCACAAGAATCTACGCAACTGCATTCTCCAAAAAAGAGGAGCTGGAAGCTTACATCACCATGATGGAAGAGGCGAAGAAGCGTGACCACAGAAAACTGGGCAAAGAGCTGGGTCTGTTCATGATGAGCGACTTCGGTCCGGGATTCCCGTTCTTCCTTCCGAACGGTATGAAGCTCCGCAATACACTGATGGATTACTGGAGAGCTATCCACGCAAAGAACGACTACGTGGAAATCTCCACACCGGTGATGTTAAACAGAAGCCTCTGGGAAACTTCCGGCCACTGGGATCACTATAAAGAGAATATGTACACCACAAAGATCGACGAAGAAGATTTCGCGATCAAACCGATGAACTGCCCGGGCTCCATCCTTGTATATCAGAATGAGCCGCGTTCCTACAAGGATCTTCCGCTTCGTTACGCAGAGTGCGGTCTGGTACACAGACACGAGAAGAGCGGTCAGCTGCATGGTCTCATGAGAGTTCGCTGCTTCACACAGGATGATGCGCATATCTTCATCACTCCCGAGCAGATCGAGGACGAAATCACACGCGTGGCAGGCCTCATCAATCAGGTGTATGAGCTGTTCGGCTTCAAATATCATGTTGAGCTCTCCACAAGACCGGAAGATTCCATGGGCTCCGATGAAGACTGGGAGAGAGCAGAGACCGGCCTTAAGAACGCTCTGGACAACATCGGACTTCCGTACGTGATCAACGAGGGCGACGGTGCGTTCTACGGCCCGAAGATCGACTTCCATCTGGTAGACGCCATCGGAAGAACCTGGCAGTGCGGTACCATCCAGCTTGACTTCCAGCTTCCGCAGAGATTTGAGCTGGAATACATCGGAGCAGACGGACAGAAGCACAGACCGATCATGATCCATCGCGTATGCTTCGGATCTGTAGAGCGTTTCATCGGCATCCTGATCGAGCATTTCGCAGGTGCGTTCCCGACCTGGCTTGCACCGGTACAGGTTAAAGTACTTCCGATTTCCGAGAAATACGAGGAGTACGCAAAATCCGTGAAGGCAGCTCTCGATGACGCCGGAATCCGTGCGGAGATCGACCTGCGTTCCGAGAAGATCGGATACAAGATCCGCGAGGCACAGACTAAGAAGATCCCGTACATGCTCGTAGTCGGCCAGAAAGAAGAGGCTGAAGGCACCGTTTCCGTAAGAAGCCGCTTCAAAGGCGACGAGGGCGCTTGCCCGTTAACAGATTTCATCACAGCAGTAAAGGCTGAGATTGATGCAAGAGAGAACCGACCGGTAGAGGTTAAGAAAGAGAACTAAATCGTATGACAGGTCCCCCCGAAGAGACAACGGCTTTTGTCCGTGACTTCTTTGGGGGGAACTTTCGTTGCAAAAGGAGTTCCTTTAAACAAAATAAAAATACCCTCTAAACTAAATGGACTAATTTCATTAGAAAAATATTCGGCTAATTATTCAAATCTTCAAGATAATTAGTTTACATAATTTTTCAAGCAAGCTGTGAGTATCCATAGGAATATTTCATATTTTCAGATACCAATATTGTTATTGATTTAACGAAGTGGTGTTTTCCTGGTATCCTGGCAAACTTTCATGCGCGTGAGATACTTATAGTTTACATAATAAGCTAAAAATACTGTCTATCGCATGAGTATCTGCCGGATTCTTGAAATTTTGGTATCCGACAGATGCAATTTGATGTATGGATACCGATGACCTGAAAAAGTTGTCTGGAGAACGTAAATTGATGCGACAACGCAAATAGAGTTGTCTGTGTAACGTCAATTGATGTATAAAAGCTCTGCCGCCTGCCCGCAAATAAGCGGGAGGCGGCAGAGCTGCATTGTATGGGAAATGGATTTTTTACTTACCGGTTGTTTTCCACTCGCCGGAATCGTCAGCTTTTTCTGCGATTCCGGGTTCGGAAGTTTCCGGATTCATGCCCGGCAAATCGACCGGAATTCCGGAAACGATCTGCCGGATGATCTTTTTCTTTCTCAGACCTGCAAACAAGAGCTTACGAAGCTTCCATGCGACTGCAATAAAGAGCAGGATCGGGATCCAGATCGGGCTTTTTGCGATCAGGTCCACAAACACATCTGTCAGGAATTCCTTCATATGTTTCATATTCTGTGAGAATCCGTTTCGGATCCGTTCCCCAACGGTTTCCGGTGCAACCGGCGTATAGATTGTAACTTCTTCTATATTTATACTGACGGTGCTGTAATCCACCTGGTTGTCGTAAAGCTTAAGCTGCGACTCCATGGACTCCAGATCATAGCGGATCTCGGAGAGACGTTTTTCCAGAGCAATCACTGCCTCTAAGGTATCTGCTTTTTCAAGCAGCGCCCAGATGCGTTCCTGTTCAATGGTCAGCGTCTTTTTTCTGCTCTCCAGATCGCTGTACTGCAAGGTAACATCGTTTGTGGACTCCGACCGGTTCGTCACATTGCTGTTGTCTTCCACGATCGTGACAAACTGGTCCAGTCGGTCTGAGGGGATCCTTGCCGTAAGCCAGGCCCGCCGTCTCGTCGGCTGGTTGCCTCTCATACTGCTTCCGGAGATGTCCGACTGCTCCACATAGCCGGAGAGGGCATTGATCTGCGCCTGCAGATTTTTTAACAGTTCGTCAAAGGTGTCCGTCTCGACGGAAAGCTCCACCGTGCGGATCAGATTTCTTCCCTGCACGTTCGGCGTTGAGATCTCCGTATTGGCTTCCAGCGCGGCTGTGACTTCGGGAAGCGAAGCAACAGCTCCTTTTGCTGACGAATAGTCGTAGGAAGCGGCCGCCGTTTCCGCCATGAGATACATATTGTCAGATTTTGAAGCTCCTCCGCATCCTCCCAGCAATAAGGAAAAGGAGAGGGCAGCAAGCACCGCATACAGTTTCTTTTTCATAATGTTCCTCCCTTCTGAACATTGAGATTTTGTGAGTTACTTCCTTTAAAAGTAAATTATCATATCGGTTGGGCAGAATCAACCGAAGTAATGAAATGTTCAGAAAACAGCAGGATAATTAAGAAAAAATTAAAGAGGTTTCTCGATATTATATTCATTGATTTTATTGAAAATCTGTCTTGTGCTGATCATGAGCACTTTCGATGCGGCGCTGATATTCCATTCAGTCTGCTTTAATACCCACTCCAGATATTCACGCTCACTTCTACGTTTAAATTCCTTCCATGATATCAGTTCATGGGTCGACAGGGAAGATACCGAATTGACACGCTTCAGATTGTAAAGAATCGGGATTCCCTCGGTGGTGATCACATGATTCTGCGAAAGAACCACCATCCGGTCAATGGTGTTTTTCAGCTCACGAATATTTCCCGGATAATCATAATTCATCAGGAAATCCCAGACCTTATCCTCAATTTTATCGATCCGGATATTGTTC
>JALEWG010000197.1 GCA_022788065.1 Lachnospiraceae bacterium | reverse complement strand
TCCGACGTTTTCCTCTCTCTTTCTGTTCACCATGACCCAGAGCACCACCGGAGCGCCGAAAATCGCCGTCACCGTGCTGATACTGAGCTCAGTCGGGGCAAACACGGTCCTCGCCAGAAGGTCGCAGAACAGGCAGAATACACTGCCCCCGAGAAAGCAGGCCGGGGTCATGAGGATCGGCTCTGTCGTACCGAGGAGCCGCTTTACGAGATGTGGGACTGCGATTCCCACAAAGGAGACCGGGCCAGCAAAAGCGACGATGCATGCCGAGAGAACGCTGGAAAGTACCACCATTTCAACCCGCAGAAACTTTACATTCACTCCCATGCTCTTCGCGTACGCCTCTCCCAGCCGGTAGGCCCCCAGAGGCTTGGAGAGGAAAAACACCATTACCGACGTAAGAAACACTGTAGCTGCCATCACTTTCACATCATTCCAGCCGATGCCGGAAAAGCTTCCCATGGACCAGTTGTGTAGATTAACAATATCCGCGTCATCTGCAAATGTGACGATCAGTTCTGTGACCGCGGAACAGATATACCCGATCATGATACCGCTCACCACCAGCATGGATACGCGCTCTACCCGTGAGGACATGAAAAGTACAAACCCCATGGACAGCATGGCGCCGCAGAAGGCCGCGAGGATCAGGCTGGCGGAGGTGACCCGCATGGATTTTCCAAGGAAGAACACCATGACGACCGCCACCGTCATCTTGGCCCCCGACGAAATTCCCAGCACAAACGGTCCGGCTATGGGATTCCGGAAAAAAGTCTGGAGAAGATATCCGGCCAACGCCAGCGCACCGCCGAGGATCGTGGCTGCCAGAGCCCTCGGAAACCGTATGCTCCAGAATATGCGGTACGCGTAGGAGTTCTGATCCATCATCGGATCTGTCAGGCACCGGACGATCTCATCCGGCGACAGGCGCACACTTCCGATGCACAGGTTAAGAACCAGGAGGATCAGTACGCCTGCCGTAAGAAACAGATAAACTGCAGCCGGTCTGATCCTCCGGTTTTTTGTTTTTTCCATCGTATCCTCCTGTTCTCTCTTTCTTCCCCGGCCCTCAGGTTACTTCAGCCGGAACAGATACCGCATCTCCGACTCATCACCGCCCGCAAAGATCCGGTGAAAATCCCCGATCATATCGCCGATCGCCATGGACTGCTGGTACATGTCGTTGGTCGTACACCAGACATTTCCCTCTTTGACTGCCTTGAAATCTGCAAGCAGTCCGCTTTTTTCCACAAGCTCCTCCAATGAGGAAACTCCGCCGTCGATGGCACTGTTATAGATAAGCACATCCGCGTCTCTCGCCACCTTATAAAAGTCTTCCATCTGAATATTGACGGTGGACCGCCCGGAGTCCTCCCCGCCCAGATCGTCAAACACATACTTTCCGCCGGCCAGGCCGATCATTTTCGACACATAGTCGGAGGCAGCCCGGACCTGGATAAGACCGCCGGAAGTGATGAAAAAGAATGCCGCTGTCTTTCCCGTATTCTCTTCCAGGCTGACTTCTTTCAGAATCCTCATCTGTTCTTCAAACAGCCGGTCCGCCAGTTCCTCTTCTCCGAGAAGGGCTCCGTAAAACCGGATCCACTCCACGCGGCCTAACGGATGGGATTCCCGGCTGGAATAGTCGATCATGACCGGGATCCCGAAGCTCTCCAGCTTCTCAGCGGCCTCCGGTGCATGGGATATCATGGTATTTTCTATGGCGAGGGAACAGCCTTTCGATACGATCCGCTCATAATCCGGCGTATTGTATTTACCGGCATATTCCATGCTCCCGTTTCTCATGGCTTCCCTGGCCTCTTCCAGATACCAGCCTTCTTCCTTCTGCGCCGACAGTGTGATCCGGTCCACCGCATCAAGTCTGCAGAACATATCCATGACAGCCGAGGCAGCCAGGTAAATATTGTCGACCGGACGCCGGATCACCAGCAGCTTTTCACCGGGTTCTTCCGAAAGTCCGGCGGGCGCCTCCTCTCCCTCCGGCACCACAAAAAGTCTGGTTCCGTCGGATATCAGAAGCTCCGTGTATCCGCCCTCATAGTAATTGACGGAGAAATTTTTTGCATAGTACAGTTCCATGCTCCGCACGGGCGCCG
>JALEWG010000028.1 GCA_022788065.1 Lachnospiraceae bacterium | reverse complement strand
TCAAGACCGATCAGGGCGACAACGGGGCCCATTGCAGCCGGCGGCAGAACGATGTCGATCCATTTGTAGCCGACCTTATAGATGACAAACGCGAGGATACAGCCGAGGAAGCCGACAGCGACGAATCCGCCGAGGGCATATTCATAACCGAATTTTGAGATGACGATGCCTGCGGGGGCGAGAAATGCAAAACTGGATCCGAGATAGGCGGGAGCTTTTCCTTTGGTGACAAAGATAAAGATCAGTGTTCCGAGGCCGTTCATAAACAGCACGACTGCTGGATTGATTCCAAACAGGAACGGGACGAGAACCGATGCGCCGTACATGGCAAACATGTGCTGGATGCTCAGAGGGAGAAGAAGCCTGAACGGAACTTTTTCTTCCACCTGAATAATTCTTCGATTTTCCATAGTTACCTCCTGGTTTGTGATAGTAGTGTTTTCAGGCATTTTTCCCATTGTATCATATGGGTGAAATTTGTCTATAAGAAAACGGGAAAAAATAAAAAAAAGTATAAAGTACAAAGGTGATGAAAGAATGAGAGCATATTTACTGGACCATACCGGTCGGTATCCGAAGATGCAGATTCCGGATGTGGTGAAGCTGCTGTACCAGAGCGAGTTTGGGAGCGGACACATGATTGCGGATCCTGGAAAGAGTCTGGAGCGGATCAGAAAAGAATGGAACGAAGTCCGGGAAATGAAAAACGCCGGGGCGGACTGCACGAAAAAGACTTCCTGCGTAATTGAGGAGATCGGAGACGGAATGTGCCGGATCAGCCTGGACGCGCTGGGAGAGGGACTGCGCCCGGAGACGCTGAACCGTATTTTTGTGGGGACAGCCGGACGAAAAAAGGGAACCACAGCCGGATTTGAAGAAAAGCTGAAAGAGTTCAGGGCTCTCTGTGAAGGCGGGGAACTTCCTTTCAAAACGGAGGCTGTGGACGCATATGTGACCCAATACCGGGAAGAAGGATATCCCGCTGTAAGCCACAGCGAGGAATACCGGAAGAGCTATCATCCGGCGTACCGGGTAGCGGATCTTTATTATGCCCGCTTTTATCCGGTCTTTCTGGAGATCGACCGGGTACTGGCAAAAGCCGGTGAAAATCCGGTCACAGTTTCCATAGACGGAATGTGCGGAAGCGGAAAAACAACGCTGGGGACTGTTTTAGCGGAGGTTTATGGCTGCAATCTGTTCCACATGGATGACTTTTTCCTGCGTCCGGAGCAGCGCGTGCCGGAGAGGCTTGCAGAACCGGGCGGAAACGTGGACTATGAACGGTTTCAGGAGGAAGTCCTGGACCACTTGAAGGATCCGGAGGGGCTTTCCTACCGGGTTTATGACTGCAGCGTCCGGAGGCTGACAGAGACGGTGACGGTTCCGTACAGCCGCCTCAACATCATTGAGGGTGCTTACAGCCAGAATCCGTACTTTCATGATCCGTATGATCTCCATTTTTTCTGCAGCATATCGGAAGAAGAGCAGATGGCGCGAATCCTGAGAAGAAACGGTCCGGAGATGCTGAAACGGTTTCAGGAAGTATGGATCCCCATGGAAAACCGGTATTTTGAGACATTCAGACTCCGGGATAAAAATATTGTGTTAGACTTCTGATGAAGCCGTTCTAGATGATCCCTGTGGATTTCAGGAAGAAGATCCACAAAAACAGTGTAAACGTGGCAACGGCGGTACTGATAACCACGAATTCCCCGGCCAGTTCTCCGTCACCGCCCATATTCTGGGCCATAGGGTACGATGCGGCAGCAACAGGCGTTCCGTAAATTGCAACCAGCAGGAACAGCTCGAGTCCCCTCAGACCCACCATGTAGGCGATGGCCAGTATGATTGCCGGCAGGATAACGAGCTTGAAGGTGAGCGTAGGAACCAGATATTTGAGGTTGCCGTGGATCGCGTTAAAGTGGAGCGTGCCGCCCAGTACGAAGAGCGCCAGTGGAGTGGTCATGTCCGCAAACGCGGCAATGGGCTTAAGCAGGCTGGACGGTACCCGGATCCCTCCGAAGAAGAAGATCAGTCCCACGACAGCGCCCTGCAGCAGCGGGTTTTTTAATACGTTGACGAGGATCTCTTTCACGTTAATCTCTCCGTCCGTGTTGAACATTTCCAGGATGACGACAGAGGTCGTGTTGTAGATCGTCACGACTACGGTGATCAGCATGGCGGCAACGGACGACGCATAGTCGCCGAAGACGGAGACGGTGAGGGGAAGTCCGAACAGAATAAAGTTGCTTCGGTAAATTGCCTGGATAATGACGCCGCGGCGGGAGTTTTCCTTTACGATCCGCGGAACGGTCAGCACGAGGATCACTTCCAGGATCAGAATGCTGGCGCCGGCAAAGATTAAGAGCAGCGGCCTCGGAAGCGAATTTGCATCCGCCTTATAGATATTGTAAAAGGTCATGAACGGGTACAGAAGGTGGAAAACCATACTGTTTAATTGCTGAAGAAAATCCTCTTTTACAAACCCTTTCAGTTTCATGACATAGCCAAAACTGATATAGCACAAAAAAGGAATCACTGCATTGAGGGCAACAAGGAAACTTTCCATATGGTCACGGCCTTTCTCATTGTAAATTATTGATATTCTTAATTTACCATGTTAGAATACAATTGTCTAACAAAAAAAACCATGATTCAAAACAACGAAATTGTTGTGAGCGGGGGATAGTATGACATTTCAGACACTCGGATATTTTCTTGTGGTATATGAAGAACGCAGTATCACAGAGGCGGCCAAGCGGCTTTTTATCAGCCAGCAGAGCCTGTCCGTGCACATTCAGCGGCTGGAGGAGACCTGCGGGACGAAACTG
>JALEWG010000198.1 GCA_022788065.1 Lachnospiraceae bacterium | reverse complement strand
TTCTGCCGTAATGGATTTAATTTTCTGCTCCTTCATCGGACGGTCGCTGAAATCGGTGCGAACTTCCGCGATCTTATTCACGTTCTCCATTCCCTCGATCACCTGTCCGAACGCCGCATACTGGCCATCCAGGTACGGTGCGGACTCATGCATGATAAAGAACTGGGAGCCGGCAGAGTTCGGATTCTGCGCCCGCGCCATGGACAGCACACCCGGTGTATGGGAAAGCTCATTTCGGAAACCGTTGGAAGTGAATTCTCCCCTGATCTGGTAACCCGGACCGCCCATTCCGTTTCCGTTGGGACAGCCGCCCTGGATCATAAAGCCGCGGATTACACGGTGGAAGATCAGGCCATCATAAAAACCCTTCTTTACCAGGCTCAGGAAGTTATTTACCGTATTCGGCGCAACCTCCGGATACAGTTCTGCCTTTATTACATCGCCGTTCATCATTTCGATGGTGATTACTGGATTCTGCATATCCATTCTCCTCTCGCATAAAACATTGGATAGCGGGGGCTAAAAATCGTTTGCCCCCACTTCATTATGTTTTATTATACAGGACACAGACACAGATGTCCACAGTTTTTCTGCTCCGATCAGTTCTCGTTCTCCTCCGGTATCAGTGCAAATTCCACACTGATTTCCGCCGTGATCTGCATCTCTCCCGGCATCACGCCCATGTCGGCAGCGGCTCCGGCACCTTCCATTGCCATATTTTTACTGCTCATCCGCACATCGGAATCGACATATCTTCCATACTGGCTGTCAGAAAATTCCTGTATGCTGCGTACTTCTCCCAGTTTCTTTCCACTGGCTTTTGCAAGCGCTTCCCCTTTGCTCCTTGCCAATTCCACGGCTTTTGCAAGCGCATCGTTGTACGCTTCATCGTATCCGCTGGAATAATAGGAAACCGAATTGATCCTGTTGGCGCCGTTTGTCACTGCCGATGTGAGGATCCCGCCCGCCTGTTCCATCGGGACGTCGGAAACCGTCACATCCGTGCTCATCTCGTATCCCACCAGGACCTGCCTGTTGGTGCTCCAGTCATACCGCGGATACAGGGAAAATCCCGATGTCGCAATGGATTTATCCTCGAATCCCAGTCCCTTCAGGTACTCCAGAAGCCGGTTCAGATTCTCCGTATTTTCCTGCTGGCACGCCTCCGCATTCTCCCGCTCGGTGACAACGCTGAACGAGATTTCTGCCATATCCGGCACCACCTGCACCGTCTCCGCGCTGGACACGGTGATCCTGTTTTCTTCCTCATCAAGATTCTTTACCTGCACCACTGACGGCACGCTAACGGTCGCTCCTGCCGGAGACGCACATGCGGATAACAGCATGCTTCCTGCAGCAACACAGCCCACAGCCACAATCACGATTCTTTTTCTCATAACACAGACTCCTCCTCACAAACCATACACAATTTCCATTCAGTAAAGGTATTGTATCAGAGAAACCTTGCGGCGCCGTATCTTTTCTCTTAAGATTCTCTGTCTGTTGCGAAATCGCGTGCTCCGATTCCGTCTTGCTGACGTTTTCCCTTTTCTACGGTGAATTTTGAGATTTTCGGGTTTTTGTACGTAAACATGGGCTTACACGGTCTCTTTCAGTTTACATGGTACCCGATTTTTGAAGCTTCCAGCCAGATAAACTCTTTACACTCCCTGCCGCACACACCGTTCCAAATACTCTGCAGCCTTTTCCGGTGATATGGAGAAGCAGTGAATCAATTTCTCCAGGATCTGATCTCCGGGAACCTGATTTCTTAAATCATACTGAATCACAGCCTCCACGGCCTGGGCGAATCCCTGAGCAACTCCCCGTGTGATTCCCTGGTTGATTCCCTCATTTTTGTATATTTTCGCAATATCCAGCATCTGCAGCCCGCCTTTCTTTTTTTCTTCTTTATTTAGTATTCTGGAAATATCTCTGTATTCCCGGTTATTTGTAAATTCCTTCATCATCCCCAATACTTCTTCTGTATGTCGGATCACCTGCTTATCTGCCTGTAAAAAACGTCGTAGACGTCTCTCGTCATTTCCGCATGCCAGGTATTCTGCGATGAGCCGGAAATCCGATTTGAGCATTCCCCGCTCTTTTTCGGTCAGTTT
>JALEWG010000195.1 GCA_022788065.1 Lachnospiraceae bacterium | reverse complement strand
TTTCGCGAGCGCGATCTGACAGCGGGTACGGACCAGATTGTGTTCCGGATAATTGATCTTAAAATACGGATTCCCGAGAATGTAGTCATCGAGGAAACGGGTCGCGAGCTCAGTTGTCAGTGTAAAGCAGCTGAGTGCCAGTGTATCGATCTCGTTTTGGGTCAGTGTTTTGGCTGTATAATTTAAAAAACCGTCTGCGAATGCGGAGAAAATATCGAGATTGACGCCTGCCTTTTCGTATTCGGGGCTGTCTTCCTCCACAAAGTTGGCGGCGAACCGGATCGCGTCGCCGAAGTCGTTGCCGACCAGACCGGGCATGACGGTATCCAGGTCGATAACAACGAGTGCATCTTTTGTCTCTTTGTCGAACAGGACGTTATTGATTTTTGTGTCGTTGTGAGTGACGCGAAGCGGCAGTTCCCCATGTTCGTACATGTCGGTCATGCGGCATGCCATATCCTGAACGGAACGCAGCCATTCCAGCTCTTCTCTTACTTCAGCCACTTTTCCGCACGGATCTGCCTTTGCATCTTCCCAGAGTTTTTCATAGCGCTTTTTTGTATTATGAAAATCAGGGATCGTCTCATAAAGCCGGGAGGCGTCGAAATCGGACAGTAACATCTGAAATTCGCCGAATGCCTCGCCTGCGTTGCGGATGACCTGCAGATCTTCTGTGGAATTATAAGTGTCGGAGGAAATATAATTGAACAGGCGCCAGAAGCCGCCTTCTCCGAAATAATATGTTTTGCCTTCCTCAGTATGGTGGAAATGCAGTGCCACACATCCTTCTTTCCGGGCACGGATATGTTCAGTTACCCCATCGATATTGCTCATGACCTCAATGGGATTTTTAAATGCATAAGTGTTCACGGCCTGTACAATATAATTTTTATATGTTCCATCCGGTCGGAGACATTGGACTTTATAGGTCTTGTTCACGTTTCCGGCTTTAATTTCTTCGTATGAAACCATTTCTCCGGCAATGCGGAATACCCGGCAGATATGGGCAAGCTTCTCTTTCATTTCTGATATTCTCCTTCAATAGATTCCGATTCTTTGATTATAATCGCTTTCCCGATTTCCTGCAACTGTGAATTCCAGATAATTGCGCATGCCTGTAAAATCGATTATAATAGGCTTATGCATTCGGCATTGGAAAGGGAAAATACGAATGAAGGATTTCAACGGAAGGTTAGGATTAAGGACTCAAGGCCGCCGATCTGGAGGCGCGTGATCGTTCCGGCGGGAATCATGTTCTCGCAGCTCAGCATGATCCTCAATGAGGCCATGGGCTGGTCAGGAGAGCATCTGTTTAGATTTGAGTTTTATCATCTGCGGCTTTAGATATTTGAAGGAGCAGATGTGGGATCAGCATTCAAGTTGTATGATATGGGAGATGACTGGAAGCATCGTGTGACGGCCGAGAAGATACTGGTGGAAAGACGAAAAGAGGACGCAGTCTGAGATCACGTCCGCGATGTAGAGTGGAACATTGGGCTCCACGCCGCGAAGAACCAATTCCGGTAATAAAGTGATCAGTCTTGCGGAGGCAAGGAAAAATAAAATCTACCCAAATGATCCGTGTCCGTGCGGAAGCGGCAAAAAGTATAAAAACTGCTGCAAAAGGAAAAATGATGAAAAGAAATAAATGAGAAGAATGCAGACGAAAATCATGTTTGGAGGTGCCGCAGCATGCAGAAATCAGAGAATAGAGAGATTCTGGTATCGGTGATCATTCCCGCGTACAACTGTGAGAGGTATCTTGCGCAGGCACTGGATTCTGCGCTGGAGCAGCAGGTGCCGCTGGAGATCATTGTCATTAATGACTGCTCAAAGGACGGGACTGAGGCTGTGGTAAAACCGTATCTGAAATATCCGCAGGTCCGCTATGTCAAAAATGAGAGGAATCTTGGAGCGGCGGGCAGCCGGAACCGGGGAGTACGTCTGGCGCAGGGAAAATATGTGGCGTTCCTAGATGCTGATGACTGGTGGGAGAAGGGCAAGCTGGAAAAACAGGTAAAGCTGGCAGAAGAGAAGAAAGCCGTTCTCTGTTGTACAGGCAGAGCGCTCATGAATCCGGACGGGAGCTTCATTGGAAAAACGATACCGGTCAGTGAGAGGATTACGTACCGGAGACTTCTGGCTCATAACTGCATCAACTGTTCTTCTGTGCTGCTGCCAAGACGTGTGGCTCTGGAGTTCCCCATGGAGCATGAGGACAGCCACGAAGACTATATTACATGGCTGAAGATTCTGAGAAAATACGGGGAGGCGTATGCCGTGAACGAGCCGCTTCTCAAGTACCGCCTGAGCAGCAGCGGAAAATCGGGCAGCAAGTGGAAGTCGGCGCGCATGACATTTCGGGTTTACCGGTACATGGGGTTCGGACCTGTGAAATCGGCGCTGTGTTTTGCGAGCTATGCGCTGAACGGCGTGTGGAAGTACCGGTAGGAAGAATGCGGGGAG
>JALEWG010000183.1 GCA_022788065.1 Lachnospiraceae bacterium | reverse complement strand
AGGAATTTAAGATTCTCTTAATTTTTGCAGGCATAATTTCGGCATTGACTTTATTTCCGCATAATACTATAATCAAACACAAATTTTACTGACTGGAGATGATGCATAATGTGTGGAATTATCGGATACTGCGGCCCTCTGGATGCACAGAAGGTCCTGATCGACGGGCTGACACAGTTGGAATACCGGGGATATGACAGCGCCGGTATTGCTCTGTTTGACGAAAATTCGAATATACATTTTATAAAGAAGGTTGGAAAGGTCGCCGCACTGAAGAAGGTATGTGAAGCTTCGCCGATCTCCTCGCACTGCGGGATCGGACATACAAGATGGGCAACCCACGGCGGTGTGACCAGCGAAAATGCCCATCCGCATATGTACGGCCACATTACCATGATCCATAACGGTATCATTGAAAACTATCAGGAACTGACAGAAGCCTTTCATCTCAAAGGGAAGCTCCTTTCACAGACCGATACGGAAGTTTCTGCCGCTGTCCTCAACGAGCTTTACAAAGGAGATCCGCTGTCTGCGATCCGCGGCCTTTTGTCCCATCTCAAAGGCTCTTACGCGTTCTGTATCATGTTTGATGATCGTCCGGGTGAGATTTATGCAGTCCGCAATGTAAGTCCCCTTGTGGCGGCTTATACAGGCTCAGGCGCCATGATCGCCTCTGATCTTACCGCACTTCTTCCCTATTCGAAAAAGTATTTTGTTGTTCCCGAAGGAAAAATCATCCGCCTGACCGCCTACCAGGTGTCTGTCTTCGACATATGCGGTAACCGTGAGGCTCCGGACTACATGGAGGCCTCCTGGAATACGGATGCTGCCATGAAAAACGGCTTTCCGCATTATATGCTGAAAGAGATCCATGAGCAGCCGGAAGTATTAAAGCAGACAGTTCTTCCCAGACTTAAAAACGGCCTTCCGGACTTCACGGCCGAGGGAATCCCCGACAGCATGCTGAAATCCGTCACGGAGATCCGGATCATCGCATGCGGGACTGCCATGCATGCCGGCATGGTTGCCAGGTCCATCATCGAACCGGGTCTCCGGATCCCGGTCACTGTTTCCATCGCCTCCGAATTCCGGTACGAGGAACCTATGATCACCCAAAACACACTGACTATCGTGATCTCCCAGTCAGGGGAAACCATAGACACACTGGCGGCCCTGCGCCTCGCAGCCTCCTGTCACTCGCCTGTGATCTCAGTTGTCAATGTGAAAGGCTCCACCATTGCCAGGGAAAGCGACTATGTCATCTATACCCACGGAGGCCCTGAGATCGCCGTGGCGAGCACCAAGGCGTACACGGTACAGATTGCCGCACTTTATCTGCTTTTCTGCCGTATGGCCCTTGTACGCGGCTTATACACCGATGAGCAGGCAAGACAGTTCACCTCCACGCTGTTAAAATGTTCGGATACCATGGAAGCCATGATCGGGCGAAAGGACCTTATCCGTGAAGCGGTCTCCCACATCTGCGACAGCCCCAATGCGTTCTTCATCGGACGCGGCATGGATTACGCCTTTTCTCTTGAGGGCGCGCTGAAGCTGAAGGAAATCTCCTATATTCATTCAGAAGCCTATGCAGCAGGCGAACTGAAGCACGGAACCATAGCGCTGATCACGGATCTCGTTCCGGTCATCGCTATAGCAACCCAGAAAAATATTCTTGCAAAGACGATCTCCAATATCCGGGAAGTAAAAGCCAGAGGTGCTTTTGTAATTCTTCTGATCACAGAACAGACGAAAACAGATGACGATCTGGCTGATCTGGTGATCCGGATTCCGGAAACGGACGACAAATTTACTGTCTTCCCCATCGCCGTGGTCCTCCAGCTGATTGCCTACTATACCTCTGTTCAGAAAGGACTTGATGTGGACCAGCCAAGGAATCTGGCAAAATCTGTCACTGTAGAGTAATACAAAAACCTCTTCCCCCACAGTCCGAAGACTGCAGGGAAAGAGGTTTTCTTTATGTTTCATTCCGGATATTTATTTCCTGCGGTAAGCCTGTTTCGCTTCCGCAAAGGCCTTGATGATCTTAATCGCCCCGTCCATTCCGACTTTACTGCTGTTGATGCAGAGATCATAGCTCTTGGAATCTCCCCAGCGTTTACTGGAATAATAATTGTAATAGCTGGCCCTCTTCTTGTCGGTCTTGATCATCACGTCCTTAGCCTGCGATTCAGAGATCTGATGTCGCTCCATCAGTGTTTTGATCTTCGCGTCCTCGTCCGCGGTGATAAATACGCTTACCACGTTCGGGAAATCTGCCAGCGCATAATCGGCACAGCGTCCGATAATGATACAGGATTCCTCTGCCGCCAGCTGTTTGATCGTGTCAAACTGGGCAAGGAAGATCTTGTGGTTGATCGGCATATCCATATACGCGGAATTCGTATAACCGAGAGAATAAGTATCCATGACCAGAGAATACAAAAAGCTGCTGGTGGGCTTTTCATCGTGAGTTTCAAAAAGCTCTTTACAAAGGCCGCTGTTCTTTGCTGCCAGGTTTAAGAGCTCTTTATCGTAACACTTCACACCCAGCTCTTCTGCCAGCTTTTGTCCGATATGTCTGCCTCCGCTGCCGCACTCTCTTCCGATTGTTATAATTAAGTTTTCACTCATATCCCACAGCTCCTTTCTGTCAATTGCAAGTCTTTATAGTTATATTATACCTTATATTTCGATAATTGCAAGTATATTCACCAATTTTCGGCATCTAAACATCTGTTCACAAAAAATCCTCACGCCGGATACTCAATTTCGTTTTTTGAGTCTCCGGGTGAGGATTTCTGTCTGTCGGAATCTTTCAGTTAACCGCTTATGTCGTTCTTTTTAGTTCTTTCTTGCCTTTTCAGCAGCTGCCAGAACCTTAACGCCGTCAATGACAAGAATAACTGCCAGAATGAAGATCGGGATGATCACAACGCACTGTAAACCTTCTTTGTAGATTGTAGCAGTTCCGGCTGCAAACTTCATCAGGTTGCCCTTGAAGGACAGAACCAGAGAAGACAGGCATGCGCAGAGCATGAAGATCATCGGGAAGAATAACATCTTGTTGTTCTTGCCCTTCTTAGCCAGCCATACCGATACGCCCAAGAAGCACGGTACCGCTACCAGCTGGTTGCAGGCGCCGAATAACGGCCAGATGTTTGCGTATCCGCCGAGGCAGAGAATTCCGCCAAGTGCAACGGTAATAATGGTTGCAACATACATATTGGATAAAGGCTTCTGGATCCCCTTCGCCTCTGTTCCCTCCGGTGCTGCGAACAACTCCTGGAACATGAAACGTCCAAGTCTTGTACCTGTATCCAGAGATGTCAGCGCAAATGCGGAAATTGCAAGGGATACGATCGTGTATGTGGTGTTTGCGGCAGTCTCACCAAAACCGAGGTTGGAGAAGAACTGCTTGATCGCGGTTGCGAATACAACCGGCGGAGTACCGATTGCCGCATAGTTGCCGTCTGCGCAGAGAGCGCCGACAGCGATCAGGGCGATAACAGCAAGGAAACACTCGATCAGCATACCGCCGTAACCAATCATCTTGGCATCTTTTTCGTTATCCAGCTGCTTGGAAGTGGTACAGGAACCGATGAGGCTGTGGAAACCGGAAATAGCGCCGCATGCAACTGTGATAAACAGATACGGGAAAATGGTTTGACCGTTTGCCAGTTTCCAGCCGGTAACCGGCTGAAGTTCTACGGTCGGGTTGGTACCTACAATACCGATAACAGCTGCCACCATCATGAAGTACAGAAGGAAGCTGTTCAGGTAGTCACGCGGCTGAAGCAGAATCCATACCGGCGTAACGGATGCAATCATAATGTATACAAATACAAAACCAAGCCAGAAGTTCTTGCTCATGTAGATCGGGAACTTAAGACCTACAAAAATACATACTGCAAGAAGAATAACGCCTGCGATCGTGGAAACGAGAAGCGGAGCGTTCTTTCTGTAAACGAAGAATCCGAATACGACAGCCAACGGAATAAATAAAAGGGAAGCTGTCGCAACAGAACCGTTTGCCGGGTTTAAAACCTTGACACCGTCCTTGATGGTGTAGCCTGCGAATGTACCTGCAACGATGTCGGCGAATGCAGCGATTACAAGAAGCAGAACCAGCCATGCGAATACGGTAAATAAAACCTTACATTTGTGTCCAACGTTCTCTTCCAGAACCTCACCGAGGGATTTTCCGCCGTGACGGATGGAAACAACGATAGATGAAAAGTCCTGAACGGCACCAAAGAAGATACCGCCAAGGATGATCCACAACAGTACCGGAACCCAGCCGAATACAGCCGCCTGGATCGGTCCGTTGATCGGGCCGGCACCCGCGATGGATGCGAAATGATGTCCGAGAAGAACCGGAGATTTCGCCGGAATGTAGTCTACACCGTCCTCCATTGTATGAGCCGGTGTCTCTCTGTTCGGGTCGATTCCCCACTGTTTTGCCAGCCAGGAACCATATGTAGCGTAGGCGATGACGAAAATTACCAGCGCTGCAAGAAGAATTACTAAGCCACTCACTTAAATACGCCTCCTAAAGCTTTTCCAAATTACCGTTTCTGATCCATGGATTTCCGAAACAGCTTTCTGAGAGCCGCGCCTGCCTTATTTGTGTAAATTTCCTGTGTCTCCATATCGGCAGCAACCACTCTCACCTGACAGAATCCTCGGAATGAGAAAAGGTAATTCCGTGTATAATGATATTTTTTCAGAGATTTTATCACTTCTTTCTCCGGAGAAGAACTGCATAGAAATACGAACGTGATATACGTGTACATATGGTTTGGCTCCGGATACGATTTTCCTCCCCGCACCATCGCCGGCTCCACATGTTCCCTGATCAGCCGATCCATTTCTTTCAGATCCGATTCCTTAAGAGCATCCCTTTCAAGGAAAAAGACATGTTCAAAATTATTGCTTTCCCAGAGTCTGGCTTCTCTGGACAGAACATACTTTTCACTGTGGGAATAGAAATGGCCGTGAGCGAGGCATTCCGTGCCGCACAGATCATATGGCAGATCCATATCGAAACAGCTTCTGTAATACGGAAGCAGTCTGTTAAAATACTCTGTTGTCGTCATTGATCGCACTCCCCCGGCTCCATTGAAAAAAGTAATACTAAAATCGTTAGTATTTTATCACTTTGCCATTCTAAATTCAACTTTTTCCGTAAGGAAAATAAACTTTTTATAAATTTTATAAAATAAGTCGATATATATACCACTCATTCGACATTTTTTATGGATTTCGCACAAAAAACAGCTGCCATGCGTTTATGGCAGCTATAATTTCAGGTTATATCTTGAATTTTTTACCGGAGAACCGTCAGAAGCTTCTGAAAGTACTCAGGGAGCGGAGCGGAAAATTCCATGTATTCGCCGCTTCTCGGGTGCACAAACCCGAGGATCCCGGCATGGAGCGTCTGTCCCTGAAGCCTGTAGGGACATTTTGCGGGACCGTAAACCTGGTCACCCAGAAGCGGATATCCCATGTCCGCCATGTGAACACGGATCTGGTGAGTCCTCCCTGTTTCAAGTCTGCATTCTATATGCGTGAACTTTTCAAACCGTCTCAGAACACGATAATGAGTTACAGCAGGTTTTCCGTTCCGGTAATTGACGCACATCTTTTTCCTGTCCTGCGGGTGACGCCCGATGGGTGCGTCGATCATGCCCTCGTCATCCTTCAGAACCCCGTGGACAATAGCCTGATACCGCCTGGTGATCGAGTGTTCCTTTAACTGCTCCGCAATGGACGTATGCGCCAGGTCATTTTTGCAGGCAATGAGCACGCCTGTCGTATCCATATCGATGCGGTGTACGATCCCCGGCCGCATAACGCCGTTGATCCCGGAAAGGTCCTCCCGGCAATGGTACATGAGTGCGTTTACGAGCGTCCCCGTATAATGCCCGGCGGCCGGATGAACCACCATGCCTTTGGGCTTATTGACAAGGATCACATCCCGGTCCTCATACAGAATATCCAGCGGGATATCCTCAGGCAGGATCTCCGGCTCCACGGCCTCAGGAACTTCAAATGTGATCCGGTCACCCTCGCTCACTTTATAGCTTGCCTTCACCGGCCTGTCATTGACAGACACACACTCCGATTTTAAAAGCTTCTGTAAAAAGGAGCGGGAAAGCTCCTCACACTGTTCCGCCAGAAACCGGTCGATGCGATCGCCCCCTGTCTCCTCCGTAACATAAATAATCTGTTCCACAACTATTTCTCCTTAAGGGACAGGAACGAAAGCTCCTCGTCCTTGTAGACAAAGCCTGTCAGCAAAATCAGAAGTCCGGCAGCCACGACCACATAGCAGTCTGCCACGTTAAAGATCGGAAAATCGATCAGACTGAAATACAGGAAATCCACGACAAAGCCGCGGCTCAGGCGGTCGATGACATTGCCGACCGCACCGGATGCCAGAAGGACCATGCAAAAAAACAGCGGCAGATACCGCTTTCCCTCCGGAAGTCGGTGCAGAAACAGAAGCACGACGATCACCACGGCGGCCGCTACCAGGAGGAAAAACCACTGTTTTCCCTGCAGGATCCCGAATGCGGCACCCCGGTTTTCCGAATACAGAAGCTCAAACACCCCATCCCAAATCAAAAACGGTCCGTTCACACGCAGTCTGTCGTATGCAAGAGACTTCGTCCACTGATCCAGCAAAATCAGAAGCGCGGATAACAGTGCGAAGATCCCGTATCGTTTCCAGTTTATTCTCATGTTCCACCTGCTCTCTACATAATAACCGAAAGCGCCTGCGCCATCTCATCTTCCGTCACAGTCCGGTCGATAAACGCATGCCCGATCCCGTCCAGAAGAATAAATTTGACCACTCCGGCTTCCATTTTTTTATCACTCTTTGTCGCCGCAAGAATGTCCTTTTTGCAAAGCCCCGAAACCGACGCCGGCATACCGCAGCGCTCCATCAGATGGCGGTAGCGCCGTACGTCTTCCTCAGACACCAGACCGCGCTTTCTGCAGATTTCCATGGCAGCAAGAGCGCCTAACGCCACACAGTGTCCGTGAAGCAAGGAAAAATTCATCAGTTTCTCAATGGCATGCCCCAGTGTATGTCCGAAATTCAGAGTCGCGCGCTCGTTCTGCTCCGTTGGATCAAGCTCCACCACCTCGCGCTTGATGACGTCGCTTCCCATGATCATGACCTTACAGGTCTCCGGGTCCCTTCTTAAAATCTTATCCATATTTTCGTCAAGCCATTCAAAGTAGTCCCGGTCACGGATCAGTCCGTGTTTGATGACTTCCCCCATCCCTGCGGAAAACTGTTCCTCCGGAAGTGTTTTCAGTGCAGAAACGTTCGTATAGACAAGCTTCGGCATATGGAAGGCGCCCACCATATTTTTGTAAGCATCAAAATCCACGCCCGTTTTTCCGCCGATTCCGGAATCCACCTGTGAAAGCAGTGTGGTCGGAATCTGGATGAACCCGACTCCTCTCAGATACGTGGCAGCGGTGAATCCGCAGAGATCGCCCACCACGCCGCCGCCCAGTGCCACAAGGTAATCCTTTCTGTCATAATGATTTAAAATCAGATGTTCATAGACACCACGCACGGTATCGAGATTTTTGTTCTCCTCTCCGGCCGGAAATACATAGGAAGTCACGCTCCGGCAGCAGCCGGATATCCGCTTCACTGCATCTTCCAGATAAAGCGGTGCCACGTTGGAATCCGTGACGATGCAGAGCTTTTTTTCCGCGCAGCCAAGCTTTTTTAATTCCTCTTCCAGTCCGTCAAAGGAGTCGGAAAGTACAATATCATAAATCGGCCGTCCGTCCAGATGAACGGTCATTCTGTCCTGTTTCTGTGTCATTTCAAGTTCTCCTTCTATCTGTATTTTAAAAGTGTGACAACGGTCCTTCCCTTTTTGGTCCGGATTCCCTCCCCGGCGTACCGGAATTTTCCAATTCCGCGGATGGACAGGATCTCGCCCTCCTTAAGGCCTCTGGAGGCGCTTACGGCGGTCTGTCCATTGACAAAGACTTTCTCTGCTGCAATATATTCGGCGGCTTTTGTCCTGGAAAGATGTCCGCAAAGTGCGACAACACTGTCCAGCCGGACGGAGCTTACCGAGCCCGTAATCTCCTCAAACTCAGGCTTCAGGAGCTCTCCGGCGTCCGGTACCCGGCATACCGTCACGGTCGTATGGCGAACCGTCGTCAGGCTTTCCTCCAGGTAAGCGCTCATTTTTTTCATCACAAATGTATATGCATCCCCGTCCTTCAGCACGATGTCCCCCAGCATAGACCGCTCGATCCCCAGATTCATCATGGCTCCCAGGTAATCCCGGTGTGTCAGTTCCTCGGCGAATTTCCGGTTCACCGGAGATATCTTAAGACATATGAACGGCAGCTCCGCCGGTTCTTCCTCATAAGACGGAAGAAAACAGACAACCTTCCGCTCTGACGACTCAAAGCCGCCGGAAAGAACAAATCTCACCGGCGGCAGTGTTCCAGAAATACTTTGGAAAATTGTCTGTTCATTTAAATTCAGGAAATCGGTGCTGACCGGAATATCACGTTTAAAGCAGGTTCCGGCAAGATCGATCATTCGTTTTCTGAATAACTGTTCTTCTTTTTCCATTTTCAAAACAGGCAGTTTACGATTAAAGGTGGATATTGAGACCGGAAACATCAAGGCTTCCGCCGGAAAGCAGATCCTGAAAATCACCGGAAAGTTCCACCGACTGCGGAGTTGCGATAAATATGTAGCTGGAGATCTTCTGGAGATTTCCATTCATGGAATACGTCGCACCGGAAGTAAAATCGATAATTCTCTGGGCGGTTTCCGTATTGATTCCCTCCATATTGAGAACGACCGCCTTACCCGCCAGAAGGTAATCGCAGATTTCCTTTGCGTCTTCGAGAGAAGTCGGTTTGATCAACGATACTTCCATATTCCGGCGCATGGAAACCACCTTGTTGTTCCCGCCGGTACGCGGAAGGAAACGCGGCTTTGCCGGCTCCGGATCGTCATCAAAATCATCGTAATCATCGGCAGCAGACTTCTTGAACAGTCCCTTTTTTGCCGGCTTTTCATCATCTACATAATCATCATCTAAGAAGTAATCTTCATCCTCATTATTATCCAAACGCATTGTGTCCATCAGTTTGGTCAGGAAACTCATACTATTTACTCTCTCCCATCTGTCTGGAACCGAAGATTCCGGTTCCTACTCTAATCATGGTAGCACCTTCTTCCACAGCGACTTCAAAGTCGCCGGTCATACCCATGGAAAGCGCACTCATAGTACCATTATCAATGTTTTTACTTTTAATGTCAACATATAATTGATATAAATTTTTAAAATGTATGCGATTTTCTTCTGCATTTTCCACATTTGGCGCAATTGTCATAAGGCCTTTCACATGCAGATGCGGATATTTTCCAATGGTTTCCAGTGCCGGAATTACCTCCTCGAGAAAGAAACCGTATTTGCTCTCTTCCCTCGCCACGTTGACTTCCAGCAGGATATCCATGATCAGATCCCGTTTCGCAGCCTCCTTTTCAATCTTTTCTGCGAGATGGAGGCTGTCGACGGAATGGATCAGCGATACTTTGTCAATCACCTGACCGATCTTGTTGGTCTGCAGATGGCCGATCATATGAAACTTCGCATCTTTGGGCATCGCGGGAACCTTTTCCGTAATTTCCTGCACCTTGTTTTCGCCGAACACCCTGGCTCCGGCATCATAGGCTTCCATCAACATGGAAACCGGCTTTGTCTTACTGACGGCAATGAGCGTTACATTCTTCGGATCTCTCCCGGACCTCGCGCATGCCGCTCTTACGCGTTCTTCTATTTCTCTGTAATTTTCTGCAACAGACATGATGATAACCTCCGCTTTACTGATATATAATTGTGTCGTTTTCACTGACGGCAGCTGCATTCAAAACAATGTGATCGTAGACAGACAGACCATAGCCGGTTCCCTTTGCCACGGTATAATACTCATCACTGGAATTCAGCACCTCGATTCTCCGGAACATGGTATAGCCCCGGTTGATATTGTAAACGCCCTGCAGCGATGCCATGGTGCCAACCTGGAACCGGTCCTGGGAGTTCTCTTTAACAAGATAGTCTCCGGCCTTAAGCTCACTCTTTTCCCCGGCATCCACATAATAATACTCGCCGTCATCGTTATAGATATCACAGGACACGAGCGCGACAGCGGGACCGTTTTCCGTGTAGGTCTCTTTATAAAAGCCTCTCGCGGAGCCTTCCGGAGAGCGAACCAGAAACTCCTTCGGGATCTGGAAGAAATTCACTTCTGTGACAGCTGTTCTCGGGATCTTAAGTCCCTTTACCTCTTCCGTAATGATCTCAAAGTCCACAAACCGGTCGGACACGAACTGTTCCATATATTTATGAAAATCCAGTTTTCCGTAGCTTCCTCCGTCCGCTCCGGTAATGACCGAAAAACTGCCGGTGGTTTTCAGGTCTTTTCCGGAGAACTTTACAGAAAGCGAAGTCTTCTGGCCATAGAGCGTATGATCCTCGTCTGTCATCGGGAACAGGATCGACCAGGTTCCTTCTGTGATCAGTTTATACGCCGGTGCTCCTTTTTCCACCAGCTGGCCGGATTTGGTCTGTGCCTTTTTGTACACGGATTTATCAAATAATTCCGCGGTCACCTGCTCCGGCGTCACGGATTCCAGTCCGTCTACACTGTAAGACACAATTCCCGCCATATCGGAGCGGACCTGCTCAAAATTGCCGCCCAGCTGCGCGATGGCATCGTCCAGATTTTTGAGCGTATCCACGCTCACATATTCCAGTACCCTGGAGTCCAGGGAATACCGGGTATCGTACACGGAATTAAAATTCTCATTTGTAAATGTCTGGCTGAAGGACGAAAGCTCCTTTTTCAGCGAGGAGAGATTTTCCGATGACAGAGCCACAGAATCACCCATCTTTTCTTCCAACAGCTTGGAAAGGGAGCCGGTCTCATCGATGGAATAAATTCTCGTTCCCACGGCTGCCTTTTTTCCCTCCCGGAGATAATAATTGATATTCCCCGCACGGTCCGTATATTTCGGCACCTCCGTCCGCAGAATAATTCCGGAATGGCGTTGATCATTTACAATGCTGCCCTCCGTCACCTCATAAAATTCGATTCGCTCCCGCTTCATATAAGTATATACGTAGAACGCCATATACGCAAAGATCAGAGCAAAAATGATCATACCGATATTTATGTTAAGAGGTCTCCGGTACCGGATCACCTTCTTATTCTTCTTTTTTGCCATCAGACAAACCTCCGCAAATTTCCCGGCTCAGCCCGGGCGAATTTTCTCTATTATAAATTCATTTCGGAAAAAGTGCAATAGAACGAAGTATTTCACCTGCAGCAAATTCGAAAAGAATTTTTTCGGATTAAAAAAGGCATAAACAAGAGGATTCCTTGTTCATGCCTTTATTATTCATATAAGGAGCGGTCATTTATAAGGCAACCAGAACCATATCTTTCGCAATCTCCGGAAGTTCGTCTCCATCCATAGATACGCTTAATACAAAGTTTACATGGTATTTTGCACTTACCTGATCCAGCTCGGCGAGTGTAGTGGAAATATCTTCTCCCTCAAGACAGGAAAGCTTCAGGAAGCTGTCGAGATACATAACTTCAAGATCGTGATCCTGAGAAATAATACCGCAGATAAAACCAACGAAACCTTCGGACGTATGTACCGGGAACTCTGCCACATTGATAAGACGAATTTTGTTGCTGAGTTCATACATGTGCTTTGCGCTCTTATCCAGATATACGATAGAACCTTTCGCTTCTCTTACAGCGGTATTTGCCATATCTAATAAATATTTAGTTTTTCCTTTTCCCTTTTTTCCTGCAATGATCTGAACCATAATGATCTCCTCCTTGAATTTATATAATTTGTATATAAAATCATTTTTATATGTTTTGATTATAGACTATTTGCTGAAAAATTGCAACGATTATTTGTCAATTTTAGAAATTATCTC
>JALEWG010000004.1 GCA_022788065.1 Lachnospiraceae bacterium | reverse complement strand
CGCTTCTGCAAATACGGTTACTTTTTTGTCCACAGCTGCCGGCTGGAATCTGTAACCCGCAGCTTCCGTCCATCCGTACACTTCATGTGCCGAACGGTTTTGCTCTGCATTCGAATCCGCAAGATCGATCACGGTGTTCTTGACAACCGTATTCCGGCTCATCTGGGCCGCCGCGTTGGACGGCGTTGCTGTAAGGATACCGTCCTTCCGGTAGCTTACCCATGTAACGGAGAGCTTTCCGTCTTCATCCACATAAGCAGAGAAGTCCAGATCTCCGGTTACGTCCGGGTTACCGTTTTCATCGATGTCCACGATCAGATACGGGTCGTAGCTGTTCTCATCAAACGGATGTGCTACACCGAGACCGATATTGCCTTCTCTGGATTTCGACACCAGTTCAGAAAGTACCAGGGTGCTGTTCTGCATTCCTTTATCATTATTCCCGGATTTCGTGAGCTGGATCGTATAGAGCAGATAGTTATGGCTCTCGCCGTTCTTATCTTCCCATGTGAGAAGCTGATAGTTCGATCCGCTTCCCATACTCTCTGCCAGACTGTACGCACTGACTGCCGAGTTATAGCCGCTGACCTCAAATGGTACGTCCGGAATTGTAAAGGAGCGCAGTCTTGGATTCGGAAGATTATCATCCGGTCCGTAGAAGGTCTGCCTGTACTCCAGGTCTTCCGGCCAGAGGATCCTCATACCGTTGGCAGCGTATTCCTCTTCGATTTCCTCCTGGCTCCGTCTTAATGAGTAGGTGGATCCACCGAAATTCTCTCCCAGCGCATGCCAGCGGAAGAACCAGGAATTTCCATCTCTGGATTTATCATATCCGGTCTCATATCCAACCAGATCCATCTGATAGTTCAGGAAAAGAAGTGTGATTCTCAAACCGACCGCACCTGTCGTAACAAACTTATCAAAGCTTACATTTGCCTCCGGAGTGCCGAAGCTTGCTGACAGTGCAATGGAGAACTTCAGATACAGTTCCACGTTGGCCAGTTCCACACCGACGCCTCCGCCAGCCTCGATATACATGGACGGGCTGATGCTCACGCCCTGGAAAATCACCTTGGAACCGCGGCTTCCGTCTGCCTTCACATACTCTTCCATCTCCAGACCTGTCGCAACTTCCACGTCCGCACCAAACGCGATGAAAACGTAGACAATATGCACCGGATCCGGATAAATCGTCTGCTTCACCTGGCCGCCGACCGCAACCAGAATAGCCGCCTGGTTGAATTCAAACTTATTGCTGATGTTGCTGTACTTCCATAAGAAAGTCATGTTAAGCGCAACATTAAAGCCTTTTTCCGATTTTTGCCCTTTCGGCTTTACATAGTTGGTCCCATATGTACCGGTCGTCTGGACCGCACGGCTCTTTCCGTTCTTTCCCTGATCGGTAACATCCTCGCCACGGTTTGCCGCTTCCCGCAGCTGTTTTAAGAGATTATTGGTTCCCTGAAGACTCGTAGCTTCTCGATAATCGTGGATCGCTTCCTTCGCCATCGTAATGGTATTACTTGTCTTAGTCTCGCTTATCTTTTCGATCTTCGGGGTCTCAACGGAGTTCGGAAGCAGGCTTCCTTTCTCCACATAGGTTGTTTCTGTCTTTTTCGAATACAGCGGAACACCGATGGAGAATCCGACGATATCGCCATCCATGATCAGACTCGCCGGTCCTACGCCCAGATTCAGGTTCGGCAGCTTGATCTTCGGATCGGAATCCGACATATTGGAAGCTTTACCTGTATTCTTGTTTGTCGAATCAACGCTGATCTCTCCCATAGCAGCCTGATTCATGGAGAAAGAACCCATTTCCGGCTGAAGCTGGAACGTACCGAGACAGGTGTCCTGAATTTCATTATTATAATGAATTGTCAGCGCATAGGTATCATTACCATGCATACTGCCCAGATATGCGTTGATCTGATCTTTCGTCGCTGCTGCCACAAATCCGTCCTGCGGCATCATCGTATTGTCGAGTTTGATCGTTTCCGGATTTTCGTACTCTTTTAACAGGCTTCCGTGCCAGTCCGGAGTCCAGCTCACGTCATATCCGCCGACTCCGTTCTCTACGTACTCTGCCGGATTATAATCACCGCCGGTCGCAAATGCCACATAGCCGACGCTGGCTTTTTCGGTATAGATCAGCTGATTCATGGAATCGCCGCCGTCAATGGCGCGATAACCCCTCATTTCCTCTGACTGTTTTGCATTCGTTTCCTCATTGGTTACGATCGACGTGAAGTTCGGGATAATCTGGCAGGTCTCATCTCCCTCTGCTCCCGGCGGAACGCGCAGGCAGCGGGGCGCCATGTTGTAGCGCACAAAGACCATCTGTTCATAAATTTCACCGTCGATGATAACCGGCTCCAGTTCGCTCGCCGTGTAACGATCAGCGACAAGTGCCTGAATAAACAGATCCTCTTTTCCGTCCACTTCCACAGTTTCATACATTCTGGTCACTTCGTTGTACCGAATGTCCAGCTTTCCGTTCTGATTGTAATCCACATATAAACCGACACTGGCAATACTGGAAATTTCCATGTTCCGGATCAGACCGAGACATGCATAATCATAAAACTGGAAATCCAGAGTAGTCAGTTCCAGCTCTCCCATAGTGATCGGAATATCCTCATCACCGGCATACATCTGGCCGTTAAAAAGGATCACATCATCCGGATCCATATGGAAATTGATGCTCTTTAAGTTACTGATGGAAGCAGCCTGATAGCGTTCATTAGTTTCGTTCAAACTCAGGCAGTCGGACACCTTATACTCTACATCTTTATAATATTTATGAGTACCTTCCGTCAGGCTGTCATCGTATGTACCGCAGATCATCGTGGCATCTGCCAGCTTCTCTTCCAGATCCAAAAGAACGGCTGCCTTTTCTTCCTCTGTCTTAATTCCGTCATTGTCGGTATCAATGGAATTACCATAGCTGAAAAGCACGCTCTGTTTTCTGTCAAGAGGCACATCCACCACCAGGCTGGTGCTCTTTTCTGTTCTTTCATTAGCCTTTAACAGGCTGATCTTGCCGCTTGCAATGTTGGTGCTGTCCGTGCTGACAGAGGCGGAATTTACTACTCTGTACCCGTCAGTCTCCATCAGACGGATCTTGTCATGGAATCTGTAGGTTCCGCTGGCTGTGTTCTCCCGGATCAGCAGCTGACTACCAATATAGAGATTTCCCGAAGAATTGGTTCCGCCATTCGAAATGGAAACCGATGGAGCTAACTTCTGGTTGATCAGCATATTCGCTGCCTTTTGCTGCTCCTCATCTCCATTCTTCTGCATATCCGACAGCATCTCATCATCTGCCGTGTGAATCCGCAGCACCGGATTCGTATTAAATGCCTGACGGCGGAGCGCTGCACTTTTGATCCGAACGGCACCGTTGATATCTTTGTCCGCAGAAGTTTCCACCATAAAGTACAGGTAGTTCATCTTACTGAGGTCGCTGTAGGATTTTACTCCTGAATTTGCCGCTTTTTCCAGATCGATCGTACCTGATACGTTATTGTAACCATTGTTTCCTGCACACCGTCCGAGAATGAACGCATGTTCTGCCGAAGACGCTTTCGACTTTGCGGTTCCATCATTGTTAAATGCGATATGCGAATCTGACAGTTGATCGTTGATGTATCTGTTGGCGCCGCTGTCACCGTCACCATAACTGTCAGAATACTCGCCGGCATTCCGGGATGTATAGCTTCCTACATAGCCATATGTGGCATTATGTTTTCTGGAACCTCTGTCTGACTCAAAGGTCATGTCATACTTCATCTGGTCATACATATCATACA
>JALEWG010000168.1 GCA_022788065.1 Lachnospiraceae bacterium | reverse complement strand
GAGACCGGCTGCTCAGGGACATTGCGGATATTATGCGCCAGATGCTGGGACCGGACGGGATCTGCGGCCGCTTCAGCGGGGACAGGTTTGTGTGTCTTCAGGAGCGGGCGAAGGAAAAGGAAGACCGGAACGCCTTCGATTCTGATCAGAGGGGTCTGGCCGGCGGTCGAAACATCGTGATGAAATGGGGAATCTATGAGATCACGGATCGTTCGGTATCCGTGGAGCAGATGTGTGACCGTGCGCTGTTAGCCGCGAACAGCATCAAAGGGCAGTACAACCGCCACTTTGCAGTTTATGACGATGCCCTGCGCGGCAAGCTCCTCCGGGAACAGGCCATTACTGACACAATGGAACAGGCTCTTCAGGAGGAGCAGTTTGAGGTCTATCTTCAGCCGAAATATAACCTGCATGATGATGGTCTTGCCGGCGCCGAGGCGCTTGTGCGCTGGATCCATCCGGAATGGGGATTCATGTCGCCGGGAGAGTTTATCCCCCTCTTTGAGAAAAACGGGTTTATTACCCGGCTGGACCAGTACGTCTGGGAGCAGGTCTGTGCTCTGCTGCAAAGCTGGAAGAAAAAGGGATACCCCCTGCTTCCGGTGTCTGTGAATGTGTCACGGGCGGATGTGTATCAGATTGACCTGATCGGTACGCTGGTGCGGCTGGTAGAAAAATACGGGCTGGAGCCCGGCTGGCTCCATCTGGAAATCACGGAGAGTGCCTACACCGAAAATCCGAACCAGATCATCGAAACGGCAGGAAAGCTTCGTGAGATCGGTTTTGTGATCGAGATGGACGATTTCGGCAGCGGTTATTCTTCCCTGAATATGCTGAACCAGATGAAGCTGGATATTTTGAAGCTGGATATGAAATTTATTCAGAGTGAGACGGCCAAGCCGGTGGAACAGGGAATTCTCCGATTTATCGTGGGGCTGGCCCAGTGGATGAACCTGGGTGTAGTAGCGGAAGGCGTTGAGACCCGACAGCAGTTAGAGCGGCTCAGAGAGATCGGATGCGATTACGTTCAGGGATACTTTTTTGCCAGACCGATGCCTGCGGCAGAATTTGAGAAGCTGTTAAGAAACCAGACACGGCCGCTGAATCTGACAGAAAAACCCAGATGCCGGGACAGAGATATGTGGGGGCTTCTGGTGGTGGATGAGGACGAGGAATACCGCAGCCGGGTTCGTGAGACCTTCCAGGAACAGTGCTATGTGATGGAGGCAGCGGACGCTCAGACGGGACTCAGCTGCCTGCGTACCTCCGGCAAGGGTGGCGTTTCCGCGGTGATCCTGAGCATGACGCTGCCGGAAGACGGCGCCACACAGTTCATTCAATCCATGCGCCAGGATCCTCTGTTCTGGCAGACTCCGGTGCTGAGTACCATTCCCTGGGGCAGCAATACCGATGAACTGGCCAGAATGCTGGATACAGACGATTTCCTTTGTAAATGTCATCCGATGTGGGATCTGCGCCGCCGCATAAGACGGATCATGAATCTGGCTGCCAGTCAGGAACGGGAACGGGAGCTTGAGAAAGCGGCTTACCGAGATTATCTTACCGGGCTTTTAAATCGCAGGGGATTTTTTGCCGCACTGGATGCACTGCGCCAGGAAGATCTGCCGTTGGCGGTATATCTGTTTGATCTGGATGACCTGAAAAAAGTGAACGATCGATGCGGTCACGAGGCGGGAGATGAGATGCTTCGCCGCTTTGCGGATCTGCTCCACCGCCAGACCCGCGATGGAGATATTCTCTGTCGCTATGGCGGAGATGAGTTCGTGGTGATCCTGAAACGGATGAGTTCCCTCGATACGGTCCTGCGAAAGGGAGAGGAGATTTGCCATGGATTGGGTGAATACCAGATGCCTGATGGTGCGGGCGTTGCCTGCTCCGGAGGAATCGTGCTATGCGGCAGGGAGGAGAAACCTTCTGTCAAGATCATAGAGAGAGCAGATCAGGCGCTGTATCATGCAAAACAGCACTGCAAGGGAAGCTGCTGGCTGTGGCAGGAGAGCGGCGAGGAAAAATAACAATCAGAGGGGAAAAGAGTATATAAATAAAAAAGATATCATCCGAATATTCAAAATTCAAATTTTGGATATTCCGGATGATATCTTTTTATTTTAGCATATTTGCAAGCACCTGTCGCAGCTTTTCTGTGTCAATTGGTTTTCCGATGTGGTCATTCATACCGGCCTCCAGCGCCTCCTGCCTGTCGTTCTCAAAAGCGTTGGCTGTCATAGCCACGATCGGAATATTTACGATTGACGGATCCGGGAGCTTCCGGATCTGTCTGGTCGCTTCAAAGCCGTCCATATGCGGCATCTGAATGTCCATCAGGATCAGGTCGTACTGCCCCGGTATCGCGGTTTTCATTTTTTCTACGGCAATCTCTCCGTCTGAGGCAACATCGATCGTGAATCCCATTCCACGCAGGATCTCCACAGCAATTTCCTGGTTCAGCTCATTGTCCTCCACCAAAAGCAGATTCTTTCCAATAAAATCACACGGAGGATCCGATGGAGTCTCTGCGGCCGGCCGGACCATATAAGGTCTGGAAAGAATATCCCGGAGCTCGGACATGAAAAGCGGTTTGGAGCAGAAGCACGTTACGCCGGCTTCTTTCGCCTCCTCCTCAATGCCCGTCCAGTCGTAGGCAGTCAGGATAATGATCGGCTTGCTGTCACCGATGATCCGGCGGATCCGGCGCACGACTTCAATGCCGTTCATATCCGGCATCAGCCAGTCGATGATGTAAGTCTGGAATTCGTCGCCCTGATCAAGGGCAAACTGCGCGCGCAGAATTGCTTCTTTTCCGGCAGTCGTCCATTCTGACCGCATTCCGATCACACGCAGCATATTTGAGATACTCATACAGGTATGGGCGTCATCGTCTGCAACCAGAGCCCGCAATCCCTGAAGACGCGGAATCGCTTCATATTTTACGGGATTACCGCTTACGCGGAACCGGAGTTTAATAACGAATTCGGTTCCCTTCCCGACTTCACTTTTCACGTTGATCGTACCGCCCATGATGTCCACGATGCTACTGGTGATCGCCATGCCGAGGCCGGTGCCCTGAATTCCGCTGACAGTAGAGGAGCGCTCCTGCGTAAATGCCTCGAAAATATGTTTCTGGAATTCCCGGCTCATGCCGATTCCGGTATCCTTAACCCGGAATTCATAGCCGGCGTATCCCTCCGGAGCATCCTGCGTCTGTATAATACGGAGGCTCACTGTGCCGCCGGGTTCTGTGAATTTCATGGCGTTGCTCAGCAGATTCAGAAGGATCTGGTTCAGGCGGAGCTTGTCGCAGATGATATCTTCATTGAATACATCCGCGGTGTCGATAAAGAAGTCCAGCTGCTTTGCGTTGATATCCGCCTGCACAATGGTACGAAGGTCATGGATCAGATCCGGAAGATGGACATCCTGTTCCTCGAGCTTCACTTTTCCGGACTCAATACGACTCATGTCGAGAACATCGTTGATGAGGCTCATCAGATGGCTGCTGGCGGTCTGAATTTTTGTCAGATAATCCCGTACCTGCTCAGGCTTATCAATATGGGAGGCCGCAAGAGAGGTGAATCCGATGATCGCATTCATAGGCGTGCGGATATCATGGCTCATATTGTTGAGGAAGGTGGTTTTTGCACGGTTGGCGTGCTGCGCGGCTATAAGGGCTTCCTGAAGCACCTTCTGTCGTTCCATTTCCGCCCGCATCTGTGCGTCGATGTTGCGGAATCCCACAATAAACTGGCTGTCTTCCCCGGCAACTTTTACAAACTTGATCTGATAGTAATGAATTCCGTCATCAAGTTTTATCCGGTAATCAAGGGAATATTCCGATGAATTGCCGATCTCTGCAAGAAGGTTTTCCGCGTCTGTCGCACGGAGCACCTTGTCCGCGTCTTCTTTCATCACATATTGGTCCACATAACTTTTCCAGGCCTCACGATAGGAGCGGAGCGTACGTTTTTCGGCAGGTATCACCTGCCCACATATTTTCATTGTCGACGCCTGATCCTTGAGAGGATCCGTCAGGAAAATATCGGAATAGTCGTTGCTGAGTGCTCCGATAATTTTCAGCTGATAATTTTCCTGCTGATCTTTTTTCGCGTTCCGGATCACACGGATAATCATGGAAAACATGACAAGCAGCAGGATCACTACGATAATCAGGTAGACAGTGCTGGAACGAAGAGATTTCTGAGCGCCTGCCCGGACAACTTCATTGATATTGCTCTCTCTCATTAAGGAGGTGAGGATCATATCCGTTCCGGGGATCGGCTTATAATACACATAGCTGCTCCCGGAGTCTGCCGTGGAATATACGGTGTAGCCCTCCCGGCCGTTTTTCCAGTCTTCCTGAACCTTTTCCAGGCTGTAGCCATCCGCGAAATCAGCTTTCTCCTTCCAGATCGCAAACAGATTCTGTCCATTGGGATACTCGCCCTGGATATTCAGAAGATTTTCTCCGTTCGCTGTGAACAGCCTGCAGTACGTCTTGTTTTCGGTATTCTGCAGCTGCCCTGCAGAAATGACATTTTCGATATTCAGCCCGGTAAAGGCGGAAACCACATGGATCCCGACCTGCGGATCGTGTGAGAACGGGATCGCAATGATGATCATGGTTTTCGTGCCATAGCTCTTTACGATGTGCATTTCCGGTTCCGTGATCTCTTCCGAAAGAAAACTGAATCGGGATATGCCGGAAAAGGAGCTGTCAGCCGTGTAGACCATGCCGTTTTCATCGACCAGAGCAAACATATCCAGCCCGTTAATCTGCTGAACCATATGGATATATTTACGGATCGCTCCTTCGTCTTTTAAGGATTCCTGATCCATCACGCTCAGAGCCATTTCCATCTGTGAAGTCTTTTTTTCAAGCTCCAGTGTGATATTCCTGGTATTTCGCTCCGTTATTTCTTCCAGATAGAATTCTCCCAGATCATTGATGGTTGCTTCCGAGGCAGCGCTGGTACTTTTTACCCACAGTACAGTGGAAACAATCAGAATCGTAGCTGCCAGAAAAAGCAATGTATAAAAGGAGGACCACCGGCCATGCCTGTTTTTATCCGATTCAGCAATCACAAGTTTCATTCTCCAATGCCTCCCGACATCATGTTCTGATAAGATGTATTCCCGGACGAGATGACTTTATCAAGCCCGTTTTCCTTCAGCTCTTTATAGCCGGACCAGAACTCATTCAGGGAGATCTCTCCCCGGATCGCCTGATCGCGCAGCTTGCAGACTCCTTCCGTAATCAGTGAGGTCCGGTATTTTACATAGTCCTCCGTTTCCATTGTAAGAGGCTGCGTATAGAAATAATCACTGTTGGTGACAAACAGTCCGTTGTAGGTTTCTGTCTGAATGTCCGTCAGGTTCTCTTTTGTTTCCCCGGCAAACAGGCACTGCATATAGGCATCCTGCAGCCAGTAACCGCCGAACGGCTCGTAATTGATACCGACTGCCCGGTAATCGGAAAAACCGTTTGCGACAAGATCCCTATTAAGTACAGGATTTCCGTTCTGCAGGGAATAGCTTACACCCTCGATGCCGTAATTGTAGAGGCGGGCGCCTTCCTCTGTGAAGCACCAGTTGAAAAAGCGGACAATATCCTCAACTTTGCCGCGCTCACCGGCGCCTGCAGTGATGCACCAGGTGGGGCTGATCAGTTCCCTTTCTTGGATCAAACGGTCTCCGTGAGGACCGGCAACCGGCTTTACGCAGAGCCAGAGGGCGTCTTTGCTGCCGCCTTCCCGAAGCGCTTCGGTCTTAGCGCCGGACGCGGCAAATGTCATGGTACTTCCGAGTGTATTGTCGCCCATGGCCTGTTCAATAGATGCGTAGGAGAACGACTCATAACCCTCAACAAGGATCCCCTCCGCGTAAAGCCCGGAAACAGCTTCCAGAAATTCTGGATAACGCGGGTGTTCATAGACCATAGTGTAAGTCCCGTCATCAAGAAGGCAGAACTGCGTATCGTTGGAGGCCGCAATGCCGAAGGCATTCAAAAGCTGTGTGAGGCTTCGCTCGCCATCTGCGCTCTGCGGGAAGGCGACAGGAATCTCATCGGTTGGGTCACCGTTTCCGTTCAGGTCATGATCTCTCACGCCGCGCCAGTAATTCAGCCAGTCTTCCCAGGTTTCAGGCGTGTCCATCCCAAGGGCTTTCAGCCAGTCCTGCCGCACCATCATGGAAAAAGAACCCTGAATCGTTGATACGGACGGAATCGTATAAATGTGTCCGTCGGTCGCCCTCCATGCGTCCATACGCTCCTCGCCGACCGCAGCGACAATATCAGGCATCAGATCCATATAATCGTCGAGCGGAACGATCAGCCCGTCATCAGCCAGATCCATCACGCCGAATCCCGTGGGGTTGATCATATCGGGCAGATTCTTTTTACTTTCCAGTAAAGTCGTCGCGACTGCGGAGGTATAGCCCGAATCCTCCTGCCAGTCGATGGCAACATGTGCGCCCGTCATGGCTTCAATCGCCGGAAAATAGTAGCATCCGTCGAAGGAGACAGGTCTGCCGTCATATGTCACACCGAGTCCGGTGATCTCCAGACCATTTTCAAAATAGAGGGATTTGCTTCTGAGCAGAGTTTTTGATGCAGTGAGAAGCTCCTGATTCATCTGTTTTATAGAAAACACATCTTCTGCAGGTTCCGTTTGGGGATTCGACCGGCAGCCGCCAAGCAGAATACCAACGATCAGTGCCGATGCCAGATATCTTTTTTTCATGGTTTTTCTCCTTCCGGAACGCAGAGCGCTCCTCCTCAGACGCGGTGAGCAGCAGGTATTTATGACATGATAATTTCATGAAAGGAGGGAAAGGTTCTTATTAAAAGTATAGCATAATCAGGGGATAAACACAATGAAAAACGGATAGAGCATGGTACTGGCGAGCGGATATACAAGCACATACTTTGTTAGAATACACAATGAAAATATTGAAAAATTTAATGATATCAATGAATTATATGAAATGTACTATGTGAAAGAACTATTATAAAATTATTTTTAAGGAACACGGAAAAATGAAAGAAAGGAGGAAGACCCAATTATTCCAAGATATAAGTAATACAAAGTGCTATGAAGGGGCGATTACTGAAAACACATTATTACATGAAAGGAAGAGTAGTATGATTACGAAAAAAGGATTAAGTATCTTATTGGCGGGCACGATGGTTTTGTCTCTTGCAGCATGCGGCGGCAGCACAGAAACTGCTAAAGCAGCAAATAGTGGCGGAACGGAAGCAACGCAGGAAAATGCAGCGGAAAAGAAAAAAGAACCTATTGTTGTGAATGTCTGCGAAAGCGGAAACTCTGTAGTTTCTCTGGATTTCTACAAATATTCTCTGCATCCGGAATGGCAATATGCAGAATGTGTGTATGATTCTCTGTTACATGCTTCTTATGATGGAAAGTTTGAACCCGAAATCTGTACCAGCTACGAGATCGCTGAGGATGGATTGAGCGCAGTGCTGCATTTAGCTGATGGCGTAAAATTTCAGGATGGAACTGTGCTGAACGCAGATGATGTTGTCTGTACACTTAATTATCTGGGAAAAAACAAGGAAACTCTTGCAATGATTTCTACGGTATGGGGCAACCTTGTTGGAGCAGAAAAGGTGGATGATCTTACTGTTAAAGTCAATATGGATAAGAAATATCATGCATTTGAAGCAGCTCTTGGTTATACCTTTATTTTCTAAGATGAGGATTTCGAAAAATATGGTGACCAGATGTGGACGCAGGGTGTGATTAATGGTTCCGGACCATGGAAATATAAAGAGTGGGTTGATGGACAGAGAATGACCTTTACACGCAATGATGATTACTGGAAAGGCCAGACAAGTAATGTAGATGAACTTAATATCTGGTATATTACAGAAGCGAATACGATCGTGTCTTCACTGCTTTCCGGAGAAATCGATGCAGTTGCAAAAGTGGATTACGATTTGCTTCCGATGATTGAGGGCAATGATAATTTTGAGTTTACACCGTATGATGTAGATTCCCTTAACTATCTGCAGTTCAAGTGCGGTTCCGGTGATTCTTTTGAAGATATCAATATGCGCAAGGCAGTTATGCATGCAATCAATTTTGAGGCATTTTTAAATTTCTATGGTGGCGGTTCTGTTTTACAGTGTGCAGCAACTCCCGGAAATGATGGCTATGTAGAACTGGGCGGATATGAATATAATCCGGAATTAGCAAAGGAATATCTTGCCAAGACCAATTATGACGGCAGAGAGCTGTCTCTTGCTTCCTGGACATCCAGCAACAATGAGTGCACAGCAATTGCCTCCGATCTAGCTGCAATTGGTATCAATGTAAAATTAAACCTTTGTGATTCTGCAGCATTCTCTGCTCTCCGTAAAGAAGGTAATTATGACATGTTTTATGGTGGCGTTGCTACTTGGGATGGAGATCTTATGACTCAGTATATGGTTCCGCGAATTGCAAATGACAGTCATAATCATGGATATCAAGATGACCATATTGATGAGCTCCTTTATAAAGCAGATGCAGAGACGGATCGAGAAGTACGTAAGGAAATGCTGGAAGAAGTAATTACCTGGATGCACGATAATTATGGCCCTATTTGTGGTACTGTTCAGAAGTGTGCCACTCGTGTTACTCGTAAAGGGCTGGAAGGCATCAGTAATATGGCAGGAGGCATCGGCTTCTTCAGAAATGTTTATGTTGATGAAGCTGTATGGCACAAATAGTCTATTGAAAGTCAAAGTATAACTTGTTTATAGATTTGCATTACACAGCGGATATTCTGCTGTGTAATGCAAATTTTAAGGAGATATTATGGGAAAATATATATTAAAACGAATGGCCTATATGCTGATTGTTGTCTGGGCTGTATCTCTAATTGCGTTTGTTTTGCTTCGACTTGCGCCCAGCGATGCGGCAACACTCGCTTTGCCGGATACAGCTACAGAAGAGCAGATTGAAGCCAAAAGAATTGAAATGGGTCTGGATGCTCCACTGATTGTTCAATATGGACGATATATGAAGAATCTTTTACGGCTGGATCTGGGGACATCTCTTCAGTATGGTACCCCGTGCAAAGATATTATCATGACTCGATTGCCGGCTACTTGCAGTATCGCTTTGACCGCGGCAGTGATCATTTTGTTTATCAGTATTCCACTGGGAATTATCGCTGGAGTAAATCAGGGATCAGCTGTAGATTTTTTGTGTACGTTTATTGTTGTATTACTGCAGTCCATGGCAGTTGTTTGGGTCTGCATCCTTTTGCTTTTGATTTTTACAGTAAAATTTAATCTTTTGCCTGCAATGGGATATAAAGGATTCTCGGCACCTCAGTATCTAATCATGCCGATAATAGCAAGCGGATATCGTCTTATGACATCTCTTACTCGTATGGGACGTTCCGGAATGATTGATGTTCTCAGCGAAGATTACAGGTTGTAAAAGCAAAGGTACCATAATGCTTTTTCAGGAGCAGTGCCCCGGGCATCCAGTGCGAGCTTCCTGCCGGTTTTATGATCATAATAGAGGCTGAAACAACCACCTCCGATACCGGAATTGTAAGGTTCGGTTACACCCAGTACCAGAGAGACGGCTACAGCCGCATCTGCGGCGTTACCACCCTTTGTCAGAATTTCGAGCCCGGTCTTTGTTGCATAATAGTTATTGCTGCTGACACCACCGTTATCTCCCGTAATGAAAGGACGGTAACGACAATATGCAGGTTTTGTTCTGCCTGATACAAATGCCTGATCCATAATAACCTCCATGTCTGATTGAAATCGAAATCAATTGCATATTATGCGGTTGCACGGATCGGGCGGAAATGCTAGAATTATTTTACAAAGATAAAAACGCAACGCACATTCCGCGGGAATGTGCCAGAGCCGGTAGGTAGCCCGGCCGTCTCATTGTACAGATGAGGTAAGTAACCTTCCCTCCTGGGTCGTCCGTTCTTTGTTCATCCGTTATTTCAGGAGGGTTTCGTTATGGACAAAGTATATGGAAAGCTGACAGTGTTCTTCGAGGATCCGTTCTGGGTCGGTGTGTTTGAACGGACTGAAAATGGCAGGCTGTCGGTCTGCAAGGTCACGTTCGGCGCGGAGCCGAAGGAGTATGAGGTCCGGGAATTTGTCATGAAGAACTACGATCGGCTGAAATTCAGTCCGCCTGTTGATGTGGCTGTGAAAAAAGAGGCAGCCAATCCCAAAAAACTGCAGCGGGAGGCAAGAAAACAAACGCAGCAGACCGGGATCGGCACAAAATCGCAGCAGGCTTTACAGCTGCAGAGAGAAGAAAACAAGCTGGAACGCCAGGAGATCAGTAAGGAGATCCGGGAGGCTGAAAAACAGCGCCGGTTTGATCTGAAACAACAGAAGCGAAAAGAGAAGCACAGGGGCAGATAAATGCCCTGCAACAAAAGAACCGGGACTGCCGCACGCAACGCCGCAATTCCGGTTCTTTTGCTGCGAAGCTACATTTCAGCGTTTCACGGTGGGGTCATTTCTTAATTTTTACCCTTCCGGTATCTATGGAAAAGATTACATATAAAAGATACCCACTATGGATAATTTACATCAAAAAGATACTTGAAAAGTGCTGAAATTGGTATCTCAGATAGAATTTTTTGCAGTGAGATACTTCAAGTTGACATAACACAGAAAAACTGGTTGATTTTTTAGAAAACCGGTATCAAAATAATAACTTTTTGTGTAGAGATACCGGAAGCGTTCCGGGCGGCGCTTTTCAATTTGGAAAAAGCCTGCTATAATTGGTATCAGGAAGGAGGCGGCGCAGTTGGAGCAGGAGAACCGCACGTATATTGCAATTGATCTGAAGTCGTTTTATGCCTCTGTGGAGTGCGTAGAACGCGGGCTGGATCCGCTGACCACCAATCTGGTGGTGGCAGACGCCGAAAGGACAGAGAAGACGATCTGTCTTGCTGTCTCACCCTCCTTAAAATCGTACGGAATTTCGGGCAGAGCCCGCCTGTTTGAGGTGGTGCAGAAGGTAAAAGAGGTGAATAACCGGAGAAGGGTCATGGCTCCGGATCACAGGCTGGTGGGGGAATCTTACGATGATACGGAACTGAAGGCACATCCGGAGCTGGCAGTCGGATATGTGATCGCCCCGCCCCGCATGGCATATTATATGAAGCACAGCGCAGCGATCTACAATATTTATCTGAAATACATTGCACCGGAAGATATCCATGTGTATTCTATCGATGAGGTGATCATGGATGTGACGGGCTATCTCTCCATTTACAAAATGACAGCCCGGGAACTGGCAATGACGATGATCCGGGATGTACTGAAGAATACCGGGATCACCGCTACAGCCGGAATCGGCACCAACATGTACCTGTGCAAGATCGCCATGGACATTGTGGCGAAGCACGTGGAGCCGGACCAGGACGGCGTGCGCATCGCGGAGCTGGACGAGAGAACCTACCGGGAAAAACTCTGGACACACCGCCCGCTGACGGATTTCTGGAGAGTCGGAAGAGGATATGCAAAGAAACTGGAAGAAAACGGTCTGTTTACTATGGGGGATATCGCCAGGTGTTCCTTAGGCGGTCCCGGGGATTTTTATAATGAAGAACTGCTTTATCGACTGTTTGGGGTAAACGCGGAGCTTTTGATCGATCATGCCTGGGGCTGGGAGCCCTGCACGATTGCGGAAATCAGAGCGTATAAGCCGGAAAGCAACAGCCTGAACTCCGGGCAGGTGCTGCAGTGCCCGTATTCGTTTGAAAAGGCAAGGCTGGCGGTTCATGAAATGGCAGATTCGGCGGCGCTGGATCTGGTGGATAAAAAGCTTGTCACGGACCAGATCGTTCTCACCGTCGGTTATGATATTGAAAACCTGACCGATCCGGAGCGAAGGAAAAGATATAAAGGGCCGGTCACGACGGACAATTACGGCCGTCAGGTTCCAAAACATGCCCATGGCACAGTCAATCTGGGCCGCCGGACAGCCTCCTCCCGGCTGATTACCGAGGCTGCCCTGAAACTGTTCGATGAGATCGTCGATCCTGAGCTTCTGGTGCGCCGTCTGACGGTCGTCACCAATCATGTGGTGGCGGAAGACTGCGTCGGGACGGAGGAGGCAGTATGGGAGCAGCTCGATATGTTCACGGACTATGAGGCATTGGAAAAGAAAAAGCAGCAGGAGGAAGAGGCGCTTGCGAAAGAACGAAAGCTGCAGGAGGCCATGATCTCCCTGAAAAAGAAATTCGGAAAGAATGCGGTCTTAAAGGGAATGAATCTGGAAGAGGGCGCTACAGCCAGAGACCGCAACAGCCGGATCGGAGGTCATAAGGCATAACAGGAGGAATGAGTTATGTCCACACCATATGATGATATCATTGATTTTCCGCATCCCACGTCAAAAACACATCCGCGGATGTCCCGGATGGCCAGAGCAGCCCAGTTTGCGCCGTTTTCCGCGCTGACGGGATACGGGGATGCGGTGCGGGAGGCAGCCAGGCTGACGGACCGGAAGATCGAGCTGGATGAATATGAAAAGGCGATGCTGGACGA
>JALEWG010000180.1 GCA_022788065.1 Lachnospiraceae bacterium | reverse complement strand
ACCTGAAGGATATTCTTCTCGTCTGTGAACTCTGCGCGGAGTCCGTCAATGATCATGTATTTTGCCATGGTTTTCTCCTCCTACACTTCTTTCACAGCGCCGAACGGACAGCCTTCCATGCAGGCGCGGCACTTGATACATTTTTCGGTGTCGATGGTATGCGGCTGTTTTACGCTGCCGGAGATTGCGCCCACCGGACACATTCTGGCACATTTGGTACAGCCTTTGCAGACCTCCGGATCGATCTTAAGAGAAATGAGCGCCTTGCACTGGCCGGCCGGACATTTCTTGTCCACTACATGAGCGATGTACTCGTCGCGGAAATATTTTAAGGTGCTGCTCACCGGGGAGGGAGCGGATTTTCCGAGGCCGCAGAGTGCAGTTTCGGAAATTGTGGATGCCAGCTCTTCCAGGAGACTGATGTGCTCCATGGTGCCGCGGCCTTCCACGATGTCGGTCAGAAGCTCCAGCATACGTTTGGTGCCCTCCCGGCACGGAACGCATTTGCCGCAGGACTCATTCTGTGTGAAATTCATGAAGAAGCGGGCAACCTCCACCATACAGCTCTTGTCATTCATGACAACGAGGCCGCCGGAACCGATCATGGCGCCGACTTTCTTTAAGGAGTCGAAGTCCAGGTGCATATCCAGGTGATCTTCAGTGGCGTTGATGCAGAGGCAGCCGCCGGAAGGTCCGCCGATCTGGACCGCCTTGAAATTTCCGCCTTTCACGCCGCCGCCGATATCATAGATGATCTCGCGGAGTGTGGTTCCCATGGGAACCTCGATCAGTCCGGTGTTGTTTACATTTCCGGTCAGGGCAAAGGCCTTGGTTCCGTGGTTATTCTCCGGTCCAAGCGTCCGATACCAGTCGGCTCCCCGTGTGATGATCGGAGCCACGTTGCAGTACGTTTCTACATTATTTAATACGGTCGGTTTATCGAACAGGCCGTGTTCTACCGTACGCGGCGGTTTTACGCGCGGCATACCGCGGTTTCCTTCAATGGAGGCAGTCAGAGCACTTCCCTCACCGCAGACGAAGGCGCCTGCACCCTGGCTGATCCGGATATCAAAATCGAAACCGGAATTTAAAATATTTTTGCCTAAGAGACCGCGCTCTCTGGCCTGATGGATCGCAATGGAGAGACGCTCAACGGCGAGCGGATATTCTGCCCGCACGTAAATGTAGCCGTTGTGAGCTTTGGTCGCAATACCGGCGATGATCATGCCCTCAAGGACACGGTGGGGATCGCCTTCCATCATGGAACGGTCCATGAATGCGCCGGGGTCGCCCTCGTCGCCGTTGCAGACCACATATTTTTCCGGCTCGGACTGGCGGAGCACCTGCTCCCATTTTTTCCCGGTTGGGAATCCGCCGCCGCCGCGTCCGCGCAAGCCAGCTTCTGAGATCTCTTTCACGATATCCTCCGGAGTCATGTCAAACAGAGCCTTCGCAACTGCGCTGTAGCCGCCCGTGGCGATATATTCGCGGATGGATTCCGCGTTGATGTGGCCGCAGTGTTCCAGCGCCACACGTGTCTGCTGCTTGTAGAACGGAATCTCCTCCTGCTTCTGGTACGGTTTTCCGTCCTTGTCGCGATAAACAAGGCGATCCACGACGTTGTCGTTTAAGATACTCTGTTCCAGAATCTCCTCGCAGTCCTCCACTTTCACTTTTATGTAAAGCCAGCCCATGGGCTCAATGCGAAGCAGCGGTCCCATCTCGCAGAAGCCGTGACAGCCGCTTTTTTTAATGCCGATGCTCTCGTCGTGAGCTTCCTCTTCCAGCTGGACCGTGCAGTGAATTCCCCACTCGTTCATCAGTTCCTGCATACGGGCATAGATCTTCAGGGATCCGCCGGCCACACAGCCGGTACCGCCGCAGATCAGGATCTGTTTCCTCTGGGCGTTGAGCGCTTTGATAAAATCATTTCTCTTTCGTTCCAGGTCTTCCCGGGTATTGATTCTTGTGATGATCATGATACGGCGTCCTCCTTTTCCCGGATTTCCTTTAACATTTCTCTGGCCTTCTCCGGCGTCATGGCCGGATAGACAACGTCGTTGACGGTGCAGACAGGAGCCAGTCCGCAGGCGCCGAGACAGGATACGGTCTCGACCGTAAACAGCATGTCATCGGTGGTTGGCTTCTTATCCGTGACACCGAGCTGATTCCGGATCTCTTCCAGGATCGGGACGGACTTTCTCACGTGGCAGGCAGTGCCGTCACAGACCTTAATAACATATTTTCCCTTGGGCTCCAGAGAAAAGTTTTCGTAGAAGGTGGCAACTCCGTAAATTTTCGCCTCACTGATCTTAAGCTTCCGTGCCACGTAGCAGAGTGCTTCTTCCGGAAGGTAGCGGTATTCCTTCTGGATGTCCTGCATAATGGCAATCACAAGTGATGGATCGTAGCTGTGGTCCGCCAGAATGGCATCCAGACGTTCGTAATTGAGCTGATTCAAAGCGTTTTCTCCTTTCGGTATTGTATGAATTTGACGGAATTATATTGTTAATATTACCATGAAAAGACGGAAAACCACAACGAAAAGTGTGCATTATAAACAAAGAATATTTCTGCCATATTAATTAAAAAATTAACAATTAAGGAAGTTGAAAAGATTTGCTTGACATATTGACAAGTATATGATAGTATGAAATGTGCACTATTGTGGTATCATGTGCCTTATGGTACCAGTATGCCCAAAAATTAGTTGAGACGATAAAGAAAACAGGGGTGAAACGTCAATGGAGAAAAGCAGAATACGTCCGGTGCCGGCCGGTAA
>JALEWG010000176.1 GCA_022788065.1 Lachnospiraceae bacterium | reverse complement strand
ACGATAAATACTTTGGAACTGATCGCTCCGAACGGGCAGCTTCTCACGCAGGCACCGCACTGGATGCACTTCTTCTCATCGATCTGGCAGATTCCGGTTTCCGGATCCATCGTAATTGCATCCACCGGACATGCACGACGGCACGGACGAATCAGTTCAGCAATTGCATTGTACGGACATGCCTGAGAGCACTTTCCGCATTCCTTACATTTTCCGGGATCGATATGAGCGCGGTCACGGCCAATGCTGATCGCCCCGAAATTACATGCGTTCTGGCATGCCTTTCCCATACATTTCTGACAGTTATCGGTAACAACGAAACGTGTGATCGGACACTCTTCACATGCGGAAGAGATAACCTGGATCAGGTTGTCGCTGTGTTTATCGCTAGGGCATTTGCCTTCGGCAAGACGAACTCTCTGGCGGATAATCTCCCTCTCTTTGTATACACAGCAGCGGAACTGTGCCTTCGGACCCGGAATCAGCTTAAACGGGATCTCATCTCTCTTCTCCTCGAGTTCTCCGTCAAACGCCAGTTTTGCTACTTCATGTAAGACGTTGTATTTAATCTTAAGCAGCGCCTCATCATTGGTTTTCATACTGCAATCCTCCTGAAATATTTACCATAACTCTATGTATATAGTTTCGCAAAGCCTTAATTCGTCAATATTATCGCACATCATCACTGCAACTGCAAGAAGGTTTCTGTTTTAAATTTAACGATTTTTACAGCTGCTTCTTTATTTTATAAAGTAAAAGTGCACAAGTCGCTGACCGCAATATTCTCTTTGACAATCCGGTCCGCCTGTGGTATATTCGATTTGTTCGTACTAACCCCAAAGATACGGTCTTTCTGCGGGAGAAGGCGAAAAGATTTTGTACAGGTTGCGGGGACCGGTACGCTCTTTTCCAGTGCGTATCCGGTCTGTTTTTATATGGGAGGTATGCTATGGAAACACGTGTGGCACTGATCGGAATTATTGTTGAAAATCCGGATTCTGTGGGGCAGATGAACGCGCTTCTCCATGAATACAGCCCGCATATTATCGGCCGTATGGGCGTTCCTTACCGTGAAAAAGGGATCTCCATCATCAGTATTGTTATGGATGCGCCCATGAACAAAATCAGCAGTCTCTCCGGAAAACTCGGTATGCTTGACGGCATTACGACAAAAACCATTTATTCCAGACAGAATCTGTAGAGGAGGACTGTAACGTTATGAAAAAAGCATTATCTCTGTTATTGGCTGCCGCGCTCGGAGTTTCCATGCTGACCGGATGCGCTTCCAAACCGAAAGAAACTACCGGCGCCGCAACAACTGCCGCCGAGACAACCGCGGCTGAAACCGCCGCCGATGAGACCACAACCGCTGAGACCACAACCGCAGCAGAAACAACTGCCGCGAAAGCGGAAACCGGCAGCGGGACCGTTGTCCGCGTGGGCGGGTTAAAGGGACCGACCACCATGGGCCTTGTAAAGCTTATGGACAATGCGGAAAAAGGTTCTGCGAAAAACAGCTATGAATTTACGATGGTGACTGCCGCCGATGAGCTGACTGCACTTGTGGCGTCCGGAAAAGTGGATATCGCTCTTCTCCCGGCCAATGTCGGCAGTGTTCTTTACAATAAAACCAAGGGCGGCATTGCCGTCATCGATATCAACACGCTCGGCGTTCTCTATCTGGTTTCCGCCGATACCTCCATCGAGTCCATGGAGCAGTTAAAGGGAAAGACCATTTATCTTCCGGGCAAGGGAACCACTCCGGACTATGTGATCCGTTATCTGATCTCCGCAGCCGGGCTTTCCGAAGGCGATGTGACTCTGGAATTCAAATCCGAGGCTGCCGAGGTTGCCTCTGTTCTCGCGGAGGACCCGAACGCCGTCGGCCTTCTCCCGCAGCCTTTCGTAACCGCAGCCATGGCGCAGAATGACAAGCTCTCCATCATTATGAATCTGACTGAGGTGTGGGACAGCTTCCAGGCAGAGGGTACCGGAAGCCGCCTTGTAACCGGTGTTACGATCGTGAACAGAACCTTCCTGGACGAGCATGCCGATCTGGTGGATACGTTCCTCGACGAGCATAAGGCTTCCATCGCGTTTACGGCTGAAGACGCCGATGCCGCTGCCGATCTGATCGCTGCCGCGGGAATCGTAGCGAAGGCTCCTCTCGCAAAGAAAGCGCTTCCGTACTGCAACATCACCTTCCTCAAGGGAGAGGAGATGAAAGACGCCCTGACCGGATATCTGAACGTTCTCTTTGAGCAGGACCCGACCTCCGTAGGCGGCGCGCTCCCGGATGATGCATTCTATTATATTCAGTAACATACCGACACCCCGGGGCGGCGCGGATTTTCCGGCTGCCCCTCTTTCACCGGCCGTTTTCAGGCAGTACGCCCGGCCGCCGGAAAGGAGTGACCGCTGCACATGAAACAAATCCCCGACTGGTTCAGAAAATCCGCCATTTTTTTATTCTGGCTTCTTCTCTGGCAGCTTTTGTCTGCGGCGTTCCATAATTCCATCCTGCTTGTGGGGCCTGCCGAAACGCTCACCGCTCTGGCTGAACAGATATCGTCGTCCACATTCTGGGGGACCGTATGGTTTTCTTTCTCCAGGATCTGCGCAGGATTTCTCATGGCCTTCACTGCCGGGATCTTTACCGGCTCCCTGGCTTTCCTGTGGCCGTTTGCAGGCGATTTTCTTGCTCCTGCCGTGCATTTTATGAAGTCCATACCGGTGGCTTCCTTTGTCATTCTGGCGCTCATATGGACCGGTGCCGCGAACCTGTCCGTGCTCATTTCCTTTCTCGTCGTGTACCCGGTCATCCACATCAGTACGCTCTCCGGCCTCTCCGCAGCGGATCCTGCTCTTCTGGAGATGGCCAAGGTATTTCGCGTTCCGGCCTGGAGGCAGGCGCTCTCCATCTACCGCATATCGCTGTACCCGTATCTGGCAAACGCCCTCAGGACGGCACTCAGCATGGGCTTCAAATCCGGAATCGCCGCCGAGGTGATCGGGGTTCCTGACGGTTCCATCGGCGCGGGACTCTACCTGTCAAAAATATACCTGAGCACTGCGGAACTGTTTGCGTGGACGCTTGTCATCATTGCCGTCAGCGCGCTGTTCGAAAAAACCGTCCTGTTCATTTTAAAGAAAACCATGGGGAAAGGTGTGGTCC
>JALEWG010000119.1 GCA_022788065.1 Lachnospiraceae bacterium | reverse complement strand
TGATCTTTCGGTTGATTTCCGGACTGATCTCATTTCCGAACTCCACAGTCACCGCACAGTCGCCGGAAACCAGGTATTTTACATCACTCATCGCGTATTTCCCTCCCTGCAAAAACATCTCTTTCGGGCAGTCCGAAAGGCCTTACATCAGGTTTTTGATCGTCACACCTTCCGCGATCAGCGTCTCGCGAATGTTCTTCACAAACTCCAGTGCTTTCGGATTATCGCCATGCACGCAGATGGAATCTGCGCGGATTGCGATATCGTTTCCGTTAACAGACTGTACTTTTCCCTCTTTCACCATCCGGATCACACGCCGGATCGCCAGGTCTTTATCCTTGATCACAGCGCCCGGGAGCTTTCTGGAAACCAGCGTTCCGTCATCGTTATATGCGCGGTCGGCAAATACCTCGCTGGCAGCCCGCAGTCCCACCTCTTCAGCCGCGGAAATCATTTTGGAACCGGCAAGTCCCATGAAAATAATGTCTTTATCCACCTCATAAACAGCCTCACACATGGCTCTCGCCAGTTTTTCATCGACGGCCGCCATATTGTAAAGGGCCCCATGGGGCTTCACATGCTGGATCTTCATGCCCATGCTCTGCGTAAACGCCATTAACGCTCCCAGCTGATATTTCACGTACGCCTTTGCCTCCTCGGGCGTCACGGCCATATTCCGGCGTCCGAAGCCCACGAGATCCGGGAAACCGGGATGCGCGCCCACAGCCGTTCCGAACTCCTTCGCCATCGCGACCGTCTTTGTCATCACCATCGCATCGCCCGCATGCCAGCCGCACGCCACGTTGGCGGAGGAAACATACTTTAAGATCTCCTCGTCCATTCCGATCGTATAATTGCCGAAGCTCTCCCCGAGGTCACTGTTCAAATCCACACAATACATCCTGCATACCCTCCTTATTTAAAGACAGGGCCGTCTGCGGCGGCCCCATGTTTGATTCTTCTTTTATTCTATTCGATATTCCCGGCAAATTCAAGAGCTATCTGTCATGTCTTCTAAAGAACAGCGCACCTCACCGTTCTCTGCAGTACTCGGTTTCCCAGACGCCGTTCTCCTGCGGTTTTAACCTGTAAAAGCCGTACCGGATCTCCTCCGAAAGCTTCACCGTCTCCGGCGCCTGCACAAGGACTTCCTCTGCTCCGTTCCGGTACGCCTGGTGGACCATGCGGCGGATGAGCCGCTCAGTCTCACATTCCTCACAGAATGCGACGCGAAGCACCGACCTTCTTTCCGAAACCAGTTCCGTCTGGTCCAGCACATAGCTCCAGTGCTCATTTTCCCCGCAAATCTCCTTTGCCGGCTCCTTTTCATATTCGATCCCGATCAGCGTCAGCCCCTTTGCAGAAGCCGTCCGGCCGGCCTTCCGGCGTTCTCTGGCCTCCAGGATCTCCTTTACATGCTCCGGAGGATAAATGCCCGTTCCGACCTCCATAAGCGTTCCTGCGATGATCCGGACCATATTATAGAGAAATCCGTTGCCCTTTAGCCTGATCGTGATGACATCGTCCGCACCCCGGTCCAGGGATACCTCGTACAGCGTGCGGACTGTCTCCTCAGCCTGATGCCCGGACGAGCAGAAGCTGGCAAAATCATGCTCGCCGATCAGATATGCTGCTGCCTTCCGCATCTTCTCAAGATCGAGCGGGAAATAACAGAAATGGGCGTAAAGTCTCCTTGTGGGGACCTCGATCCTGCAGTTCAGAATTTTATATTCATACGTTTTCACACAGTTCTGCTTTCTCGGATGCCAGTCGGAAGGAACCTCCTCCGAGTTTATGACCCGGATATCCTCCGGGAGTCTCTGATTTAACGCAAAACAGATCTTATCTCCCGGGATACGGCTTTCCGTGTCAAAAACAGCCACATTTCCCAGCGCATGGACTCCGGAATCGGTACGGCTCGCCCCGATAACGAAAACAGGCTCTTTCAGAAGTTCAGAAAGAGTCCTGTTGAGTATTTCTTCAATCGTAACACCGTTCGGCTGGAGCTGCCAGCCGCTGTATGCGGTCCCGTCATAGGCGACCGTCAGTCTGATCCGTTTCATAATCCGTATCCTTTTTCGTTTTACAGCAATACCTTAAGCAGGATCACCACAGCCGCGTACATGAGATAGACCAGATAGGTCAGCCGGTCGCGGCGGGCGTACGTTAACGGTTTCATCTTGGTCCTTCCGTCCCCGCCCCTGTAGCAGCGCGCCTCCATGGCCATGGCCAGATCCGTCGCGCGGCGGAATGCGGAGATAAATAACGGAACCAGAAGCGGTACCATCGCCTTCGCCTTCTGGATCAGGTTTCCGCTCTCAAAATCAGCGCCTCTTGCCATCTGCGCCTTCATGATCTTGTCCGTCTCCTCGATCAGAATCGGGATAAACCGGAGCGCGATGGACATCATCATGGATACCTCATGGACCGGCACTCCCACTTTTTTCAGGAATCCCAGGCTCTTCTCCAGTCCGTCAGTCAGCTGGTTCGGAGTCGTCGTCAGTGTCAGGATCGTGGACCCCAGCACCAGAAAGATCAGGCGCACCGCCATAAAGGACGCAAACTTCAGTCCCTCCCAGGTCATCTGCAGGAATCCGATCTTGAAGATCGGGGTTCCCGGCGTCAAAAACAGATTGAAGCTGACACTGATCAAAAGAAGGAACACGATGGACTTTAAACCGCGCACCATAAATTTCACCGGCACCTTCGACATGTAAATGGCTGTCACCAGAAACAGCGCGGCAGCCGCATAGGCAAACAGATTATCCGCAATAAAAAGGGAAACAATATAGACCAGCGTCCCGAACAGCTTTGTCCGAGGATCCAGCCGGTGCAGAACGGAATCCACCGGATAATATTGTCCCAGTGTAATATCTCTTAACATGTGCTCTCCTCTTTTTTCCACAGCTTCAGAATCTCATCCCGCGCTTCCTCCACTGTCGTCACATCCTCATCCACCGGAATCCCGCGCTCTCTCAGCGCATGGACCACATACGTGATCTGCGGAGCCGCCAGACCGATCGTCTCCAGCTCCTTATAATGGCGGAATACCTCCTTCGGCGTTCCGTCATACACCTTTTCTCCGTGATTCATCACGATCAGACGGGAAACATACTTTGCCACGTCCTCCATACTGTGGGACACCAGGATGATCGTCATTCCCTGATTTTTATGGAGCTCCGCCACAAGTCCCAGAATATCGTCGCGCCCCCTCGGATCCAGTCCGGCAGTCGGCTCGTCTAAAATCAACACCTCCGGCTTCATCGCCAGGACTCCGGCAATGGCCACGCGGCGTTTCTGACCGCCGGAAAGCTCAAACGGAGACTGTTTATAGAAGCTCTCATCAAGACCCACAAGACTCAGCGCCTCTTTTGCGCGGCTCTCGATTTCCTCCTGCGGCAGCCCCAGATTCTTCGGGCCGAAGCAGACGTCGGAAAACACATCTACTTCAAAGAGCTGATGCTCCGGGTACTGAAACACCAGCCCCACCTTGCTCCGCAGCGTCTTCATGGAATAGCCTTCCTTATAGATGCTTTCACCGTTGTAGAGGATATCACCGCTGCTGGCCTTTAAAAGTCCGTTTAAATGCTGGGTCAGTGTGGACTTCCCAGACCCGGTATGACCGATCAGTCCGATAAATTCTCCATCCCCGATGGTGATATTCACATTCTTTAACGCATACTGTTCAAAAATCGTATCCTGGCCATAAATATGACACAGGTCTTTTATCTCTATCGCCATAATTATGCTCTCTCTTTTTTCAACACGGGCACCAGCCTGTCCACAAGTTCCTCAATTGTCAGGATTCCGTCAGGCAGATCCATGCCGGCTTCCTTTAATTCGTCGGCAAGCTCTGTCACCTGCGGCACATCCAGGCTGTACTTTTTCAGTTCCTTCACCCGGGAGAATACCTCCTTCGGGGTTCCATCCATGACCACATGGCCTTCGTCCATGACGATCACACGGTCCGCGTCGATCACTTCTTCCATATAATGGGTAATGAGAAGGACTGTGATTCCCTCCTGTCGGTTCAGCTCATGAACCGTCCGGATCACTTCACGCCGTCCGTTGGGATCCAGCATGGCCGTCGGCTCGTCGAGGACAATGCATCTCGGCTTCATTGCCATGACGCCCGCAATGGCGACACGCTGCTTCTGGCCGCCGGACAGCTTGTTCGGGGACTGCAGCCGGTATGCCGTCATGCCAACGGCCTCCAGGCTCTGATCCACACGCCGCCAGATCTCATCTGTGGGGACGCCCATATTTTCCGGGCCAAAGCCCACATCCTCTTCCACAACATTTCCGATGATCTGATTGTCCGGATTCTGAAATACCATACCCGCGGTTTTCCTCACGTCCCAGAGATGCTCCTCATCGCTGGTCTTCATGTTGGAGATATAGACGGTACCGTCGGATGGCAGGAGAATTCCGTTCATCAGCTTCGCGAACGTGGATTTTCCGGAGCCGTTATGCCCCAGGATGGCCACAAAGCTGCCTTCATCGATATCCAGAGAGACCCCTCGCAGTGCATGGTTGATTTCTTCTTTTTCTGATTCTTCATCACGTCTGATGTAGTCAAACATCAGGTTTACTGCTCGAATAATTCCCATAACCGGCCTTTCTCCTAAAAGGATTATGATTATTGTTTACACGTTTTTAAAGTTTAGTTTATAATACCGTATTCGTCAAGTGTATTTAGAAATTTTTCACTTATCGACACTTTCATATACGATAAACACAAAACAGAAGCGCCGCCCACAGATCGTTCCCGTCTGTTTCGCAGCGCTCCCTTTTCCGGTCAATATTCTATCCTTATTAATATAGATGCGGTTTCACATCCGCCGGGATCAGGCATTCATACTTCTGTCCCCTCATTCGCTTGTCAAATTCCGCGCGGGCCTTTTCGATCAGCTCCGGCTTCTCTGTCAGCGTTTTGGCCGCGTCTGCCAGCACCTCGGCCGCCAGGCATGCACCCTTTAACGCAATCGTAGATTTGCCCTGGCCGGTCCACTGCCAGCTGTGGGAGCCTGCTCCGTAGCTGTAGCAGCTTACACGGATCTGTGCCGTCGGAACGACCCAGCTCACATCTCCCACATCCGTAGAGCCCGGCGCACACTCCTCCGAATGGATCCGGTCCACGAACATATCGCAGAGCTCGGACGCCTCCATATTATCCTTTAACGCCATGATATCCACGATTCCGTGGGGCAGGTTGGAAAACAGCTCCTCCTGATTGAAGGATGCCTTGAACGCCGCCGCGTATTCCCGCTCTTCCTTTGTGTACTCCGGGATCCCGACTCTTAAATAGGACTCCTTAAGCACATCCTCAAGGGCAAAATTCGGCATGGTATCATAAAGTCCCTCATCGAAGATGATGTCCACCGTTGTCCCGGTGATCAGCGCCGCTCCCCTCGCCACATCGCAGACTCTCTCGTAGAGCTTTTTCGTTTTCTTTGCGCTTGTGGAGCGGATCAGATATTTCACTCTCGCCTCCGACTGAACCACGTTCGGAGATTCTCCTCCTGAATTGATGATGGCATAGTGCAGGCGCTCATCGGGCTCGATATGCTCTCTTAAATAGTTGGCGCCCACGTCCATGATCTCCACCGCGTCCAGAGCGCTTCTCCCGAGATGGGGGGCAGCAGCCGCATGGCTGGAAACGCCGTGGAAGTCGAAAAACGCCTGGATACAGGCCTGACTGGATCCGGTCTCCACCATATGGAAATCCGACGGATGCCAGGTAAGTGCAACGTCCGCGTCGTCGAAGAAGCCGGCTCTTGCAAGATATGCCTTGCCGCTTCCGCTTTCCTCCGCCGGACAGCCGACGATCTTAACCGTTCCGGACTTTCCGCTCTCCTTCAGGTAATCCCGATAAAGGAGAGCAGCCCCGATGGCGCCGGTGCCGAGAAGATGATGACCGCAGCCATGGCCCTGCTCTCGCTCAGAAAGCGGGGAATATTTACAGAGATCCGCCTCCTGGCTCATGCCGTGGAGAGCATCATACTCCGCAAGAAAGCAGATCACCGGTTTACCGCTCCCGTAGACTCCGACGTAAGCCGTGTCCATGTCTGCAACCGGAGTTTCCACCTCAAAGCCCTGCGCCTTTAAAAATTCCACCATTCTGGCACAGGATCTATGCTCCTCAAATGCTGTCTCGGAATATCCCCACACATCGCAGAGCAGGGAATACAGTTCTTTTTCATATTTTTTGTTCACGAGTGTCAGCCTCCCTGATTTAATAAATGAAAGCAGGCAGCCTTATGTCCGTTGTAGTCCTTCATCTCCGGCCGCTCCTTTTTACATTCCTCCGTCGCGTAGGGGCATCGTCCCTGGAACGGACAGCCCGGCGGCGGATTGATCGGAGTGGGGAGCTCGCCCTCTAACCGGATCCTCTCTCTGGATTTTGCCACATCCGGGTCCGGAATCGGGATAGCAGAAAGAAGCGCCTGCGTGTACGGATGAAGCGGATGGCTGTAAAGCTCATCAGCCTCGCCCTCCTCCACCAGATGGCCCAGATACATGACGCCGATCCGGTCAGAAATATAGTTGACCATACTCAGGTCATGGGCCACAAACAGATAGGAAATTCCCATCTCCTCCTGGATTTCCTTTAACAAATTGATGATCTGCGCCTGAATGGAGACGTCAAGCGCCGAGATCGGCTCATCGCAGATAATGAATTTCGGATTTAAAGCCAGCGTTCTGGCGATGGAGATCCTCTGTCTCTGGCCGCCGGAAAACTCGTGGGGATACCGGCGGATATGGTCCGGTTTTAAGCCCACCAGCTTTAAAAGCTCCGCAGCCCGCTCCTCTCTCTCGGAGGCGGAGCCTAAGATCCCGTGGATCTCCATGGGCTCCTTGATGATCTCACCGACCGTCATACGCGGATTTAATGAGGCGTACGGATCCTGGAAGATCATCTGTACCTCCCGGCGGAATTCCTTTTCCTCTGTCTTATTTAATTTCGCGATATCTTTTCCGTCATAAAGGATCTTTCCCTCCGTCGCCGGATAGATCTTGACGAGCGTCCGTCCGAGGGTCGATTTTCCGCAGCCGGACTCGCCCACGAGACCGTATGTCTCCCCTCTGCCGACCGTAAAGCTGACATCATCCACCGCCTTTACGATCTGCTTCGGAGAAAAGATCCCCTTCGTCACATCAAAATGGGTTTTTAAATGCTCCACCTGAAGCAGCGGTTCAGCCATGGTTCTCCCCCTTTCTCTTTCTCGCCTCTTCCAGCCAGCATGCGCACTGGTGGGTTTCGGAATAGGTCGTTACCTCCGGCATCTGCAGCTTACAGATCTTCATAGCCTCCGGACAGCGGTCAACAAACGG
>JALEWG010000093.1 GCA_022788065.1 Lachnospiraceae bacterium | reverse complement strand
CCGCACACCTGCATGCGCTCCTCAAAGAGCCTCACGATCTCCTTGTCGATCACATCCAGCTTATTTCTGCATTCCATTAAATCCAGATTTTTCATTATTCATTTCCTGCCTTTTCTTCCTGTATCTCGCGAATCATATTCTGAATCATCTCTCTTGTGTAGGCGCCGGCGTGTTTTTTTACTTCCGGCTCCAGTTCTTTGATATAAAACGGTTTTCCGTAATAAACGGTTACCTGAGTGGGGTGGATAAACGGGATATGCTTTTCAAAGATATCTGCAGTCCTCGTCATCGCAACCGGCACCACCGGGCAGCCGGATTTTTCAGCAATCTTCAGGCTCCCCTCTTTAAAAGGAAGAAGCTCCGTCTCATCTGCGTTCCTGTTTCTCGTTCCCTCCGGGAAGATCCACATGGAAACGCCGCCCTTTACTTTTTCGATTCCCTCCAGAATCGTTTTCAGCCCCGCCTTGATGTCCTTTCTGTCCAGAAACAGACAGTTCACATTTTTCATCCAGCTTCTGAGAAGCGGAATGCTTAACATTTCCTTCTTGGCGATAAATCCCATAAGTCCGGGGACAGTCGTATAGCCCACCAGAATATCGAAATAGCTTCTGTGATTTCCCACATAGAGAACGGCCCGGTCCCCCGGTATATTCTCTCTGCCTTTCACGGTCACCTTAACACCGCAAAGCTTTAACAGAAGCCGAAACATATACTGGACAATGGCAAGGCTTTCCCTGTCCCTTGCTGCCGGATCTTTTTTCCCGAGGGAATTCTGCATAACCAGAAGCGGATATCCGAAAATCAGGAATCCGAACAGGATCAATGCCAGAAGAATAAAACGTATCATCTTTTTCTCGTCTCCTCACGTTTTTTTGTTTCATACTATTATATAAAACGAGTGAGGCAAATGCAAGGATAACCGGATCTTTTCCTCCGATTTTACACCTTCTTTTCCCTGTTTTTACCAACCGTTATTTTTTCAAACAGAAGCCCTGCCCCAAACCAGCACGGTGCAAAATCCAGACGTATTAAGCCGTTTACATTCATATTTCTCCCGCTGTAGTCCCACGGGCAGATCCCGAGCGCCCTGAGGAACGCCCCCGACACATACTCGGCCAGAAAGATGAGGACCATGTCGTTCATCCCATGTCTCCAGAACCGGTCTTTCAGGCTGAGCACTCCGGCGTCCCCCACCCACCGGTCAATCATACGGCAGATGGGCCCGAGAAGTGCACCGAATCCGTAGATTGGAAACATGAGAAGGGAGGTCCTGCCCATCAGTCTCATGTCGCCGGACGCAATGGACTCCATGGACGTAAAAATGATCTCCATGCACCACCCGGCCACGCCGCATTTTAAATAATTCATGACAAATTCTCTGATTCCGTTTTTCTTTTCCATACGGTTATTCTGGCAGGATCAGAGGGTTTTATGCATGGTTCAGGATCGCTGTTTACACATACCGGTTCTGCTCTCTGTCATAGCTGTAATCGATAGAAGAAAGCGTTCTGTCAAGCTCCTCCTTTGACAGAGAAAGCGCGCTGCAAAGCTCCTCTACAGACGGATAAAAATCTCTCAGCTGTGTATTAATAAAGCTCAAAAGCATGGCCGGATCCTTTGGAATATTCATTTGAAAATCACCTCCTCTTCTATATAATTATACCCCTCCTCCGGTTGAATTTCCACATGCTTCCTGTTATACTGTCGATATAGGAAGGGAGTGTACAAACGAAAGGAGAAACCTGTACTATGAAACATATTTTACTTCTTGGAACCGGCGGCACCATTGCCTGCAAACGGGGAGATTCCGGTCTGACGCCGCTTCTCACAGGCGAGGAACTGCTCTCTTATGTTCCGGCAGCCCGGTCTTTCTGTGAAGTGGATGCCATTCAGGTGTTAAATATTGACAGTACCAATATTCACCCGAAACACTGGCTGATGCTCTCCAAAGTCCTCCAGGAAAACTACGATAACTACGACGGATTTGTGATCTGCCACGGAACCGATACCATGGCATACACGGCTGCTGCCATGTCCTATCTGGTCCAGCACTCAAACAAGCCCATCGTGATCACCGGTGCCCAGAAGCCCATCGATCTGGACGTGACGGACGCAAGAACCAACCTGTTAGACAGTCTGCGCTTTGCCTCCTGTGACCGTGCGCACGGCGTCAATATCGTGTTTGACGGAAAAGTCATTGCCGGAACCAGAGGAAAAAAAGAACGTACCAAGAGCTACAATGCCTTTTCCAGCATTAATTTCCCGTATCTGGCCGTGATTCAGGACGAGAACATTCTGTTCTACATCGATGACAAGTGGCAGGACCGGGAGTCTGTTCGCTTCTACCACAGCCTGAACGACCGGGTTGCCCTCTTAAAGCTGATCCCGTCCATGGATTCCAGTGTTCTGGACTATCTGGCCGAGCATAATGACGCAGTCGTGATCGAGTCCTTCGGCGTCGGAGGACTTCCCTCCTACGAATCCGGGGACTTCTACAGTTCCATCGAAAAGTGGGTGTCTCAGGGCAAGATCGTGGTAATGACCACACAGGTGACACAGGAGGGCAGTAACATGTCCGTATATGAAGTCGGACAGAAGATCAAAAACGCCTTCGGCCTTATCGAATCCTACGACATGACACTGGAAGCTACCGTGACAAAGCTCATGTGGATTCTGGGCCAGACCTCCGACCCGGAGCGCGTGAAGGACATGTTCTACAGTACCGTGGGACATGATATTCTCTGGAAAAACACTGTCAGATAAAAGGTGTCGGGCCGGGTTGTCCGGATTAATGAAAAAGAACCCACTTCATTTGAATGAGGTGAGTTCTTTTTTTTGGCAACCGCCCAGTGCGTCTTAACCGTAAATTCCTGCCAGAAAAGACTTTGTCTCCGGCTCCTTCGGATCAGAAAACAATTCGGAAGCCGGCGCATATTCCACCATACGGCCGTCAAAAAAGAAGACGGCATTGTCGGCGATCCGCTTTGCCTGAGCGATATTATGCGTCACGATCACGATCGTATACCGCTTCTTCAGCTCCGTCAGCATCTCCTCAATCACAGCCGAGGATCTCACATCGAGCGCCGAGCACGGCTCATCTAAAAGCAGGATCTCCGGCTCCACGGTCAGCGCTCTTGCAATACAGAGCCTCTGCATCTGTCCTCCGGAAAGCTTTCCGGCACTTTTTCCCAGCTCGTTCTTTACCTCGTCGTAGAGTCCTGCCATCTTAAGCTTTTCTGTTACGATCCGGTCCAGCGTTTTTCTGTCCCGGACTCCGTAATATTTCAGCGCGTACGTCATATTTTTATAGATTGAGAACGGGAACGGGGAGGGTGTCTGAAACACAAGTCCGACCCTCTTTCTCAGTTCCTCCCTCGGCAGGCTCCTGATATTGACTCCGTCAAGCAGGATCTCCCCCTCGGTCTTCGCGCCCGCCTCTTCCCAGAGGAGTCCGTTCATTGTTCTTAAAAATGTCGTCTTTCCGCAGCCGGACGGTCCGATCACAGCAGTGATCTTATTGGGCTCAATGTCCATGGAGACGTCGTGCAGAACCGTTTTTCCGTCATAGGAAGCGGATACCTTCCGGATCGTCATGAGTTTTTCCATTTATTCTGGCTCCTCCTTGCATAAACAGTCGCGATCAGGTTGCTGAAAAGAATGATCGCCATCATCACAAACGCGGTCCCGTACGCCGTATCCATCGAAGTCGCCCCCTGGGCTACCAGAAGATACAGGTGCAGAGGCAGCGCCATGGCCGGACTCATCAGGCTCTTAGGAACCGCCGCGTAGGCCACAGCTCCCGTAAAGATCATGGGAGCCGTTGCACCCATAGCATAACAGCCTCCCAGAATCAATCCCGAGATCAGCTCTCCCCGGCATGCCGGAAGTACGATTCTCGTGATGGTATAAAATCCGGAACAGCCAAGGGCCTCCGAGGACCGGATCATGAATTCCGGCACTTCCTTAAACGCCTTTTCCGCCCGCACTTCAATAAACGGCAGGATCATAATGGCCAGAGCCACACCGGCCGACAGAATGCATCTTCCCCAGTTCAGATCCCGCACAAGGAAGCTGTAGGCAAACAATCCCAGAACGATACTCGGGATTCCGGAAATGCACTGGATCACCCCGTGGATCAGCTTCTGCATTTTCCTGTTTTTGCAGAAAAAGGTGAGGTAAAGGGCCGCCGCCACCGCCGGTATTCCTCCGAGGACAACCGCTGTTCCCGTGAACATGAAGCTTCCCACAATGGCCGGAAAGATCCCGCCCTCCTCTCCGAGGACAAGTCCCTTCGGCGCCTCCGTGAGGAACTCGACGCTTATGGTCGAGGCTCCACGGTAAAACACATATCCGAACAGAAACAGGATAATAAAAACGACGAGGCAAAAGCTCAGGTACGCCCATGCCTTCGCAAGCTTTCCAATCCACCTCATACGTTTTCCTCCCGTTTTTCCATCCGGCTCCGGATCAGATTGATGGTTCCATTAATAAGGAGCAGAAGAACCATGAGCACCAGTCCCGCTCCATACAGCGCATGGTAGTGAGTGCTTCCGTAGACAGCCGTCCCCATCTCCAGCGCAATGACCGACGCGATACTCTCGCTCTTTCCTAGAAGCCGTGGGAACAGATTGGCGTTTCCCATCACCATCATCACAGCCATGGTCTCCCCCATGGCCCGGCCGATGGCCAGGATCATGGAAAACAGAATATTTTTCATAGATGCCGGGAGGATCACGGTCGCGGCCATGTACCACCGGTCGATTCCCAGAGCGTCAGCCGCCTCCGCGTACTTTTCCTTTTCCTTCAGCATGGTCTCGCTGCAGGAGGAAACGAGAAACGGGAGAAGCATGACCGCCAGAAGGATCCCGGCCGCCAGAACACAGGAGCCGGTTCGGACTCCGGCCTTTAAAAACAGCTTCACCAGGACGTTGAGACCGATAAATCCGTAAACGACCGACGGAATTCCGGCCAGCAGATCCACAAAGGGATACAGGATCTCCCGCATCCGGTCCGTCGCCACGCAGGACAAAAACATAGCTGCTCCCAGTCCCACACCAGAAGCAAGGATCATGGCCACAAAGGAGACGTATATGGTCGCCGCAATGAAATTAAAAATTCCAAAAGAGACCTCCCCCGTATAGGCAATGGGCATCCAGCGCTGTCCGAACAGGAAATCAGCAAGGCTGACCTCTTCAAACAGCGGCATGGCCTCCTTCACAATAAAATAGATCACGAATGCCAGAGCCCACACGGCAATCCCCGTAAGCAGATACAGGACGATC
>JALEWG010000033.1 GCA_022788065.1 Lachnospiraceae bacterium | reverse complement strand
CCTAAACACCTTTTATTTTGCTGTGGAATTTCTCTGGGGCAGAAAATATATCGGCATCGGTACCTTCGTCAACTGGATCTTTGTCGGCATCTTCACTGACTTTTTCGCCGGAAAAATCGAAGCTCTCTGGACTATCCCGGAGGCATTTCTTCCCCGGCTCCCCATCATGCTGGCCGGCATCCTGATCCTCAGTCTGGCGGCCTCCCTATACCAGACCTCCGATGTGGGTATTGCTCCCTACGACAGCCTGTCCATCATCTTAAACGATCGGTTCCCGATTCCCTACTTCTGGTGCCGTATTTTTACCGATTCCCTCTGCGCACTGGGGGCCTTCCTCTTCGGCGGAATCGTCGGGTTGGGAACTCTCGTCTGCGCGCTGGGACTAGGACCGTTTATCCAGTTTTTCAATGTGCATGTGTCGGAAAAGCTGTGTGGAAGCAATTAAGGCTTTGAGGTGCCGGGAAGCATGCAGTCCAAAATTCAAATCCCCTTGATTTTATATCACCACAGTGATATAATAAAAACAGGAGGACGCAGCAATGGATAAACTGATTACCATTTATCACGGCTCAGAGCAGATCATTGAAGTCCCGACCTTTGGTCTGGGCAAAAAAAACAATGATTTTGGACTGGGCTTTTATTGCACCAAAAACAATGACCTTGCAAAGGAATGGGCGGTATCTTCCCTGCGAAATGGATTTTCAAACCGTTACTCCCTGGATACTGAGTATCTGAATATTCTGAATTTAAACAGTCCCGACTACACCATTCTCAACTGGATCGCTGTTTTGGTGGAACACCGTCTGTTTTCCATCAAGACACCCGTGGCCCATCGTGCAAAACGCTATCTTATTGAAAACTTTGGAATCAACGTAAATGCCTTTGACCTGATCACTGGCTACCGGGCAGACGATTCCTATTTTGACTATGCAGAATCCTTCCTGAATAACGGTATTTCTGTAGAGCAGCTTGCACGGGCCATGCATTTGGGAAAACTCGGTGAGCAAATCGTGATCAAATCTAAGTTCGCATTTTCCCATCTGAAATATGAGGGGTTTGATGTTGCAGAGAAAGAACACTACTATGTTCTTCGTAAAGCAAGGAATGATGAAGCCAATCAGCTTTATTTGGAAATGCTGGAGAAAGAAAGCGATGGTCTGTATATCCAGGATATTATGAGAGGAGGCATCAAAAACGATGACCCACGCATACCAAGAAATATATCTAAGTAACGCACAGTCAATGTTAGGTGATGCCTTTGATTATGCCGTTAATACCTGCAATATCACAGGCAGTGACTTCGTTAAGATGTTTATTGCCAGTTCGATCAGTAAGCGGATGGAAAATGGCGAACCCGCCTATATTGCCGGAAAAAGCGGCATTGAACTCGTGGTGGAGATCGTAGCTGAAACCATGCGAAAAGAAATCCATACCGAACCGCAGGTACACTTTGGCCGTTCTAAAGAATACTGGATTGGCTGGGCCGTGGCCTATTACCAGTGGCACTCCAGCCGAAAATTCAGTGCTATTTTCAAAGCCGTTTCCTTTGAGGACTTGCAGCAAATGTACTATACTCTCCATGAAGCAGACATCTTCAAATTCGTAGGAATCGTGGATGCGCGCATGAAAGAATATTTCCCCGAAACCAATCTGAAACGCATCCGCGCCGCATACGGATGTACACAGGCAGAATTAGCACAGCGATCCGGTATCAGTCTCCGCTCCATCCAAATGTATGAGCAGCGCAACAAAGACATCAACAAGGCCAGTGTCGATACAGTGTATCGTCTCGCAAAGACACTGGGCTGCACAATGGAAGATCTGATTGAAAAATAAGACAAGATCGATCACTGCAAGGGGGTTATCACCTCAGCTCATTTGCCCACACTTCATCGGTCTCATCCGACTTATAGATCAGCTCCTGATTCTTTACGCTGACTCTGGTTCCCGGCTTCACCGGCTTGGTGATGAAGACGTTGCCTCCAATGACCGAATCATGGCCGATGATCGTCTCCCCGCCGAGAATCGAGGCCCCGGAATAGATGGTTACATTATCCTCAATGGTGGGGTGTCTTCGGATTCCCTTTAACTTCTGACCTCCGCGGGTGGAAAGCGCACCCAGGGTCACGCCCTGATAAATCTTCACGTTATTTCCAATCAGGGTCGTCTCACCGATAACAATACCGGTTCCGTGGTCAATAAAGAAATACTCTCCGATGGTGGCGCCCGGATGAATATCAATACCGGTCATGCCGTGGGCATACTCTGTCATAATACGGGGGATCATCGGCACGCCCAGCAGGAAGAGCTCATGGGCAATCCGGCTTACCTCGATGGCAAAAAAGCCCGGGTAGGAGAACACAACTTCATCCTTGCTTCTGGCCGCCGGATCTCCGTCAAACGCCGCCTGCAGATCCGTCTCCACCTTGGCACGGATGGACGGAATCGTCTTAAAAAATGCGATTGTCAGCCGCTCCGCTTCTTCCCGAAGCTCTTCCTCCGACTTTCCCTTCGATTTATCATCGTATTTTAACGCAATGGCAATCTGCTTGGATAAATGGTAGATCACATCCTCGATGATGACAGAGATATTGCTGTCAATGTTGTAAATCTTATACGCCTTATCTCTGTAATAGCCCGGCAGGATAATCTTCATCAGCTTGTGGACAATCGCCGTCACCTTATCCTTATCCGGCATATTGAAAATATCCTCCATCTTGTCTACGGCACGATCCTGTTTATAATCCTCTAAAATCTCAGTTACAATTCCCTTAATCTCAGTCTCAATGGATTTTCCCATAACTCTGTTCTTCTCCTCTTTTATA
>JALEWG010000248.1 GCA_022788065.1 Lachnospiraceae bacterium | reverse complement strand
CTCTTCCAGCGAGCGGACGCCTCCCGGATTATTTTTCGCAAGATAATGATTCATATTCACTTTAAACTCATATTTCATCAGCGCCCTGTCGCTGCGGAACCGGTCGATATCCGCATTTGCCACCAGAATCGCCCCCTGCTTTTCCATCGCTTCTAACGCATCGGCAAACTGCTTCTGCTCCGAATCCGTAAATTCCGAAAGGGAGGCTGTATTGATTCCGACCCGTTTACCGGCCAGCCCGTTTCTGTCAAGGAATACCGTGTAATCGTTCGCCCTCTGGTCATCCCGGTACCAGGTGGCCGCATCCTGCGGATCCTCCCCTGCAATCCCTCCGAGAAGCACAGCCACATCCTCTACGCACCGTCCCATGGGTCCTGCCGTATCCTGCGACAATGCGAGCGGAACGATCCCCGTCCGGCTGACAAGCCCCAGTGTCGGTTTCAGACCCACGATTCCATTCCGCCAGGACGGCGACAGGATAGAACCGCAGGTCTCCGTACCCACTGCCGCGGCACAGAGACTTGCAGCCACAGCGACTGCGGAACCCGTACTGGAACCGCTTGCGTCCGCATCGGCACAATAAGCATTGATCACCTGACCTCCCAGGGAACTGTATCCGTTTTTGATCCCGGAGGAGAAGTATTTTGCAAGCTCCGTGAGATTCGTTTTTCCCATGATCACGGCTCCGGCCTCTCTCAGCCTCTCCACCAGATGCGCGTCCTCCGGCGCAAAATGGTTAGCCAGCGCCCTGCTTCCCGCCGACGTGTGCATCTGATCCCCGGTTCCGATATTTCCTTTGATAAGGACCGGGATTCCATGAAGATTTCCCCGTTTTCCCCTGATCTTCCGCTCCCTGTCCATGGCCATGGCAATGGTCACCGCCTCCACATTCCACTCCAGAATCGCGTTTAATGCCGGCCCGTTCCCGTTGAGTTCGCGGATCCGTTCCATATAGCTGAGCACCAGCTCGCAGGAGGTCGTCTCTCCGTCTTCCATGGCTTTCTGAAGCTCCATAATTGATTTTCCCGTAATGTCATACATAATCCATTCCTCCTTGATCCACACTGACTGCCTTTGTCATAGAACAGGAAAACGGCACACAGTCTCTCTGACCGCATGCCGTTTTCCTGTTCCTGTTTATTTATTCAGATAATCGATGGCCGTCTGAGCCAGAAGCGCAGAACCTCTCCATAAAATATCCTCATCCACATCAAAGCGGCTGTTGTGCAGCGGCCACGGTGTCTCTCCGTCCTTTGCCGTGCCAAGCCATACAAAGCAGCCCTCTTTTTCTCTCAAATAGAAAGAAAAGTCTTCCGCCGGCATTGCAGGATTCTTCACATCGACAACGCCCTCCTCGCCAAACAGAGAGATTGCTGTTTTGCGAATAAGAGCTGCGTCAGATTCATGGTTCACGAGAGCCGGATATCCGCGGCCGTAAACGATGTCGGCTGTCGCACCGGACTGGAGGCAGATCGCATCAAGAAGCTTTCTCATGGAATCCTCGATCATATCGCGGGCATCCTCATTGAGTGTGCGGACTGTTCCATCCAGAACGCACTCTCCGGCGATAATGTTATATCTGGTTCCCGCGTTAAAAATACCGAAGGTGACAACGGCATTGTCGAGCGGGTCCACTTTACGGCTTACAAATGTCTGGGCCGCCATTACAAACTGTGCGCCGAGAACAACTGCATCAATTCCCTGATTCGGTTTCGCGCCGTGCGCAGTCTTTCCATGGATCGTTATGGTAAAATGATCAGTCGCTGCCATAAGAGGACCGGATTTCACACCGACCTTGCCGTGCGGAAGATCCGGCCATACATGAAGCCCGTAGATCGCGCCGATATCATCCAGATATCCGGATTCCAGCATGCCTCTGGAGCCGCCCACCGGGGACATTTCTTCCGCCGGCTGGAATACCAGCTTGACTGTGCCGCAGATCTCGTCGCGGTTCTGGCAGAGAAGCATAGCGGCGCCGAGAAGGCCGGTCATGTGGTTATCATGTCCGCAGGCATGCATAACGCCATCATTTCTGGATTTATACTCCACGTCATTCATTTCCTGAATCTGGAGTGCATCCATATCGGCTCTCAGAGCTACAACACCGCCCTCTTTTGCACCTTTGATCACACCGATCACGCCGTATCCGTTGACGTGTTCGATCACCTCGTCAACACCCATTTCTCTCAGATAAGCGGCAACTTTTTTTGACGTTTCCGCCTCATGCTGGGAAACCTCCGGATATTCATGGAAATCTCTCCGGATCTCTACAAGCTTCGGCATTAATGCTTTTGCGGACTCAACCATTTTGCTCATGCGATACCTCCTGTGATTTAAAAAAAGAGCCCAGGTTGCTGCCGGGCTCCTTTATTCTGACTTACTTAAAATTTATTTGCTGCAAATTTTGCTTCTTTTCCATCAATAACAGCACAAATATCATGGGCAACGGTCTCACAGCAGCGAAGAACGGACTGCTCTGTGGAAGCAGCTGTGTGCGGTGTGAGAATTACGTTGTCGAGCGTGTATAACGGGCTGTCTAACGGAAGCGGCTCCTGCTCTGTTACGTCAAGGCCTGCGCAGTTGAATACATGCTCCTGCATTGCCTGGATCAGTTCCGCCTCATTTACAACCTCACCGCGGCTTGCGTTGATAAGGGAAGCCGTCGGCTTCATTAACTTGAACTGTCTCATACCGATGCTGTGCTCGGTCTCCGGTGTTAACGGAGTATGAAGGCTGACAAAATCAGCCTGCTTGAATACTTCATCCTGATTTTCCACCAGGGTAAGCAGATCTCCTACCTGCTCCTGTTTTAAGAACGGATCGTATCCGATAACATTCATTCCGAAACCGTTCTTACCGATCGTTGCCAGCATACGGCCGATTCTGCCGCAGCCAACCAGACCGAGGGTCTTGCCCTGGAGTTCAAACGTATTGGTCAGGCCGAAACGCACTTTATAGTTGCCGGAACGGAACTGTCTGTCCACGTAGTTGAAACGGCGCGCGCATGCTAACATCAGGAATGCTGCCTGCTCTGCAACGGACTGGGCGTTCTGACCCGGCGCGTATACGACGCGGATCTTTCTTTCTGTTGCTGCCTTGATATCGATATTATCGAGACCAGCTCCCTGCTTACCGATTACCTTCAGGTTCGGACCTGCCGCGTCCATCATCGCTGCTGTAATCGGCTCTGTACGGCACATAATTGCCTCGGGTTTTAATTCCTTCAGTTCCTCGATGTAGCCTGCCTCATCGAAGAAGTGGTTCGTAACAACAGTCTTGCCTCCTGCTGCCGCGAAGATTTCTGTAGCCACCTCATTGATCTGTACGGTGTAGAAAACTGTGAATGCCATTGGATTACTTCCTTCCTCTTATATGATATCAAATAATAGGGGCGCTGCGGGCATCACTGCCCGCAACAACCCCTAATATTTCAGTTGAATTCAGTTATGGCAGCGTTTAAATTACCATGCAATGCCCTGAGCCATCATAGCGTCAGCAACCTTCTGGAAACCAACAAGGTTAGCGCCTGCTACCAGGTTATAGCCTAAGCCGTATTTCTCAGCTGCAGCTGCGGAACCGTCATGGATACCTGTCATAATCTGGTGTAACTTGGAATCAACTTCCTCTGCTGTCCAGGAGTATCTCTCGGAGTTCTGGCTCATCTCGAGACCGGATACAAGAACACCACCTGCGTTAACAGCCTTGGACGGAGCAACAACCATATTCGGCTGGCTCATTAAGAACTTAAGAGCTTCGTTTGTTGTCGGCATATTAGCAACTTCGATGTAGTACTTTGTGCCGTTAGCAACGATCTTCTCAGCTTCCGGCATACGAACGTCGTTCTGTGTAGCTGCCGGCATTACGATATCAACCTTCTGGCCGAACGGCTTCTCGCCCGGGAAGAACTGTACGCCGAACTTGTCTGCGTAATCCTGAACTTTGTTGCGGCCGGATGCTCTCATCTCAAGCATGTAGTTGATCTTCTCTTCTGTAACAACTCCATCCGGATCGTAGATGTATCCATCCGGGCCGGACAGTGTAACAGCCTTTGCACCTAACTCAGCAAGCTTCTTGCAGATGCCCCATGCAACGTTACCGAAACCGGAAACTGCAACTGTCTTGCCTGCGATTGTGTCGTTCTCATGTTTCATAACTGCTTCTACATAGTAAACAGCACCGAAACCGGTAGCTTCCGGACGGATTAAGGAACCACCGAAGGACATTCCCTTACCGGTAAGAACGCCGTTCTCGAATGCACCGCGGATCTTTCTGTACTGACCATACAGATAACCGATCTCACGTGCGCCTACGCCAAGGTCACCAGCCGGAACGTCGGTGTCCGGACCGATGTGACGATATAACTCTGTCATGAAGGACTGGCAGAATCTCATAACCTCTGCATCGCTCTTGCCGTTCGGATCGAAGTCAGCGCCGCCTTTTGCACCGCCCATCGGGAGGGTTGTAAGGCTGTTTTTGAATGTCTGCTCGAAACCTAAGAACTTCATGATGGACAGGTTAACTGACGGAGCAAAACGTAAACCTCCCTTGTACGGTCCAATAGCGCCGTTGAACTGTACGCGGTAACCACGGTTTACATGAACATTACCATTATCATCTACCCACGGAACACGGAATTCGATTGTTCTCTCCGGCTCAACCATTCTCTCAAGAAGAGCGGCTTTCTCATATTCCGGATGAGCGTCAACGATCGGTGCTAAGGTTCCTAATACTTCCTCAACAGTCTGAAGGAACTCCGGCTCGTTAGCGTTTTTCTCTTTAACTTCCGCCAATACTCTGTCAATATACTTGCTCATTTCGCAAATACCTCCTTAAAAA
>JALEWG010000225.1 GCA_022788065.1 Lachnospiraceae bacterium | reverse complement strand
AGCCTATATTCTTTGAGATGATTCCTCTGTCTCTGGAGGAAATATTTATCAGTGAAACGGAGGTGGCTGGTTATGACATCAAAAAGCTTATTTTTTAAGCTGATGAAGGAAGACCTGAAACGGAAAATCTGGGCGGTGGGTCTGGCGTTTCTGTCGTTCTTTTTCTGGATGCCGGTCTCTGCGGCCATGAATACCAGCTCGCTGTTAAAGCGGTACGAGCGCTGGATCGCAGAGGGAGCAACATTCGGAGATGGAATTACGGCTGCCATAAAGTTTGAAGAGCAACTTCGGGATATTGTATCAGAAACGGTTGGTATGGCCAATGTGATGAACGCAACTACGATAGCTGTGGCGGCGATCGTCATGGCACTGACGGGATTTATGTATCTGCATTCAAAAAAGCAGATGGATTTTTACCACAGCGTTCCGGTCAGACGGGAAGTGTTGTTTGCTGTACGGTATCTGAACGGGATCCTGATCGTGGCAGTCTGCTATCTGATCAACCTGATGTTCGCCTGCGGCGTTCTCATGATCAACGGAGCGGACACGTCACTGATCATTCATGAAGCTGTGACTGCAACTGCCGCCCATTTTGCGGGGTATCTGGTGAACTACGGTCTCATGACGATCGCAGTTATCCTGACCGGCAACTTTTTTATCTCGATCCTCGGCGGAATCGTACTGTTTGCCTGGATTCCGGCAGTGACTGCGCTTGCAGAAGGACTGATGAGCATGTTCTTTGCGACCGTCAATATGCGGGAATCCAATATTCTTTCCATCATGACGCACGGCTCGCCGATCTCGTGGTATGTGATATTATTATCAGACGCAGCCGGAAACAGGGTGAACGCGGCGGAAATATTCCGGTCGGCCGGAGTGGGAGTACTTGTCGGGATCATCATGGCAGCTGTGGCCGTAGTCCTCTACCGGCTTCGCCCGTCAGAATCGGCCGGGAAAGCAATGGCCTTCAAAGTGACAAAGGCGCCGATCAAGATTCTTTTAGTGGTGCCGATCACGATTTTCATGACGGTTCTGTTCTGGAATATTTACTACAGCATTCCGTGGGCTGTATTCGGATTTGTCTTCGGTCTGGTCATCACCCACTGCCTTGTGGAGATCATTTACCATTTCGAATTCCGGAAACTGTTTTCCAATCTGCCGCAGATGGGAATCTGCGCCGTATTATCGCTGGTGATCATCGCCTCGTTCCGGTTTGATCTCTTCGGTTATGACCGGTATCTGCCGAAGGAGAGCGAGTTTGAATCTGCATCCGTCTTCCCGATGTCGCTTAACGACTGGACGGAGTACGGGCTTCCGGTGAAAATGGAGACCGGATACCGGTGGTCCTATATGCAGGGAGACGATTACGTGGCCGGGAACATGAAAGTTACGGATTACGACCTGATCGTGTGTCTGGCAAAAGAGGGAATCGAACGGTCTGAAGTGGAAAAAGCGCAGAAATATGCGAATAACTGGGCGTATAATTCGGAAGAAGATGGATTTTATACCTATATGGAGGTAGGTTATCATCTGAAAAATGGAAAGACAGTATACCGTTCGTATCATGTCAATATTACGAATGTAAGAGAGAGCTTTGATCGTCTGTACGAATCTGAAGAATATAAGAATGGAATCTATCCGGTTCTCACCTTCTCTGTGGACGATGTCACCGGAATCTATCTCACAAACCGGTCCGAGATCCGAAAAGTATCGGATAACCGGTCTGTGATGGAGGAAATCCTTCTCGCATATCAGGAAGAAATGCGGGCGCTGACCTTAAAGGAACGGTTTGAGGAAACTCCGGTCGCCGGACTAAGGTTCCTCACGACAGCAGAATATGGCTATCTGGCGTCGATCACGCGGTCGAGAGCGGAAAACTACAACGGAGATTTCCGGATCGAGGACATGAATCAGGTCAATTTCTTCCCGGTATATCCAGGCTTCAAAAAGACGCTTGCGCTCCTTGAGGAAGCAGGAATCCGGAATCTGGGAACACCTGACGCCGGGGAAGTGGAGCGGATCGAGATCAGCTGCGACTATGAGGAGGAGTGGGATCAGTACGAGACAGATTCTGTGAGCGGAATCCGTGAAATTGCTGCAACCTATTCCCTCGATAGCTCTTTCAGACGGAGCGGAAACACGATCATCCTTGAAAATGACGGAACGCCGGAAATGCTCTCGAAGATCAGTGAGGTTCTTGACTGTACGGGAGAGCAGGATATGGTCAATATGAATGGACTTCAGACAATGGCACGCAACATCTCAGTCCGCGTATTCTTTAAGGATGTCAATGAGGGAAAACCCGTATCGGAGCAGAGCTTCACAATGTATATGTTCTTAAAGGACGAGATCCCGGACTTTGTGAAGGAAGCATTTCGTATAGAAAAGTAATTGACTTTATTCTCCCGATTCGCTAAGATAAAGGTAGTATTATGAAAGGGGAATAAAAAGTATGGCATTATTTGACGAAGTAAAACGTGGCATTTCCGCTACCGGAAAGCAGGTCGTTAAAAAAACAAAAGAACTGAGTGAGACGGTACAGTTAAAGTCTCAGATCAACACGGAGAAGGAGACCATCAACCGGCTCTATGCTTCCATCGGCAAGCAGGTATTTGAAGCTGCCGGTGAAGAGGCAGAAAAAAAGTTTTTCTCCGAGTTCGGCTCCATCAGAAAGAGCAAAACCAAAATCAAAGAGCTGGAGATCCAGCTTACGACCATGGATGGCTGCATCTTCTGCTCCGAGTGCGGTGCGAGAATCGACAAGGATTCCACCTTCTGCAGCCACTGCGGTGCAAAGGTTAACAAAGATAAGCTGAAAGTGGGCGAGGCGGTTGCCGAGTCCATGATGAGTCAGATGGAGGGAACCAAGGAGGAAGAACTGGAGACTCAGGCTGTTGTGAACGAGATTGAAAGCGCATCTGCTGATATTGCCATCGATATGGTAAACCACTAGAATTGAAAAGAGCGAAACGAAAGGCTGCCGCATGAAAATGTGGCAGCCTTTTCAAATGGAATCAGATTTTTGATTAAATCAACCTTTTCCGTTCCAGCAGTAGGTGCAGAGCTTGCACGGCTCCAGGCCGATGGACTCGGTAAGGTCATCCAGACGATGATAGCGGAGTGTGGTAAAGTTCAGGCGTTTCCGGATCTCTTCCACCATCTCGCTGTAGTTGGTGCTGTCCGGATCAGCATAATCGTGCAGAGTTTCCTGGGAAACATTGTCTCCCTCACGCTCCCGGATGATCCGCCTTGTGATCAGGTCCAGATCAGAGGTGGAACGGGAGAAGTTGAGGTATGGGCAGGCAAATGTGATCGGCGGACATGCCGGTCTCACATGAACCTCTTTTGCGCCGCTGTCATATAAAAACTGTGTGGTCTCACCCAACTGGGTTCCGCGGACGATGGAGTCGTCGATCAGGAGCAGGCGCTTGTCGCGGATCAGTGTGTCGACCGGAATCAGTTTCATTTTCGCAATCAGATTTCTCTGTTTCTGGCTCGTCGGCATGAAGGAGCGCGGCCAGGTCGGCGTGTA
>JALEWG010000158.1 GCA_022788065.1 Lachnospiraceae bacterium | reverse complement strand
GGTCTGGTAGGAGAATCCGGATGCGGAAAGTCCACACTGGGAAAGACGATCTTAAAGCTTCATGATATTACAGGCGGAAAAATTCTGTTCCATGGGGAAGACATTACAAATTATACGGACAATCAGATGCGCCCGCTCCGCGAGAAGATCCAGATCATCTTCCAGGATCCGTACGCATCCTTAAACCCCAAGAAAAAGGTCGTTGATTCCGTCATGGCCCCTCTTAATGTGACGAATAAGTATTCCAAAGAGGAAAAAATGCAGAAGGTCATCGACATCATGAAGGAGGTTGGTCTCAGCGAAAAATTCCTGGACAAGTATCCCCATGAAATGTCCGGCGGACAGAGACAGCGTGTGGTAATTGCGCGTGCGCTGATCAACAATCCGGAACTGGTCATCTGCGATGAGCCGGTTTCAGCTCTGGACGTTTCAGTCCGTTCTCAGGTACTGAACCTGTTAAAAGACCTTCAGCGAGACAGAAACCTGACTTATATTTTTATCTCGCATGACCTGAGCGTTGTCGAGTATCTCTGCGATAAGATTGCAGTTATGTATCTCGGCCGCATTATGGAGTACGCGGATAAGAAACAATTATATGGAAATCCACTTCATCCTTATACGAAAGCCCTGCTTTCCGCGATTCCGGTTCCGGATATCCACGCAAAAAAGGATGAGATTATATTACAGGGCGAGATCCCGAGCCCGTTAAATCCTCCGAAAGGCTGTCTGTTCAGCACGAGGTGCCCGAACGCAACAGAGCGATGCCGGAAGGAAGCTCCGAGGCTGACGGAGATCACGGACGCAGAGGGAAAGAAACGCAGTGTGGCATGTTTCTTACATGAAAAAGCATAGAGAAATGGGAGAATTCAGGAGGTAAAGGACTTTGAGCAAGATTATTCTGGTAACAGGCATGATCGGATCAAATCCGAGAGGAGGGCAGATGCTCTCCGTTAATACAGCCTATATGCAGGCGATTACGGCGGCAGGCGGCGTCCCGGTGATGATGGGAATGACAAAGCTTGCGGAGGAATACGCGAAGATTGCGGACGGACTTCTGATTACGGGAGGCGAGAGTGTTCACCCGGCCCGGTTTGGCATGACATTTGATGAACTGGCGGACGGAGATCCGACGATCGCACATAATCTGAAAGCCGGCTGCAACACCACACGCGATGAGATGGAGTTTGCGGCATTCGAGGCGTTCTATAAAGCCGGAAAGCCGATTATGGGAATCTGTCGCGGACATCAGCTTGTAAACGCGGCGCTGGGAGGAAAAAATATGCTGAATTTCCCGAGAAAGCACCGCTTTGAGCACTCCGAAGGAATCCAGCATGAGATTCTGACAGAGCCGGGATCGATTCTCGATAAACTGTATGGACCGAAAGTGCTGGTAAACAGCTTCCACCGCGACTGCGCACAGAGCGCGGGGGAACACGTGATCGTAGGCGCGCGGTCAACGGATGGAATCATCGAAGAGATCGAACATGAGACGCTGCCGATCTTCAGTGTACAGTTCCACCCGGAGCGCATGAGGGGCGAGGCTCCGAATCCGACTTTCGGCCCTGACGGAACAAAACTTTTTGAGTATTTTATCAGTCTTTGCTAGAGATTATAGATTCTTAATAACTTTCAGGAGGATAATGAGATGACAAAAACAGTAAAAGAAATCGTAGCGGAGATCAGACAGACGATGGATGAGCGCGGAGGATTAAAGCATGTGTTCTTTGTGGCATGCGGCGGATCCAAGGCGGCGATCTTCCCGGGTCTTTATCTGATCCAGAGCGAGGCGAAGACCTTCAGCGCTACCACATATACCAGCAATGAGTTTGTACATGCAACACCGAAGGAACTGGACGGAAGATGCGTGGCAGTGATCTGCTCCTTAAAAGCAACGCCGGAGACTGTGGAGGCTGTTAAGACAGCAAACGCGGCCGGCGCGGTAACAATCGCAATGACAGGAAACATGCAGACCGGAATGGCTCAGGTGGGTCAGTATGTAGTGACATACTCCAACGGTGACGACCAGGTTTACAGCGATTCCAACGGCGCAAATTCTCTCCGCATCGGCTTCGAGCTTCTCCATCAGTTTGAGAACTGGGACAAGTATGAGAAAGCGATGGACGCATACAAATACATTGATGAGATCATTGCGGAAGAGAAAGAGGCTTGTCTGCCGGTTGCACAGGCATGGGCTGAGAAGGTGAAGGATGAACCGGTCTTCTACGTGTTGGCATCCGGTCCGAACTGGGGCGTTGCCTACTCCATGTGCAGCTGCCATTTCATGGAGATGCAGTGGAAGCACGCCGTATGCATGCACACAGGCGAATACTTCCACGGCCCGTTTGAGACGACAGATAAAAACCTTCCGATGATCCTGATCATGAGTGAAGGACGCACAAGAGCATTGGATGAGAGATGCCTGAAGTTCTTAAATACATACGCTGAAAACTTCATTATCATTGACTTTGAGAAGATCAATAGAGGCCGCATCGACGCGGAGGTTGCAGAGTTCTTTAACCCGATCGTTCTGATCCCGATTGAGCGTTACTATGTGGCACAGATGGCAGAGGTTCGCGGCCACTCCATGGATGACAGAAGATATATGTGGAAGGTAGAGTACTAAACTGACGAAAGCGCCTGTTTGCGGGGACTTTGACCTGAGAATGCGCTTTTTGCACTTGCCATTTCATATTTTACATATTAAAATGTAGATATTAATGGTACGTTCATGTGGAGAGTATCAATAAACAGGGGGATGGTCCATGTTAAAACAGGATGCAATGACGCCTCTTTACGTTCAGCTCATGGATGAGGTTGAAAAGGACATAAAAAGCGGTAGATACAAGCCGGGCGACAAAATCATGACAGAGACAGAAATGGCGAAGGAGTATGGAGTCAGCCTGATTACGGTGCGTAAGGCAATCGGATCCCTGATGGAGAAGGGTCTTGTGATCAGAAAACAGGGTAAGGGAACGTTTGTGACGAAGCCGAAGTTTTCCCGCAATATGAAGAAGCTGCAGAGCTTCAGCGAAATGTGCGAGCAGATGGGGATCACTCCGGGTGCGAAGATGTTGGAAAACCGTCTGATCCCGGCGGATGCAAAAGTTGCGGATCGCCTTGGAATCGAACCGGGAAGCAATGTGGTCTACATTTCCAGACTGAGGTTCGCGGACCAGGAGCCGGTTCAGATCGAGCGCAGCTTTTTCCCTTTGAAATACGCGTTCCTTCTTGACGCAAAGTTCGATGACAATTCTCTGTTCGATTATCTGCGTGAAAACGCAGGGACATGGGTGGCCAGCTCCGAAAAAATGATCGAGCTTTGCCGTGCGACCGCGGAAGAGGCATCGCTGCTTGATGTAAAAAAAGGAGATTATCTGATGTTTGTGCGAAGCACGGCGTACGATAAAGACGGAGAGCCGATGTACGCGGGAATTCAGATCATCAATGGAGACAGATTTTCTCTGTATGTCTATGAGACAAATGGAGAAATGGGATAGGAAAGGCAGAAAAATGGTAAAAGTGATCGGCATTGGGGACAATGTCTGTGATAAGTATGAGCATCTGAACATGATGTTTCCGGGCGGCCAGGCACTGAACTTTTCCGTATACGCGAAGATGCTCGGAGCAGATTCTTCCTACCTGGGAGTGTTCGGACGCGATGAGGTGGCGGATCATGTGATCGCGACACTGGACGAGCTGGGAGTGGAGCACGGCCGCTGCAGGCAGTACGACGGAGAAAACGGCTGTGCCCGGGTCACTCTGGTGGATGGCGACCGCGTATTTCTGGGAAGCAACCGCGGAGGAGTGCTGAGAGAGCATCCGATGGATCTCACGACGGAGGATCTGGACTATATCAGAGGATTTTCTCTGGTACATACAAGCAATAACAGCTGGTTTGATGATCAGCTTGCAAAGGTAAAATCGACGGGAGTCATGCTTTCCTACGATTTTTCCGGTCGGTGGAAAGACCCGGAATGGGTAGACCGTGTAGCTCCGTATGCGGATTTTGTATTTTTATCCTGCGGTTCCGTTTCGGAGGAGGAAGCAGAGGACATCTGCCGCAGTATGTACGCGGCGGGCTGCAAAAAGATCATAGCCACACGCGGAAGCAAGGGCGCAGTGTTCTATGACGGCAGCGGATTTTTCGTTCAGCCGCCGAAGCTGGTGGAGGCCGTTGATACGCTGGGCGCGGGAGATTCCTTTGCGACTGCGTTTCTCGTTTCTTTTATTGACAGTCTGGAGCGGGAACCGGAAAAAATGGAACAGGACAGGGAATTTTATGAGGCAGAGCTTAAGAAAGCGCTCAAAAAGGCTTCGGAATTTTCTTCCGGGATCTGTATGGTACAGGGTGCTTTCGGGCACGGAAGAGCAATCTAGGTATTCGGGGAGAGAGGCGTGTTGTTTACGTATGCTTCTCTCCTTTTTATTTGCTTATTGACAAATCCTCTCAAGTAGGATATTCTTTTAAGCAGAGTTTTAAAACTGGCGTGAAATACCAGAATAAGGGAGTAGTCGGCACAGAAGATGTGCAGCGTTGTCAACATACTGGAGAAGATCCTGGCATCGCTTGAAATGATGAGACTTATCTGTCCATGGGACAGGTAGGTCTTTCTTTTTGTGGAGGGAACAATCATATGAGTCTGGCAGAACTTTTTATTATCGCCGTGGGACTTTCCATGGACGCATTTGCGGTATCAGTCTGTAAGGGACTGTCCGTGCAGAAAATGAAGCTTGGACATGCACTGACGTGCGGCATTTATTTCGGCGGTTTTCAGGCACTGATGCCGTTGATCGGGTATCTTTTAGGAAGTCAGTTTGAATCCATGATCACGCAGATCGATCACTGGATCGCATTCGTGCTCCTTGGAATCATAGGTTTCAATATGGTGAAAGAATCGCGGGAGACAGAGGAAGAGGAGCTGGACTGCTCTTTTGGTGTGAAGGCCATGATCCCGCTTGCCATTGCCACCAGCATCGACGCGCTGGCGGTCGGCGTCACATTCGCATTCTTAAAGGTTGATATTTTCTGGGCAGTCACCTTTATCGGGGTGGTAACATTTGTCCTCTCAGCCATTGGCGTGAAGGTGGGAAATGTGTTCGGGATGCGGTATAAATCAAAAGCAGAGCTTGCCGGCGGCGTGATCCTGATTCTTATGGGCGCCAAGATTCTGGCAGAGCACCTGGGCTTTTTGGGGTAAGACGAATCGTTTCGGCAGAGAGCAGGGCGGCGTCCTCCTCATTGTGTGTGGAGACAAGCAGGAGCTTTCCCCGGGTATATTCGAGAATAAGATGAATAACGGCTTCTCTGGTTTCGGTGTCGAGTCCGGTAAAGGGCTCATCCATGATAATGCAGTCGGAGGGAGCAAGAATGGCGCGCAGGATAGCTGTGCGCCTTTTCATTCCCCCGGAAAACTCGCAGACCGGTTTTTTTAAGGAATCGGCGGGCAGGATACGGGTCAGGATATCGGTCAG
>JALEWG010000182.1 GCA_022788065.1 Lachnospiraceae bacterium | reverse complement strand
GGCCACGAGCTCGTAGTTTTCGATTTTAATAAAGAGGCAGTAGCAGATCTCGTATCCTGCGGCGCAACAGCAGCTGAGAGCGGCAAGGAAGTTGCTTCTCAGGTTGAAGTAGTTATCACAATGGTTCCGAACTCCCCGCACGTAAGAGCAGCAGTTCTTGGCAAAGACGGTGTTGCAGAGGGTGCTAAGCCGGGTCTTGTTCTGATCGATATGAGCTCCATCGACCCAACCGAGAGCAAGAAGATCGGCGAAGAGGCTGCAAAGTACGGCATCGAAATGCTTGACTGTCCGGTATCCGGCGGAGAGCCGAAGGCAATCGACGGAACACTTTCCGTTATGTGCGGCGGTAAGAAAGAGCTGTTCGACAAGTACTATGACATGTTAATGGTTATGGCTGGTTCCGTTGTTTACGTTGGTGAGCTTGGTTCCGGCAACGTTGCAAAGCTGGCTAACCAGATGGTAGTTGCTATCAACATCGCAGCTGTAGCAGAGGCTCTTACATTCGCAAAGAAAGCCGGCACAGATCCGGAGTTAGTATATCAGGCAATCCGCGGCGGTCTTGCAGGTTCCACAGTTATGGACGCGAAGGCTCCGATGATGTTAGCAGGAAACTACAAACCGGGCTTCCGTATCGAGCTTCACATCAAGGACCTGAACAACGCATTAAACGCTGCTCACGCAATCAGTGCTCCGGCTCCGCTTACCGCTCAGATGATGGAAGTTATGCAGTTCTTAAGATCCGAAGGCTGCGACAAGGAAGATCACTCCAGCATCGTTAAGTACTACGAGAAGATCGCTGGCACAAGCATTGTAAAATAATAAGGAGACCGGTATGAATACAGATTTTATTAAAGGTGTTGTAGTTCCGATCCTGACCCCCATCGACGAGAACGAGATGATCGATGAGAAGAAGTTAAGAGAACAGGTTGATTATGTAATCGACGGCGGCGTCCTTGGCATTCTGGCTTTCGGCAGCAACGGCGAGTTCTATGTAATCGAAGAAGATGAGATGGAACGCGGCTTAAAGATCATGGTAGATCAGGCAGCAGGGCGTGTGCCGGTATACTTCGGAATCGGCGCGATCAGCACAAAAAAATGTGTTCGTCTTGCAAAAATGGCAGTGGCAAACGGCGCGGCAGGTATCTCCATTCTGCAGCCGATGTTCTTAAAGCCGACGGAGACAGAGCTCTTCCAGCACTTTAAGACCATTGCTGATGCGGTTCCGGAAACTCCGGTTCTTTTATACAACAACCCGGGCCGTGTAAACTACACCATGTCCGCAAATCTGGTTGACCGTCTGGCCCACGAGGTGGAGAACATTGTGGGTATGAAGGATACCAGCGGTGATATCACACAGACTTCCGAGTTTATCCGCCGCACCCGCGACGTAAACTTCAAAGTATTCGGCGGCAAGGACACGCTGCTTTACGCTTCCATGTGCCACGGCGCAGTGGGCGGTGTCTGCACAGCAGCCAACTTCATGCCGGAGCTGATCACGGATGTATACAACAAGTTTGTAGCAGGTGATCTGCAGGGATCTCTGGAGGCTCAGTTCAAGCTGAATCCGGTTCGCCTGTCCATGGACGGCGCAAGCTTCCCGGTAGCAGCGAAGGATATGGCAAACTTACGCGGACGCAACATCGGCGTTCCGTATACTCCGAACCTGCCCACACCGGAAGGTCCGGTACTTGACAAGATCAAAACAGAAATGAAGAAAGCAGGCCTGATCTAGGTCCGTACATATCAAATGGTCGACAGTCAAATGAATTTCTGATATAGCTGCGATAGACCGGCATGCATTCGTTCGCACGCCGGTCTATTGTGCTGTCCGGGACAAAAACCGGACGCGGCAGAGGATATTCACAGAGAACGTAAAGTTTCAGAAAAGATAAAGTCTACAGGAGGGTTTATGAAGTTATTATTTGCATCAGACTCATTTAAAGGCACCCTGTCTTCCGAGCAGATCATCAGACTTCTGACGGAATCCGCAAACCGCGTTTTCCCGGGCTGCGAGACAAAAGGCGTGCCGATCGCGGACGGCGGAGAGGGAACTGTGGATGCGGTCATCGCGGTGACAGGCGGAGAGATGCGTAAAGTTCCGGTTCACGGACCGCTTATGGAGGAGACCGAGGCCACTTACGGCGTATTCCACGGCGACAGCGCGATCATTGAGATGGCGGCTGCTTCCGGACTCCCGATGGTTCCGGCTGAGAAGCGCAACCCGTTGAACACGACCACATTCGGAACCGGCGAGCTGATCCGTGACGCTCTGGACAACGGCTACCGCAAGCTGTCCATCGCCATTGGCGGCAGCGCGACCAACGACGGCGGTATGGGAGCGATGCGCGCGCTCGGAATCCGTTTTCTGGATGCGGCCGGAAATGAGCTGGAGGGTGTCGGCGCCGATCTTGAGAAGGTTGCCGACATCGATGTGAGCGGCCTCCACCCGGCGATTGCCGAGGCTGAGATCACGGTTATGTGCGACGTGACCAATCCGCTTACAGGTCCGGACGGTGCGACCTACACATTCGGAAAGCAGAAAGGCGGAACTCCGGAGATTCTGGACCGTCTGGAAGCGGGGATGAAGAACTATGCGTCTGTGATGAGGGAGAAGCTCGGCATGGACGTGGAAATGAACGCAGGCGCGGGAGCAGCCGGCGGACTGGGAGCCGCACTTTGCGGATACCTTCACGCAAACCTGAAATCCGGTATCGATACGGTTCTGGATCTGATCGACTTTGACGGCCTTCTGGAGGGCGTTGACATGGTAGTGACCGGCGAGGGCCGCATTGACTGGCAGTCTGCGTTCGGCAAGGTGCCGAGCGGCGTCGGTCTTCGCTGCAAGGCAAAGAACATTCCGGCAGTGGCGATCGTCGGCGGGATGGGCAACGGAGCCGAGAAGATCTATGAATTCGGCGTAGAGAGCATTATTCCGACCATCAACGGTGCAATGGCCATCGAGGAGGCTCTGGATCGTGCGGAGGAGCTGTACGCGAATGCGGCAGACAGACTGTTCCGTATGGTAAAGGTCGGAATGACAATCAACAAATAGTACTGAGGAATAGAAATATGAATCATATGGTTACACTGCCGGACGGAACGAAGGTTCCGGCGATCGGTCAGGGCACCTGGTTCCTGGGCGAAAAAAAGAGCACATTTGAACAGGAAAGAGAAGCGCTCATTGCAGGTGTGG
>JALEWG010000163.1 GCA_022788065.1 Lachnospiraceae bacterium | reverse complement strand
ACCAGAAGTGCAGATGCTGGCTCAAGCAGGAAGGATAAGGGGGAGCAGACTATGGAAAAGAACAAAATTCTTTCGTTAAAAAATGTATCGAAAACTTTCCCTGTAGGAAAATCTCTTTTTGGCAAACCAACAAAGTTTGTTCACGCTGTAAACAATGTAAGTTTTGATGTTTATGAAGGCGAGACATTCTCCATCGTAGGTGAGTCCGGCTGCGGTAAATCCACAACAGGCCGTCTGATCAACCATCTGATGGAACCTGACAGCGGCGAGATCTGGTTCCAGGGAAAAGAAATCTCCAAAATTTCACAGGATGAAATGCGTCCGTTAAGAAAAGACATGCAGATGATCTTCCAGGATCCGGCAGGAAGCTTAAACCCGCGAATGAGAGTTTCCGAGCTGATCGAGGAGCCGCTTCTGATCCACACGGATCTGGATGAGGCGGGCAGAATGAAGATCGTCAATGAGCTTCTCGGAATCGTAGGCTTAAGTTCCAAGCACGCAAAGCGCTATCCGCATGAATTCTCCGGCGGCCAGAAACAGCGTATCGGTATCGCGAGAGCGCTTACCGTAAATCCGAAGCTGGTAATCGCCGACGAGCCTATTTCCGCTCTGGACGTTTCCATTCAGGCACAGGTATTAAACCTGCTGCACAGACTGCAGGAAGAGTACAAGCTGACCTATGTATTCATTTCCCACGACCTGTCTGTAGTAGAGATGATTTCCGACAGAATCGCCGTTATGTACCTGGGATTCGTAGTTGAAACAGCCCCGAAGACGATGCTGTATAAGACTCCGATGCATCCGTACACGGAAGCACTTCTTTCCGCAGTACCGATTCCGGATCCGACACTCCACAAGGAGCGTATCATTCTGGAAGGCGATATTCCGTCCACGATCAATCTTCCGAAGGGCTGTCCGTTTGCTGCAAGATGTAAGCAGTGCAAACCGGAGTGCCTGGAGAGAAGACCGGAGACCAAAGAGGTTGAGCCGGGCCACTTTGTTGCATGCCACCTGTATTAAGCTGCAGGCGGCCTCGACAGACAATTCTTTCATTAAGGAGATAGAATTATTATGAATAAACCGTTAATTGAGGCATGTGTTGACTCTTATGCTTCCTGTGTGGCAGCATGGAAAGGCGGCGCAGACAGACTGGAACTTTGTGCACATCTGATCATCGGCGGTGTAACACCGTCCCCGATCGTTTTCAGACAGGTTCAGGAAGACTGTGACGGAATTAAGACAAATGTGCTGATCCGCCCGCGTTTCGGTGACTTCCTTTACACGGAAAAAGAGATGGAATTACAGTGTGAGGAGATCAAGATCTTCAGAGATTTGGGAGCAAACGGCGTCGTGATCGGCGCTCTGACTCCGGAAGGAGATCTGGACATCGAGAAGATGAAGAGAATGATGGACTGCGCCGGCGATATGGACGTAACACTCCACCGCGCCTTTGACATGACCCGTGATCCGATGGCGACTCTGGAGCAGGCCATTGAGCTGGGCTGCAAGACGATCCTGACTTCCGGACAGCAGAGCGATGTTGTGGCCGGCAAGGACCTTCTGAAGGAAGTTTATGCGAAAGCTGCCGGAAGAATCGATATCATGGCAGGCTGCGGCGTAAAGAAGTGGAATATTCAGGAGATTCATGATTATACCGGTATCGTTGTATTCCATACAACCGGAAGAAAAGGCGTGATCGACAGCGGCATGAAGTACAGAAAGAGCACAGTCGCAATGGGACTGCCGACACTTTCCGAGTATGAGATCTGGCAGACAGATGAGCAGGAGTTCAGAGAGTGCGCTCAGATCGTACATTCTTTCTAAGTAGTATGTGAAATATAGGAAAAGGGCAAGTTTACTGAAATGCGGAACTTGCCCTTTTTACAGGAAAGGGGAAACTATGATTTTTTCACAGCATGTTGCGGATGCAACAAAAGTAAAATTTGAAGCATTACTGGAGCAGGCCGGCGCTGTAAAGAAGCAGGAGATTCTCTCCGCTATGGAACAGGCGGCAAAGACGGAGTCGGAAGATGTGATGTTTGCGATCCGGTGGATCTATGCGAACAGCCCGTTAAGCGACATGGCGAACTATGATTTTGAAATTTTCAGATCCTGTGCGGAGCACGGCGTTTTCCTGCGCCAGAATTCTCCGTATTCCAGGGATCTTCCCGAGGATATTTTCTTAAACTATGTGCTGCATGTGCGTGTCAACGAAGAAGAGCTCTGCGACTGCCGTAAATTCTTCTACGGTCTTCTGGCGGACCGTCTGGACGGCATGAATATGCACGACGCGATCATTGAGACCAACTACTGGAATGCGGAAAATGTGATGTACCAGGCAACCGACGGCCGCACGATTTCCGCTCTGGGCGCATATTATTCCGCATACGGCAGATGCGGAGAGGAATCCGCGTTCGGCGTCAACGTTTACCGTGCAGTCGGCATTCCGGCAAGACAGATCTACACACCGCGCTGGGCACACTGCGATGACAACCACGCGTGGGTTGAGGTTTACTGCGACGGCAAGTGGCATTTCCTCGGAGCGTGCGAGCCGGAGGAAGTGCTGAACAAGGGCTGGTTTACTAATGCCTCCAGCCGTGCGATGCTGATCCACAGCCGCTGCTTCGGTGAGATCGCCAATGAGGAAATTATCTCGAAGGTGGGTATGGCCTCCTTCTTAAATAACCTGAAGCTGTACGCGGTGACAAAGAGAATTACTGTTACAGTAAAGGATGAGGATGGAAATCCGGTAAAGGATGCCCAGGTGGGCTTCGGTATCCTCAACTACTCCAATATTTTCAACGGCGCCGTTATGAAGACCGATGAAAACGGACAGGCGGGTCTTACCTGCGGTCTGGGAAGCCTGAACATCCATGTCAAGAAGGACGGAAAATACTGCGAAAAGATGATCTACACTCCGGACGAGGAGAATGTGGAGATGATTCTTAAGACAGAGCCGATTGAATATGATGTATGGCAGAATTTCGTTGCAATCGCTCCGAAGGACCAGATTGTGAACGGTGCGAAACCGACGGAGGAACAGAAAGAGCTCTGCCAGGTTAAAACAAATGCAGCAAATGAAAAGCGGAACGAGAGAGTCGCCGCCATGTTTGACAGCGAGAAAGCAAAGGCTGTTGTTGAGAAATACGGTTACAGCCAGGAGATCTATGATCTTCTCTTTGAGAGCAGAAGCAATGTGACAAGCCTGATCGAATTCCTTGAGGATGAGAATTTTGAAGCAAAGGCAAAGGAAAAACTGCTCCTGACGCTCTCCAAAAAAGACAGACGAGATGTGAAGACCGAGGTCCTGAAGGAGGCGCTGGCGCTGACAAGGGAATATTCCTTCGAGGACGAGGACATGTTCTACCAGTATGTGGTATGTCCGCGTGTATTCACAGAACCGTTGTCAAAGAACAGACAGTTCCTTCTGGATTACTTTAACGAAGAACAGAAGGCACAGTTCAGAAAGGATCCGCAGTCTGTCTGGACCTATATTAACGATACCATCGGCTTCAACCCGGATATCGAATATGGTCAGATCGTTACAAGACCGATCGGCGCGCTGACGGTTAAGAATGCGAGCCCGCTTTCCAAGAAGATCCTGTTTGTATCCATCTGCCGCGCGCTGGGCATTGTTTCCAGAATGAATCCGTTAAATCATCTGGCTGAATACTATGCAGACGGCCGCTTTATTCCGGTTGAGATTCTTGAAAAAGGGCACTCAACAATTATTTTCGAGAAGGAAAGCGATGAGACCTGGCAGTATTATCCGGATTTCTCCATCGGCCAGCTGGTGGACGCCGAGTATCAGACACTGGATCTCTCCGACGAAAAGTGGGATGGAAATCAGTTGAAGATCACGGTGACCGGCGGTACTTATCGTGTGATCACAGACAATCGTCTCCCGAACGGCAACCTGTATGCAAGCAAATATCATTTCGAGCTGGCAGACGGAGAGACAAAGGTAATCAAGCTTCAGAAATACCATGCAAATCTTGCCGAGATGCTGGATAACTTCGCGCTTGACGAGTTCAAGCTCCATGACGAGGACGGAAATGTGGTTCTCGGCAGTGAGATCACGAAAAAGAAAGCGATCCTCATGTGGCTGGAGCAGGGCAAGGAGCCGACGGAGCATATCTTAAATGAGATGCTGGAGCAGGAAGAAGATTATCAGAATATCTCCGCAGACATTATTTTCATTATCAAGGACAAGTCTGCACTTGAGAATGCGAAGTTAAAACTGGTTCTGAATACCTTTAAGAAAATTAAAGTTTACTATGACAGCTTTGTTCCGAATGTGGAGACGTTGGCAAGAAGAATGTATGTGGATCCTGATAAGCTCCCGTTAATCATCGTTACGACGAAGGAGCTGAATGCCGTATATGCGTGCAGCGGCTACAACGTTGGCAGCGGCGATATGCTGGTTAAGATCTGCACCCATTTTTAGGATGCTGACGGCCTGACAGGCGGACGGAGTCATTCATTTCCGGCTCAGGAGGAAGAACAAGATGTGGAAGGACAATACAGCGATAAAACGCGCTGCCGCAAAGGAAGAGCAGGTCTGGATCAATCCGGACCTGCTCCCGGCGAAGGAGGCGTTTGAGAAACTGAACATTACTATGGCGAACATTGAGGACGCCGAGAGAAGGCTGGACCGGTTCGCGCCGTTTATCATGAAATGCTTTCCGGAGACGGAGGAGCGGAACGGTCAGATCGAGTCGCCGCTTGTGCCGGTTCCGGGAATGCAGAGCGTTATGGAAGAGAAGCATGGCGCAAAGCTTTCCGGCAGACTGCTCTTAAAGCAGGACAGTCACCTGGCCATTGCCGGTTCTGTAAAAGCCAGAGGCGGGATCTATGAGGTGCTAAAGCATGCGGAGGAGCTGGCGCTCACACACGGCCGGATCACGGAGAACAGCAATTATGCGGATCTTGCCTCCGCGGAAAACCGGGAATTTTTCGGAAACTATACGGTTCAGGTGGGTTCCACGGGAAACCTGGGGCTCAGCATCGGCATCATGAGCGCTGCGCTCGGATTCCGTGTGATCGTCCATATGTCGGCGGACGCGAAGCAGTGGAAAAAGGACTTGCTCCGGGAGCACGGAGTAATCGTGAAGGAATATGAGTCTGATTACAGCATGGCAGTAAAAGAGGGACGAAAGCTTTCCGATCAGGATCCCATGAGCTATTTTGTCGACGATGAGAATTCGGTCAATCTGTTTATGGGGTATGCCGTGGCGGCAAAGCGTCTGAAAAAACAGTTGGAAGAGCAGAAGATCCCGGTTGATGCGGAGCATCCGCTGTTTGTGTATATTCCCTGCGGAGTCGGCGGAGCGCCGGGCGGAGTGAGCTTCGGCCTGAAGCAGGTCTTCGGGGATCATGTGCACTGCTTTTTTGCGGAGCCGGTACAGGCGCCGTGTATGCTGGTGGGAATGGCTTCCGGCCTGCATGACAGGATCTGCGTTCAGGATATCGGGTTGAGCGGCCGCACGGAGGCGGACGGACTGGCTGTGGGGAGACCTTCATCCTTCGTGGGCGGCGTCATGACTCACCTGTTAAGCGGTATCTTTACAATTCAGGATGAACACCTGTATCCGTACATGCGGGAACTGGAAGAAACGGAGGGCATCTTCATCGAACCCAGCGCCTGCGCGGCGTTTGAGGGGCCTGCAAAGCTCCTCTGCTACCCGGAGAGTCAGGCTTATATCAGGGAACACGGACTGGAAGGCAAGCTGGGACAGGCAGTTCACATTGCGTGGGCCACCGGCGGGAGACTGGTTCCGGAGTCTGTGCGGGCTGAATACAGGAAAAGGTAACATGCCTACACCTTTCTGCTGTCAAAGTAGGGGAACGCGTCGATGGCGTCCAGGATATCCTTAAAATCATCCCGGGGCGCCAGCTCCAGATAGCGCTCCAGCAGTTCGGTTTCATTTTTCCGGTAACGTCCGTAAAAAATATCATATAAGTTATGACCGCGCATATGGATCTTAAACAGTTCCATATGCGCTTTTAAGTCTTCCACGGAAGTGATCTCATGTCCCAGGACCTCCACCAGCCTGCGGCCGCTCTTGATCCGGTACAGATATTCGTTCCATTTCTCAAACAGGATTTCATAAAAACGTTCTACACTCTCCACAATGCCGAGCTTCGTCATGATCTCCGGATTCAGAAAATAATTTTCGAATGAGTAATACTTTAAGATCAGAACATTTCGGCGGCGGATCCGGGGCAGTTTGTCGGCATCCTGTTGTCCGCGCTCCTCGTAGTACCGGCAGAGCTGCCCTGCAAGCTGTTCCGGGTCTTTCCCGTCTCCGTCGCGGATCATCAGAAACTGATCCTTTAAGTACACCTGGTTCATGTATTTTAAATTTGCGTATGTTTTGATGTTCGTGCAGCTGTTTGTCGTGATGATTGCGATACGGGCCGGACTCCCGTCCTCGCAGGTAACATCAGAATAGTACCGTTTCAGAAGTAACGGCAGGCGGCTCTTGTCCTGGCTGCCTTCCACGATAAATACAAAGCTGGCGTTCATGGCGTCAGCGGCGCCGTATCCGAGATGGTCGAGGATCTCGTCGATATCCGCATTCTCCCGCACAATGGAATAATCCTCCTCATCCAGCATGATCTGGCGCAGCTGTCTTCGGGTAAAGTTGCTCAGCATGGCTGGTGCGTGTGTTGTGAAAATGACCTGATTTTTTGCCGACAGCCGGTACAGGATATCGCAGGTGGTTTTCTGAAGAGACGGATGGAGAAAGAGCTCCGGGTACTCGATCAGGATCATGCTGGGAATTCGTTTTGCATCTTCCATATAAGTCTCCAGCAGGGATAGCATATAGATGCATTTCATGCCGTTGCTCAGGCACTCCACCGGTCTGGAAAGCTGCTGATCTTCCTGCCATGCCTCTGTGGACACATGGAACATGGCATCCGGATCACAGTCCAGAGTAAAGCGAATCGTTTCATAGCCGCCATTTTTGCGGTAATTTTCATTGACCCGTTCTGCAAAGCCCTGCAGATTCAGGCGGTACAGTTTGTATTCCAGAAGGCGTGCCGCTTCATGAAGAGTAAGCTCTTCCGGCTTTTTCCGGTTGATCAGTCCGATGCAGCTGAAACAGTGATTACACTGTTTGGCGGCATTGAACATACAGACATTGGAGCGCAGGCGCATTAATTGCTGGTCGTCCTGGAAGAGAAGCAGATC
>JALEWG010000115.1 GCA_022788065.1 Lachnospiraceae bacterium | reverse complement strand
TGCGCTGATTTTTCCTGTCCGGGCTTGACAAACACTGAAATTATCCATATAATGTGGCTTATAATAAGAAAAAGGCGAAGAAGAGAAGAAGTAGCGGAGACAGACGCCCGGACAGAGAGCAGCCGGCCGGTGAAAGGCGCGCGGGAAAGTTTCTGTGAATACATCTCGGAGCTTTGCACCGAACGCGGTTACAGGAGCCGGAAAACAGAGCGGCAAACCGGAAAACTGTCCAGTAGGCTGCAACGGAGCTGGCACACGTTATCGTGCCGGAGTCATGACAGTGACTCGCAGAGCCATGCGGCGTGAGCTGCGTGGAAACATAGGTGGTAACACGAGATTTGGCCTCGTCCTAATGAACAGGACGGGGCTTTTTTGTTCCACGAAGAAAAGGAGAGAAAAGCAATGGGAGTTTATGAGGAATTACAGGCCCGGGGACTGATCGCCCAGGTTACAAATGAGGAAGAGATCAGAAAAATGGTAAATGAGGGAAAGGCTGTATTCTATATCGGCTTCGACCCGACCGCCGACAGCCTTCATGTCGGCCACTTTATGGCACTCTGTCTGATGAAGCGCCTGCAGATGGCAGGAAACAAGCCCATCGCCCTGATCGGCGGCGGCACCGGCATGATCGGCGATCCGTCCGGAAGAAGTGACATGCGCCAGATGATGACCGTTGAGATGATCCAGCACAACTGTGACTGCTTTAAGGAGCAGATGAGCCGGTTTATCGACTTTTCCGACGGCAAGGCGCTGATGGTAAACAACGCGGAATGGCTGATGGACTTAAACTATATTGAATTCCTGCGCGAGGTGGGACCGCACTTCTCCGTCAACAACATGCTTCGCGCCGAGTGCTACAAGCAGAGAATGGAGAAAGGCTTAAGCTTCCTGGAGTTCAACTACATGCTGATGCAGAGCTATGACTTCTATGAGTTATTCCAGAGATACGGCTGCAACATGCAGTTCGGCGGAGACGACCAGTGGAGCAACATGTTAGGCGGTACAGAGCTGATCAGAAGAAAACTCGGAAAAGACGCGCATGCCATGACGATCACGCTGCTCTTAAATTCCGAAGGCAAGAAGATGGGCAAGACCCAGTCCGGCGCCGTGTGGCTTGATCCGAACAAGACCAGTCCCTTCGAGTTCTACCAGTACTGGAGAAATGTGGCGGACGCCGATGTGTTAAAATGCCTGCGCATGTTAACGTTCCTGCCGCTTGAGCAGATCGATGAGATGGATAAATGGGAAGGAAGCCAGTTAAATCAGGCCAAAGAGATTCTTGCTTACGAGCTTACGACGCTGGTTCACGGTGAGGAAGAGGCGAAGAAGGCACAGGCCAGCGCGAAGGCACTGTTTACCGGCGGAAATGCGGCAGAGATGCCGACCGCAGAGCTTGCGGATACCGATTTCACAGACGGCGCGATCGACATTCTCTCCATCGTGCAGAAATCTGGTCTCTGCGCTTCCCGCTCTGAGGCCAGAAGAAACGTGGAGCAGGGCGGCGTGTCTGTTGACGGTGAGATCGTGAAGGACATCAAGACCGTGTACACAAAAGAGCAGCTTTCCGGCGACGGAATCATTGTAAAGCGCGGCAAAAAGAACTTCCGCCGTGTCGTGACAAAATAGGAAACCAGCCGCAAAGAACGAAAAGGAGGGACTGCGGAATGGATATTTTAAAAGAGGCCCAGGGAAAATTTGACTATACCGTGAAAATGCGCAGATATCTGCACCAGCACCCGGAGGTTTCCGGAGAAGAATTCGGAACACTGGAAGTGATCAAAAAAGAGCTGGAGGATATGGGGATCGAGTACGTGGTGGTTCCGAACGGCGGAATCGTCGGACAGATCCACGGCGGAAAGCCGGGAAAGACTGTCCTGATCCGCGCGGACATGGATGCGCTTCCCATTCAGGAGAATCCGAGAAATCTGGCATGTGAGAAGGTCTGCGTGTCACAGAACGCCGGCGTATCCCACGCGTGCGGACATGACGCCCACACGGCTATGCTTCTCACCGACGCCAGAATCTTAAACGAACATAAGGACGAGATCAACGGAAACATCGTTCTCTGCTTTGAGCAGGGCGAGGAAGGCGGAGGACAGATCGAAAATCTTCTTCCGTACATTGTGGAGACCATGAAGCTGCCGATCGAAACCTGCGTTGCGACTCATGTGAAATGGGATGTGAAGGCAGGTCAGATCTCCGCGGAACCGGGTGCTGTATTTTCCGGCGGCTACGGCTTTACCATTAAGCTTCACGGCAAGGCCGGCCACGGCTCCAGACCGGATCTGGCTCACAGCGTTCTCGACTGCTTCAACAATATTTACAACCACATGAATATGATCCGCATGAAATATGTGAGTCCGACCGAAATTCTGACATTCTCCATCGGAAAAGTGGAGTGCGGAACCGCATTGAATATCGTGCCGGATGAGCTGACCTTCGCGGGAACGCTCCGCACCTTCAACGTGGAGGGCGCAGGCGCTCCGTTTATGAAGCAGTTCATGGACGTACTGGAGGCGGAATGCAAACTGTGCCAGTGCACATATGAGATCATTTCCATGAGAGATCCGCTGTTCGAGAATTACAACAATGAGAAGTGCAGCGAGATCGCGAGAAACGCTGTAAAGAAGTATATCGGGGAAGAGGCGCTGACGAAAGCGGAACCGTGGATGGCCTGCGAGAGCATGCAGGCGTACTTGAAGTACTGGCCCGGCGTCATCACCTTCACCGGTATCCAAAACGATGAATTGGGAAGCGGCGCCAACCATCATACGCCGGAGTTCGATATCGACGAGCGCGGCATGATCTACGGCGTGACGGCGACCCTCGGATATGTGATGGATTTCCTCGACTATGAGGGAGAGATTCCGTTCACCCCGTACAAGGGAAATATCCGCGAGCTGTCCGCAAGAAACCTGTAAAATTTTGAAATCCCGACGGGAGGAGGAGACATTTCCTCTTCTCATCGGGATTTTTGTGTTTACTGGTACTGTGCCTGATGCATCTCGTAGTAGAAGCCTTTTTTCTTCATGAGCTCTTCATGGTTTCCGCGCTCCACCACATTTCCGTCTCGGACTACAAGGATACAGTCCGCGTTGCGGATCGTGGAAAGACGGTGAGCCACCACAAAGCAGGTCTTATCCTCCATGAGCTTCCGCATGGCAGCCTGGATCTGGTGCTCCGTGCGGGTGTCCACGTTGGAGGTGGCTTCGTCCAGAATCAGCATGGGCGATCGCATGAGAAGCGCCCGGGCGATGGTCAAAAGCTGCTTCTGTCCCTTGGAAATGTTGGTTCCGTCATCGATCAGCAGCGTGTCATACCCCTGCGGAAGACTTTCAATGTAGGTGTGGATATGGGCGGCCTTCGCAGCGGCGATCACTTCCTCGCGGGTCGCATCGGGCCTTGCGTAGGCGATATTTTCATAAATCGTTCCGTAAAACAGCCAGGTGTCCTGGAGTACCATGGAGTAGGACAGGCGAAGGCTCTTTCGTGTAAGGTCCGTAGAACGGTGTCCATCCACCAGAATGGTGCCGCTGTCAATATCATAAAAACGCATCAGCAGATTGATGAAGGTAGTCTTTCCGGCGCCGGTGGGGCCCACAATGGCGATCAGGCTGCCTTTCGGCGCTTTCATGCTGAAATCCTTCAGGAGGCCACGGTCCTGCTGATAACCGAAGTGCACATGCTGAAGCTCCACACTGCCTTCCACGGCTGTGAGCTCTGTGGCTCCTTTGCTGTCGGCAGGCTCCGGCTCCTCGTCGATGACCTTGAACACACGCTCCGCGGCAGCCAGAGAAGACTGCAGCTCCCCGTAGATTTCCGCGATCTCACGGATAGGACCGGTGAACTTTCTGGAGTAGAGGACAAAGGCGGAAATGCCGCCGATGTCAATACCGCCGCGCAGGTAGAGGATGGCGCCGAAAATGGAGATCAGGGCCAGAGCCAGGTTGTTGATCGCGTTGGTTCCCGGTCCCATGATCGTTGCGTAGTAGTCGGTCTTGAAATACTGATCCACCAGATTTTTGTTCTGGACGCTCATTTCTTTGATGACGCGTTCCTCCTGGGTGTAGGCCCGGAGAGTTTTCTGCCCGGAGATCATCTCCTCTACATAGCCGTTTAACTCACCGGCAGCACGGGATCTGGCGCGGAACATGGGCTGGACCATACGGGTCAGGTAGGTGGCCAGCACGAGCGCCAACGGGATCGTGACCGTAAAGACAAGGACCAGTTTCGGGCAGATATTGAGCATCATGATCAGAGACCCGATGATCGTCACCGTACTGGAGAGCACCTGTACCACATCAGTGGACAGGGAGGCGTTGATTGTGTCGATATCATAGGAAATACGGCTTAAAATGTCGCCGGTGGTGTTGCTGTCAAAATAACTCACGGGCAGCGTCACCAGATGGTTGAAGGTGTCCTTGCGGAGTGTGTAGGAGATCCTTCTTGACAGCGTGATCATGGAGACATTGACCACATAGCTCATGATGGAGCTTGTCGCGTAAAAGACAAGGAGGATTGCGGCGTACCGGTAGATCCTGGGCATGTCCATGATACCGGTTTCCGCTCCTTTGCTGATCAGGGAGATGGCTGATCCGGAGAGCTTCGGACCTGCCAGTGCCAACAGGTTTCCGGTGAAGGACAGTGCGATGACAGCAAAGAGCTGTGCTTTGTGCCGCATTAAATATCCGAAGATTCGGAGTAAAGTCGCTTTTCGTTTCATGATTCCGTACCTCCCATCTGAATCTCGCTGATCTCCCGGTATGCCTGACAGGACTTCATAAGCTCCTCATGGGTTCCAAGCCCCAGAGGGATTCCATCCTCCAGAACCAGGATCTTGTCACAGTGCATGATGGAGCTGATACGCTGGGCAATGATGATCGTGGTAGTGCCGGAGAAGGAGTCCGCCAATGCCGTGCGGAATCTGGCGTCGGTCTTGTAATCGAGAGCACTGGAGGAATCGTCGAGGATCAGGATCTCCGGATGGCCTGCGAGGGCGCGGGAGATCAGGATACGCTGCTTCTGCCCGCCGCTTAAGTTGGCGCCTTTGATGGCGATATCCTTGTCATATCCGCCGGATTCGGCGATAAAGTCGGCGGCCTGCGCCACGGACACGGCATTTTCAATGTCCTCCATGGGAATACAGCGCCCCATGTCGATGTTCTGCAGGAGCTTTTCTTTAAACAGTACGTCATTCTGGAATACAACACCGAATTTCTGGCGCAGCTCCTTCAACGGGAAGGTCGTAATATCGCGGCCGTTTATGCGGATCTGCCCCTCATCGATATCGTAGAGGCGCAGCAGAAGCTGTGCCAGGGTGCTCTTTCCGGAACCGGTCGGACCGATGATGCCCAGGGACTGGCCGGGAAGAAGGGAAAAGGAGATATCGTCGAGGTTTTTTACACGCTTGTTGTAGGAGAAGCTCACATGGTCAAATTCCACGTGGGGAACTGCGTTGGAGCTGTCGGGCTCAACGGTACTTTGCGCTTCGACTGACTCCTCCGGGGATTCCGGTTCGTGATACGGACGAATCTCCATGTCGGACGGGGTCAGAAGCACTTCAGAGACACGGCCTGCGCTGGCGATGGCCTTGGAGGCCATGGTGACCAGTCGGGACACGGCCATGACGGAGTTTAAAATAATCGTGAAGTATGTAAGGAACGCCACGATCGCGCCGGGTTTCATCTGTCCGGTGGAAACACGCCATGCACCGACGATGATGACCGCAACAAGACCGGAGTTCAAAAGCAGGTTGATGAGAGGACTGGAGGCGGCCATGGTGATGCTGGCTTTCGCCTCATCCTGGATCAGCTTTTCGTTCACTTTATCGTAACGCTCGATTTCGTGTTCCGTCCGGCTGAGCGCCTTTATCACGCGGATTCCGGTCGTGTTTTCGCGGACAACGCGGATCATGTCATCGGCAGAGCGCTGGGCCTTTCCAAAAAGCGGAATACTCTTCTGGCTGATATGTACAACAATGATGCTCATGAACGGAAGCAGGAAGCACAGGATCGCCGAGAGGTACGGATCGATGACCATGGTCACAACCACGCCGCCCAGCATCAGGATCGGAGCGCGCACGCCCATACGCTGGATCATGTTGAGCGTCCGGTGAAGGTGGTACGTATCCGTCGTCATTCGGGTCACGAGGGAGGGAATGGTAAATGAATCCACCTGTGAGCTGGAGAGATAGGAGATCTTTTTGAAAAGATCGTACCGCAGGGCTTCGATCGTATCTCTGGATACACCCGCGGACACACGGTTGGCCCAGACGTTGCAGATAAGCACCATGGCGGCGCAGACCACCATCAGGAGACCCCAGCGGACCACCAGGGAAATATCGTTTTTCGGGGTGACTTCATCGATAATATAGGAGAGAATATACGGAATCAGAAGTTCCATGATCGTGCCGGTAAATTTAATGGTAAACCCGTATATCATTCTGGGAATATGAGGTTTTACATAACGGAGTACGTATTTCATGTTGTTTTTTCCTCCACCGTCTGATTGATCAGCTTTCCTTTTTCGGCCATTCGGCCCAGGAGACAGTCTAAAAATTCCAGATCCTGATTGGAAATTCCTTCCGTGATCTGATCGAAGAACTGTTCGGAAAGCCCTTTCCCCTGAACATGAATTTCCATTGCAGGCGGAAGAGCCTTGACGATTTTTGAGCGGGCGTCTTTCTCATCTTCTTTCCGAATCAGATAGCCCTTTGCTTCCAGCTTCTGAAGAATTCGGGAAATCATTGCCTTGTCGACTCCGAGGGTCTCTGCCAGGTGGCGCTGGCTGACCTCCCCGTGGAATCCTACATGGCGAAGAAGCTGGAGTTCTGACGGCGTCAGCTCCGGGTGTACCATCTGAGTCATGGCGTATTTCTGGTTCATGCGGTAAAGCCTGCGGATTTTCTGGTAAATGGATTTGGAGCGCTCCACTTGAAAACACCTCCCTGTGAAGATCTTTCGTACGGCGGATCTGCCGCGCGCACAATTCTTACGCTCATTATAATTCTAAAATGTTGATGTGTCAACGTTGATATATCAACAAAACAACACAGTATTGACAACAACAGACAGATATTGTAGAATCGGTTCTGCATATCAAAATTTAAAGAAACGGGAGTTGATTTTTTTTGGACTCAGGGCAAGCCCTGCAAATTGTAATTGTAATCGGACTGTTGGGATTATCTGCTTTTTTCTCCTCCGCGGAGACGGCAATGACAACGGTGAACAGGATCCGCGTCCGAAACCTGGCAGAGGCCGGGCTGGAGCGGGCAGAGATTCTCGCAAAAATACTGGATAATCAGCCGAAAATGCTGAGTGCGATCCTGATCGGAAACAACATTGTAAATATTTCGGCATCATCTCTGATGACGGTGGTCGTGACAGATATTTTCGGAAACGCGTATATTGGAGCGGCAACGGGAATTCTTACACTTATGGTATTGATTTTCGGAGAGATTACACCGAAGACAGCGGCGACGCTTTATTCAGAAACTGTGGCGCTGCGGTTCGCAAAGTCTATCTATCTGATGATGCAGATTCTGACTCCGGTGATATTTATCGTGGATAAGTTATCACTGGTCGCCCTCCGTCTGCTTCGGATCGATCCGAACCGGAAACCGGAGGCGATCACAGAGGAGGAACTTCGCACGATTGTGGAAGTGAGCCACGAAGAGGGTGTGATTGAGTCAGATGAGAAAAAGATGATTTACAATGTATTTGACTTCGGTGATTCTGTGGTGAAAGACGTCATGGTGCCGCGGGTCGAAATGACCTTTATCGATGTAAATGCGGATTACTCGGAAGTTGTCGAGATATTCCGACAGGAAAAATATACGAGATACCCCGTTTTTGAGGGAACCACGGACAATGTAATCGGCATTGTCAACATCAAGGATCTGCTGCTGGCAGAAAACAACGGGACGTTCAGCCTGAGGAAATATCTGAGAGAGCCGCTGTTCACCTATGAATTTAAGAAAACGGCAGAACTTATGGTAGATCTCAGAAAGACACTGAACAACATTGCGATCGTGCTGGACGAATACGGCACCACTGCAGGTCTCATCACCATGGAAGATATGCTGGAGGAGATCGTCGGAGAGATCCGTGATGAGTACGATGAAGATGAGGAAGATGTGGTAAGAAAAGCCGGACCGGGCGAATATGAGATCGAGGCAGCCATGAAATTGGATGATCTGAATGACCGCCTGGGGCTTTTGCTCCAGTCGGAGGATTATGACTCGCTGGGCGGCTTTGTGATTGGCCTTCTGGGACATATCCCCGGCGAAGGGGAAGAAGTGACATGGGAAGGCCTCCGCTTTGTTGTGGAGAAGGTGGACAGGAACAGAATCGATACGATCCGGCTTTACTTTCCTGAACGAAAATGGTCGGAATGAAGATAAAAGGGTGGAACCGGCTGTTTGTGTCGAAAAATCAGCAAAAAGCGCGCAAAATGATAAAAGAGCTCTTGACTTTTTTGAAAGGAACAGTTATAGTTTAACCATTCAAAAAGGGAGTAGTTGAAATGTACTGTCAACAGCGCGGCGCTTCGGACGTCTGGCGGTGCATACCGGTTTTGGTAACGAGACTTTTTGCAGAGAGGGAA
>JALEWG010000107.1 GCA_022788065.1 Lachnospiraceae bacterium | reverse complement strand
CCGGGAACGGGCATGACCTTTGACCGGGTGGTCAGCATCGGAATGCTGGAACATGTGGGGCGGGGAAATTATGAGGAGTATATGAACTGTATGAAAAGCCTCCTGAAGCCCGGCGGACTTTTTCTTCTTCATTTTATCAGTGCGCTAAAGGAATATCCCGGAGATGCATGGATAAAGAAATACATCTTTCCGGGCGGCGTGATCCCGAGCCTCCGGGAGATTCTCCACATCGCAGGGGACGTGCGTTTTTATACACTGGATGTGGAAAGTCTCCGACGGCATTACTGCCGCACACTGCTCCTGTGGAACCGGAATTTTCAGGCACACCGCGGGAAAGTGATTGAACTGTTTGACGAGAGGTTTGCACGCATGTGGGAGCTTTACCTGTGCTCCTGCGCAGCCACCTTCCATAACGGGATCATCGACCTGCATCAGATCCTGTTCAGCAATGATGTCAATAATGAACTCCCCATAACCCGGTGGTACTGAGCTTCCATACTGCAAACAGCAGCTACGTTATTTCGCTTCGATGTCTTTTGCTGCCTTCAGTCCGTACGCCGAATCGGCGCTTAATACGGCTCTTAAGATCGCTTCGGACATGACCTGCGCCGCCAGTGTTCCCACCATGTCCAGATCTGCTGCCACCTCGCCCACCGACATGGCGTAAATGCTGTCACCGTCCGCAGTCGTGTGGAGCGGGCGGATGGAGCGCGCATATCCGTTGTGAGTCATACCTGCAATTTTGCAGAGCTGCGTCTTGTTGAATTTTCCGTTTGTGATCACCGCGCCGATCGTCGTATTGGCCACAAATTTATTTTCAACGACTTCATAGCTTTTATAAACTTCATCTTCGGTGCAGAGAAACATCTTCTGGTCCTCCGCCAGAAGTCCCGCTACTTTCTTTCCGTTCTTCCAGTCATAGATATCGCCAAGCGCGTTGACCGCTACGATTGCACCCACCTTCAGTTCTCCAATCTGCACCGCGTAGCTCCCGATTCCAGATTTCATGCAGCCGTCTTTTCCGTGGAGTTTTCCAACCGTCGCGCCGGTTCCCGCGCCCGCGTTGCCGTCCGTGTAATTACCTTTCCACGCGTTCTCACAGGCCTCATATCCCATGGCCTTGTCCGGCCGCACATGACTGTCACCGACTCCCAGGTCAAAGAGACAGGACTCACATACCAACGGTACTTTTGTGATTCCCACATCAAATCCGATATCTCTCTCCTCCAGATACTGCATGACGCCGCCAGCCGCATCGAGTCCGAACGCGCTGCCGCCACTTAACAGCACCGCATGGATCCGGTCTGCATTTGCCGTGGGTTTTAAAAGCTCCGACTCTCTCGACGCCGGACCACCGCCCCGCACATCAAGCCCCGTCGGCGCCCCGTTCTCACAGATAATGACCGTACAGCCGGTAGCCGCTTCTTTATTCTCCGCATTGCCGATGCGGATATTTCCGATATCCTGAATTCTGATCTCCTTCATGCACGTACCTCCTGGTCTTCTGCTATCAGTATTTATCAATATACAACAAAAAACACCGTCCCGGCGGATCCTTGTCCGCTAAAACAGTGCTTTTCCGTGCGCCTTCGGGGGCTCGAACCCCGGACAAATAGATTAAGAGTCTACTGCTCTACCAACTGAGCTAAAGGCGCTTATTTTCAATTTGCTGTGCCATCTCATCGGCACATTCATCATTATATTCTATAAGGGGAAAAAAGTCAACATCTTTTTTCATTTTTTTTAATTTTTTTTCACGGTCTGTCCGGCAGGCCGGCGGGCCGAAAACCGGGCAGACCGATTCTTCTTTAAACCGCCTTACAGAGCCGTGTCCATCAGCTTTTTCAGTGTGTCGCGGTTCTGAAGTCCAACCAGCTTCCTGACAATCTCGCCGTTCTTAAACAGGATCAGAGTCGGAATGTTCATGATCCCGTATCTGGCGGCAATCTCACCGCTCTCATCCACGTTCAGTTTTCCAACGACTGCCTTTCCGTCGTATTCTTCCGCAAGCTTCTCAATGGCCGGAGCCATCATTTTGCACGGACCGCACCAGTCTGCGTAGAAATCAACCAGCACCGGCTTATCTGCCTCCAGTACTTCCGCGTCAAAGTTTTCTCCCGTAAATTTCATTTCCATATGGTTTTCTCCTTCTTTCCTTTTTTATTGTCTGCCCCCGGTATCCGGGAGCAGACCGCTATTTTTTCTTCTTCCCGCTCTTTTTTTCGCCAATAGCGGATCCCGCCTCCTCGAAGCGTTTCTTGAATTTCAGAACGGTCCGGTTCAGCTCCGTTTTATCACAGGTTGCCTGTGACAGTGCCCGGACGAGTTTCGATTTGATGTCCATGCAGACGCCTCTCATACATGATTGCCATTAATATATGCCGCCACTCCGGCTTCTATTCCTGGCGAGCCTTTTCGCGGCAGGCAATCAGCTTACAGATCGGCTTGCCCTCAGAGCAAAATTTCATCTCATACTCTGTCATCACATTGCCCTCTGCCATTTCGCTGTTGTGGAGATCAAAAGTATGCTCTGTCACCTCCCAGCCGGCCTCCGGGATGGATTCCAGCGAATACCGGAACAGATCCTGATTGTCCGTCTTGAACTCGACGATTCCGTCTTTTTTTAAGATCCGGTCATAGACTGCCAGAAAGCGGTCCGAGGTCAGGCGCCTCTTGGCATGACGGTCCTTGGGCCACGGATCGGAAAAGTTCAGGTAAATTCTGTCCACTTCTCCCTCTCCGAATACATCGGAGAGCTCCAGCGCGTCGATACGCATAAAGAAGATGTTGGAAAGCTCCATCTCAGCGCGCTTCTGGAGTCCTCTCAAAAGGACACTGGAATACCGCTCAATTCCGATATAATTGATATCCGGATTTTTTTCGGCAAGTTCCATGATGAACTTTCCCTTTCCCATGCCCACCTCGATTCGGATCGGGTTATCATTTCCGAAAAACCGGTGCCATTCTCCTTTCAGGCTCTGCGGATCCTGCACCACGTACGGGCTCTCCGCGATTTCTTCCTCCGCGCCTTTAATATGGCGTAATCTCATGTCAGTTCCTCCTGATATTTCCCAAAATTCTCTGTTTCCTCTGTCTCATTTTATCATCCTGACCGGGCGTTTGCAAGATTTCATTCTCTGTCTGTCTTTTTTGCAGAAATATCTTAATTTTTTGTGAACATTCCAAAAATGTTGATGCAAATTTTTGTAGTTTCTATTATAATTGAATTAATGATTGACGATTCATGGAGGAATGCCTATGGGAAAGATGGAAAATCCCGGAATCTGGGAAAAGATTCAGAAAAATGTTCAGGAAACCGAGCGTCTGATGGGCCAGAAAAAATATAACCTGTCGATGATCAAAGCCCGTCAGACTGTGGAATACATGGTCAAGCTCCAGTGTGATAAGGCCGGCATCGTTGAAAGCTCCGCCGATACCATGATCCGGGAGCTCTATAACGCAAAATGCATCTCAAAGTCCACCGCCGAGCACTATATGCAGATCCTCTCAATCGGGAATAAAGCAACAAAGGATGGCGACAACAGTGCCTACAACGCCAATCTGGCATATCAGAGTCTGACGCAGGAGATTTATTCCTTTGCGGATCTTGATAAGGCTCCGAGAGCAAAGCGCCCGGCGACCGATCAGTCCAGAAGCCGGAAACGCCGCTCTTCTAACGGTCTGAGCGGTTCCGATCTGTTAAAGCTTCTGGTGCCGATCATTCTGATCATTGTCCTGATTGTCCTGATCCGCGTTCTGACGCCGAAAAAGGAAACGACCGTGGAAACGCCGTCTGTACCTCCGACCACGACGGCTGCGGAAAAGAAGACTGAACCGGAGACCACAGCGGCCACCGAGGCTGTGATCGTGACCTACAAGACAACAACCACACTCAATGTCCGCAGCGGCCCGTCCACCGAATCCTCCCGGATCGGCAAACTGGACCCGGACAAGACCGTGGAATATCTCCGCGACTACGATGATTTCTGGGCGGTGATCCGTTATAACGAGCAGGAAGCTTACGTCGCGAAGCAGTATCTGACGCCCGTGGAATAAACAAAATGAATGGAAAGCGGCACTGGCTGCCGGATCGTAACAGATTCCCGCCGGTGCCGTTTTTTTCGACGTTTCCTCTCCGGATCTGCGGATTATTCCGTCGCTTTCCCACCGGATCTTCGAATTTAATGAAATTGACGGTTGTATTTATGGCTGTGAATGTTAAAATAAATAAAATGGCATCGGCAAAACTGATGCCGGATATGGAGAATACGAGAATGACTTCTGACAGGAATACGACCGGAATGACGGTCCGTTACGAAATTGCCGGAATTCTGTGCGCCTTCTTTCTCATGCTGGTGCTTTTAATCACCTCTGTTGAGATCGTGGCCTACAAGACCCCGGGATATTATGAAAAGGAATATACGAAATACCATGTTCTCGATGACCTTCCCGAGATGACCATGGACGATCTGCTCACGGTGACAGAGGAAATGATGGCTTACCTCCGCGGAAACCGGGATCATCTCCATGTGTTTACGACCATGGGCGGTGAATACCGGGAATTTTTTAACGCGAGAGAGATTGCCCATATGGAGGACGTGAGAAAGCTCTTTATCGGCGGTCTTTGGATCCGGCGCATCGGTCTTTTGTTTACCGCATGCTGCATGCTGGTGTTCTGGATTCAGGGAAGGAAAAGCGAGGATCGGAAACAACGGCTGAAAACGCTGGTTCCCGGTTCCCTGTGCCTCGGCACCGGTCTGTTTTTTGCTGCAGCTCTTGTAATCGCTGGGATCATATCCACAGACTTCTCCCGATATTTTGTGGTTTTCCACCATATTTTCTTTGACAATGACCTGTGGATCCTGGATCCGAGGACGGACATGCTGATCAATATTGTACCGGAACCGTTTTTCATGGACACGGCGCTCCGGATCGGCATTGTCTTTGCCGTTCTGGTTCTGCTGTTTTTCGGGCTGAACCTCTTTTTCTGGCTTCGCGCTAAAAAATTACGTCCGAAAAAAATGGTGTGCTTTCTGCTTTGCACCGTTCTTCTGTGCGGTACTGTGTGCTCCTCCAACGCATATGCGGCGCCGTCCTGGCCTTCGGATGTGGACATCGCCGCCGACGGCGGAATCGTTATTGACGTCGGCTCCGGCGCTGTGCTCAGCGGAAAAAACATCCACGAGCCCTATTATCCGGCCAGTATTACAAAGATCCTCACGGCTCTTGTCATCATAAAGCACTGCGATCTGAATGATACTGTCACCTTTTCAAACTCTGCCGTCAACACACTGGAGCCAGGCGCATCCATTCTGGGCGCCAGGGCCGGGGATCAGATGTCTGTACGCGACTGTCTCTACGCACTCCTTCTGCAGTCCGCCAACGAAGTTGCCAACGCACTGGCGGAGCATTGCTCTGGCAGCATCGAGGCGTTTGCGGAGCTGATGAATGAAGAGGCCCGTGCCTTGGGCTGCACCGACTCTCATTTTGCCAACCCCAGCGGTCTGAATGATGAAAACCATTATACTTCCGCGTACGATATGGCTCTGATCGCCAGAGCGGCATTTCAGAACCCGACATTCGTGGAGATCGATTCCACCATCTACTACGATGTACCGCCGGGACAGTTAAAGCAGTATCCGGACGGCTGGCGCTATTATGCCCACCATCGCATGATGCGAAAAAGCGATTCGCTCTACTATGAGGGGATCATCGGCGGCAAGACCGGATACACATCTCTTGCCGGGAACACGCTGGTTACATGTGCCGCGCAGAACGGACTGACTCTGATCGCTGTTGTTTTAAACGGCCATCAGACCCATTATTCCGATACAAAAGCACTTTTAGACTTCGGCTTCCGGAATTTCCGGTCCGTCTCCATTGCGGATATGGACGACTCGTCCCGGAAGCTGGAAAATGATCTCTCTCTGGGAGGAATTGCTCCGGGGCAGTCCACAAGACTCTCTGTCGACAAGAACAGTGCCATTATTCTTCCCGTTGATGCGGATTTTTCTGATGTAACGTCCACCATGGACTATTCTCCGGCCGACTCTGCTCCGGAGGGTACCATCGCCAGAATTGACTACCGCTACGGCGACCGTCTCGTCGGGCAGGCCTTCCTGCAGGCCTCCACGGTACCCGCCTATACGTTGCCTGAGGTACAGGATCAGGACGGGCAGGCGGCAGCTTCAGACAATTCCATGGTTTCGGCCGGGAATGAGGAAACCGCCGGGACGCAGGACAGCGCGAAGGTTCCGGGCATCACGGAAACACAGACGGCACAGCCCGACAAAGCAGATCACTCCCCTGTGTTTTCGATTTTGATCCGGGTCGTTTCCGTTCTTGCGATCATCGGAATCATCGGCGCCGCAGTTTTCGGGATCCTCATGTACCGGGAGCACCGGGAGCAGAACGAGCGGCTCCTCCGACGGGAACGCAGAGAGAAGCGCATGAAGGAGTGGGGTTATTCATCCACCGAATTTGATCTCATAATGCAGGAACATCTGCGCTCCAGAAACCGGTTTAAAAAGCGTAGTTTCATGGACCGGATCCGTGACCGGTTCCGCAGATAAGGAACAAAGCGGACAAGTCCGCTTCGAACTCCCTGAATCCTTCAATTCTTGAGGGACTTGCTCCGCTTTGCGCGCCAGATGCAGACTGCCGTAGGCAGTCAAACTTCTTAATGCATCTGTGCGCATCCGATGCGGAGCATTTTTGTGCAATAGGAAATCACTTTCCCATTGCACAAAAAAGCAGCTGCACATTTCGATAATGGACAGCTGCTTTTTATAATGTATGAATTGTCTGTAAAATCCCGGCTAAGTGGCATCGCCTCTCTGAGCCATCTTTTTTGACTTATTCCGCTCCGCGCGGCGGATCCTGGTCTCTTCTTTTTTCTGTGCGATCCTCTCTGCTTCCTCCTCGCTCACCAGCTTCTGCGTCTTGACAGCGAATACATATCCGTCCTCCGTCTTTTTGATCCTGATTTTGCCTTTCATGGGACCATGCTCCGGACACACGGCCAGACACAGGTAGAATTTTTGCCCATAGGAAAACCAGCGGATCTTTTTTCGCAGCATTCGCCTGCACTTGTAGCAGACCATATCCGTCACCTGTTTGTCCGCCATGACCTCATCTCTGGTCTCATAAATTTGGGATACAAATTTTGTATAGTCAGGAAACTGAAGGGTAAATTCTTCTTCCTTCGTCTCAGGCGTCTGATAGTAGTCCACCGACAGATATTCTTCAATGCTGTGAAAATCCATACGGCTCATCACTTTTCCCGTATAGTCCGCATCATCAAGCGCCCGGTGAAACGGCGCATCCACTTTCAGGTGAAAGAATTCCACAGCTTCATCTAACGATGCTCTTGTCTTCCCGTCAGAATAAAGAAGGCTGAACAGCTTCTGGACGTCATAGAACAGAAGCGGAAACTCAAACGGAATCTCCAGCCCGTGATAGACCATATTCCGCTGCAGCTCTGTAAGATCCATACTGCCCCAGGTGCAGAACGTGTAATCCTCGCCGCACCACTCGATAAATTCCTCCATGACCTCGGGAAACGGCTTCCCGTTCTTTTCCAGTTCCTCCGGGGAGATATGCGTTACCTCGGAAATAATATGATGGATCTGGCGATATACACACGGTTTGATCAGACGATGGAATTCCGATACTTTCTCCAGTTTTTCATTCAGTTTTACGGCCCCGATCTCAAAGATCTCAAACGGAAGTCTCGGAGAAGAAGATTCCCTCCCCGCAGAGCTCTGGTTCCATTCCAGATCAAATACAATATAACTCTTCATAATGTATTCAGTATAGCACAGATTCTCCTGCTTGTAAATTTCGATTCTGCTTGAGTTTCCTCTCCGCAGACATTATACTGAAAGAAAACGAAACACTCAGGAGGGACCCATGAACCCCATTACCATCGCCCATCTAAGTGATATCCACTATAACCCCCGCGATAACAGCAACATATCCACAATGCTGCGGGAAAGAGAAATTCTTGTGGAAAAACGGCTGCCCGTGTGTCTGGAAAACCTCAAACTCAGAAAGCCCGATGTTCTGCTCATCACCGGCGATCTGACTCATGAGGGCTGTGCGGACGACTATGCGTATCTGAAAAAGCAGATCGGTACTGCACTCCCCGGTGTTCCGGTTCTCTGCTCCATGGGAAACCATGACAGGCGAAGCGCTTTCCGCTCCGGTTTTCTGGGAGAAGGTGAAGCGGCGCCTGACAGTCCTTATTATGCCTCGATGGTGGCAAAAGGATACCGTTTTATCTCTCTGGACAGTTCCTGGGAAAAAGGGATGGAGGGAACCTTCCCGGAGGACGCGCTCACGTACCTGCGGGAAAAACTGGATGGCCCCGGCGTGTGCGGCAATATCCTTATCATGCACCATCCGGTCATGACCATGGCAGGCCATCTGAGTTTTTCCATGACGGACACGTTTCAGGAGATCCTGCAGAGCGGTAAGATCACCGCGATCTTCAACGGACATGTTCACGGCTGCTATACCGGCACTGTCTGCGGCGTCCCCCAGTTTACCTCGGATTCTCTCAAGACCGGCTCCGACTTAAACGGCGGCCGGATCTCTTACAATGACCGATCCGGCTATCAGATCGTGACCTTTTATGAAAGCGGTGACTGGCTTGTGGAGCGCTTCCTGCTGCACCCGGAAACCGAACTGTTTTTCGAGAGGGACTTTTATTAAAGAAAGGAACAGAGCTTATGAAACATCTTACCGGACTTGCCCATATTGCGCTTTACACAAAGGACCTGGCGGCTTCCGTCCGCTTTTATGAACTGCTCGGAGGCATCGTGACCGACCATGCCGACGTAAAAAAACCGGGCGGGACCAATCATATCATGATGGTCCGAATGCCCGGATTTTACCTTGAAATTATTGAACCCCACGACGGCACTGCAGTGGCCGCCGAAGGAGGACTCTTCCCCCATATCGCCATTGAGACCGATGATATCGATGCTGTCACTGCGGACTTAAAGGCTGCCGGTGTGGATACCTTCCGCACTCCGGAGCCCATGACCATGCCGATATTCGGCGGGATCCGCAATATTTTCTTCTACGGTCCCGACGGCGAAATGATTGAACTTTTACAGCACACAGCCGGTTAACCGGCTGTGTGTTTTTCTGTGCGGCGTTTTTTCTCTGCCTCCGCAAGCTTCGTCTGACGGCGCTTTTTCACTTCCTCAGACATCGGCTGGATATCGCCCGCGGCAAGCAGTGCCTGTCTTGTGAGGAGCGGTCCGACTAACTCATAGATCAGAACTGCGAACAGTGTGATATTCCGGATCAGGCGGCCCTCTTCTCCTAACTGCATGGCTGTCGCACACATACCGAGTGCAACACCTGCCTGCGGAAACAGCGTGATACCGAGATATTTACAGATCTGCGGCGCACATTTCGTAGCTTTTGCGCTGAAATATGAACCCAAATATTTTCCGCCACAGCGGAAAAGGATGTAAACGGTGCCGATCATGATGATCGCCGCATCCGAGAAAACGCTTAACTCAAGCTCCGCTCCGCTGACAACAAAGAACAGCGCAAACAGCGGTGACGTCCATTTATCAGCAGCTGCCATCAGATCTCCCGACAGAGGACAGATGTTGCAGAATACCGTGCCTAACATCATACAGGTCAGAAGAGACGAGAATCCGATGTGCACCGGGCCCACATGGAAATCCAGTGCGGCAAGCGATGTGGTTAAGAGCACGATGGCGATCGTCAAGTTCAGACGGTTGGTGTTGGAGTTAAACAGCTTCTCCAGCTGTGTCAGAACCCAGCCCATCAAAGCGCCCAGCGCCAGCGAGCAGATGATCTCCACCAGCGGATTGATGATAATGGATACAAAGTCTACCGTACCGCTCAACAATGTCTTCGCAATTCCGAAGCTGACCGCAAACATGACCAGTCCCACCGCGTCGTCCAGCGCAACGATCGGAAGCAGAAGGCTCGTCAACGGTCCCTTTGCCTTATACTGACGAACAACCATAAGTGTCGCAGCTGGTGCTGTCGCAGTTGCGATCGCTCCCAGCGTGATAAGCTGCGGTACTGACAGGCGGCCCGGCATGATGAGATGTACCGCATACAGAGCCAGATCCACCAGCAGAGCTGCAGCTAACGCCTGGAAAATACCGATGATAACCGCCTGCTTTCCCGTATGCTTCAGATCGTCCAGCCGGAATTCGTTTCCGATGGAAAAAGCGATGAATCCCAGCGCCACATCAGCGATCAGAGTGAGGCTCCCCACTGCCTCCGCCGAAGGAAATCCCAGACCATTGATATTCAACGCACCCAGAAAGTACGGTCCGATCAGAACACCCGCAATCAGGTACGCGGTTACGGACGGCAGTTTGAACGGTTTAAACACACGTGTCATGATCAGACCGGCCAAAAGCGCGATCGATACAGATAATAACGTATTCATAATTCTCCCCCATGTTGTTTTTTCATGCGGAGACCAGTATACGACATCTCTCTGATTTATTCAACTTAGAAAATAACGCAATTCGCTCTTTTTTCTGACTTTTATTTCCTTTTTGCCTCAGCCAGCTTTTTTTCACGCCGTTTTCTCGTCTCCTCGGACATCGGTCGGATATCGCCTGCGGCAGTCAGCGCCTGCTTTGTAAGCAGAGGACCGACCAGTTCATAGATCAGAACAGAGAACAGTGTGATATTCCGGATCAGACGCCCGGCTTCCCCGAGTTCCATGGCTGTCGTGCACATACCAAGGGCAACCCCCGCCTGCGGAAACAGTGTGATCCCCAGATACCGGCTGATCTTCGATTCACAGTTTACGGCCTTTGAGCTGAAGTATGCACCGAAGTATTTGCCGAGGCATCTGGCCAGGATATAGACCGATCCGATCAGGACAATGGCCCCGTCGGAAAATACGCCAAGCTCCAGCTCTGCGCCGCTGATCACAAAAAACAGGGCAAACAGCGGCGACGTCCATTTATCGGCAGCCGCCATCAGGTCTCCCGACAGCGGGCAGATATTGCAGAACACAGTACCTGCCATCATGCAGGTGAGCAGTGAGGAAAAGCCGATCTGAACCGGGCCGGCCTGAAATTTTAAGGAAGCCAGGGATGCCGTCAGAAATACGATCGCAATCGTCAGGTTCAGGCGGTTGGTGTTGGAATTGAACAGCTTTTCAAGCTGTGTCAGGACCCAGCCCATCAAAGCACCCAGGACAAGGGACCCCACAATTTCCAGAATCGGATTTACAAAAATGGAAACAAAATCGATAGTTCCGTTTACCAGCGTCTTTGCCACGCCGAAGCTGACTGCGAACACCACCAGCCCCACCGCGTCATCTAACGCGACGATCGGGAGCAGAAGACTCGTTAATGGCCCCTTAGCCTTATACTGCCGAACGACCATGAGGGTCGCAGCAGGAGCCGTTGCCGCCGCGATTGCGCCGAGCGTCAGGACCTGCGGGAGGGAGAGCTTATCCGGCATTACTATATGCACTGAAAACAGCGCCAGGTCAACCAGCACCGTGGCTGTGAGCGCCTGCAGAATACCGATCACCACAGCCTGTTTTCCTGTGTGCTTCAGATCGTCCAGCCGGAACTCATTGCCGATGGAGAACGCAATAAAACCCAGAGCCACTTCAGAAACAAGAGCCAGACTTCCCACCTCTTCCGAAGTCGAAAAGCCCAGCCCTTCCATGTGCAGTGCTCCGAGACAATACGGGCCGATCAAAACGCCCGCGATCAGATATGCCGTCACCGACGGCAGCTTGAACGGTTTGAACACTCTGGTCATAAGAAGACCGGCCAGAAGTGCCACCGATACAGTCAACAACGTATTCATAACACGCCTCTTTTCACAATTTTCTAACCAGAAAAGAGTATATGCCTGTTTATACTTTTATTCAATAACCATTATCACTGTATTTCGAAAATTTAACAGGATTTTTTGTGCAATTTTACAGTGTGCTCTTTTCAAATGTTCTGCTCAAAACAGTCTCTCCGGAAACAGTTGCCCGGAGATCTCAACAATTTCCTCCACCGGGATTCTGGTCCCATCGGTCAGCACTACCGTATGTGAAAATGCGTCGATCTTCTTCACGGCCCCCACCGCACTCACGTAAGCGCCTCCCGCTTTTTTCCCGTCCGGGACGAACCACGTAAAACTGATTTCCGGCCGCTCCGCAAGATGCTCTTTTATCATCTGCAGGCGCTCGTCCAGCATCGCCTTTTCATATTCATCCAGCTCGATCTTCCGGTCCGTCAGCCTGGCTGCCTCCCGCACCGCATCCCCGTATCCCGTCAGCGCGGAAAACGGCGCAAACTGGGCTGCTCTGGCCATCCGGGACATCCGC
>JALEWG010000096.1 GCA_022788065.1 Lachnospiraceae bacterium | reverse complement strand
TTCTTCTCTGATTGTCCGCAGGTGATATCGATGGTTCCTCCCATCTTTGCAAACTTAAATGCGTCTGCCAGCAGTTCCGGAGAACGTCCTACGTGGGTTGGCTGGAAAGTTTTGATCGGAATCGAGGTTTCTTCCAGAGCTTTGAACACCGGTCCCAGACATTTTTTATCTCCGCCCATATGCAGGCACAAAATACCGCCTTTACCGCCCAGCATAGCAGCCGTACGTACATCACTCGCAAGCCTGATCAGTTCATCTACGTTAATATTCGGTGCACGATGATCGGAAACTGCCAGCTTCAGACCGATAATCTCATCTACAAACATAATATCCTTGCGGATATCTCCCGTAATTGTCGGGCTCGGGTAGCCGTATGCTCCACAACAGCAGTATGCCGAAATTCCTTCTTCTTTTAAGGATTTTGTCTTCGCAACAAGATTTTCCGCACTTCTGCTGATTCCATCAGTGCCCAGAACACCTACTACCGTCGTAACGCCGCCTTTGATCAGCCGGGAAAGCTGCACCGGCGGAGCCTGTGTATGGAAGCTGCCTTCGCCGCCTCCTCCTGTAATATGAACATGGCGGTCAATCATACCCGGAGTGACAATTTTTCCGGCACCGTCAATGATCTCACAGCCCTCGTATTCCGGAAGATTATCTCCTATCTTTTCCACTTTGCCGCCCGCCACCAGAATATCTTTTTTTCCGATATACTCTGGTGCATATACATCTGCGCCTTTAATCAATAACATTGTAGCCCCTCCTGACTTATTTAGTAAATATAATATCTGCTCCCATTATACCATATCACATTTCCTTTTCCAAATATTTCTTGACATAATATCCCGTATAGGATCCGGAAATTTCTGCGATTTCTTCCGGTGTTCCCTGAGCGATCACAGTACCGCCGCGGTCCCCGCCTTCCGGTCCCATATCGATGATATAATCGGCAGTTTTGATCACATCCAGATTGTGTTCAATGACGACTACCGTATTTCCGCCGTCCGACAGCTTCCTCAGAATTTCCACCAGCTTATGGACATCCGCAAAATGCAGTCCGGTTGTCGGCTCATCCAGAACGTAGATCGTCTTTCCGGTTCCCCTTCTGGAAAGCTCGGTCGCCAGTTTGATTCTCTGCGCCTCGCCTCCGGAAAGCTCTGTGGAAGGCTGTCCGAGACGGATATAGGAAAGCCCCACATCGTTGAGCGTTTCTATCTTTCTCGCAATTGACGGTACATTCTCAAAGAATTTCAGTGCTTCTTCGACGGTCATGTTCAGCACATCATAGATGCTCTTGCCTTTATACTTTACCTCCAGCGTCTCCCGGTTATACCGCTTTCCGCCGCAGACCTCACACGGCACATAGACGTCCGGCAGGAAATGCATCTCGATCTTAATGATACCATCGCCGCTGCAGGCTTCACACCGTCCGCCTTTCACATTGAAGCTGAATCTTCCTTTGTTATATCCTTTGGCTTTTGCATCCGGCGTGGAGGCAAACAAGTCCCGGATCAGGTCAAAAACGCCTGTGTATGTGGCAGGATTGGATCTCGGCGTGCGCCCGATCGGCGACTGGTCAATGGCGATGATCTTATCCAGCTGCTCCACACCCTCGATGCTGTCATGCGCCCCCGGGATCGTGCGCGCCCGATTCAGTTTTTTCGCCAGTGTTTTGTACAGGATCTCATTGATCAGGGAACTTTTTCCGGATCCCGAAACACCGGTCACACAGGTCATGATTCCAAGAGGGATCTTCACATCAATATTTTTCAGATTGTTCTCCCTCGCACCGTGCACCGTAAGCCAGCCGGCAGGAACACGCCGCTCGGACGGCACCGGAATCCGCTTCCGGCCGCTGAGGTAAGCCCCTGTGATCGACTTTTCGCAATTCATGATCTCCTCCGCGGTTCCGACCGCCACGATCTCACCGCCGTGTTCTCCCGCCCCCGGACCGATATCCACAATACAGTCAGCCGCACGCATGGTATCCTCGTCGTGCTCCACAACAAGAACACTGTTTCCCAGATCACGCAGATGAATCAGTGTTTTCAGAAGCTTGTCATTATCTCTCTGGTGCAGCCCGATACTGGGTTCATCCAGAATATACGCCACACCGACCAGACCGGAACCGATCTGTGTCGCGAGACGGATTCTCTGCGCCTCGCCTCCGGAAAGCGTTCCTGTGTTTCTGGACAGCGCCAGGTAATCGAGCCCCACATCGATCAGGAACGAGATCCTCGCCCTGATCTCCTTCAGAATCTGTTCACCGATCATGTTCTGCATCTCAGTCAGCTGCAGACTGTCAATAAAGTCTCTGAACTTCACAATCGACATATTGGTTGCTTCAAAAATATTTTTTCCGCCAACCGTCACAGCTAGAGATTCCTTCTTTAGCCTCTGCCCGTGACATGCCGTACACGGAGTGATCCGCATGTACGTCTCATATTCCGCTTTGCTGGATTGTGAAAAAGTTTCCCTGTACCGGCGGTTCACATTCTCCAGCAGGCCCTCAAAGGCCACATCGTACACACCAGTGCCTCTCTGGCCGGTATAATGAACCTTCAAAGTCTTTCCACCGGTGCCGTGGATCAGCACATCATGGATTTCTTTCGGATAGTCCTCAAACGGTGTGTCCAGACTGAAGTGGTACTCCTCAGCCAGTGCATCCAGTGTTGCTTTTGTAAAGCTCCCCTCTTTTGTGCACGACTGCCAGCCCATTACCACGATCGCACCCTGGTTGATACTGAGCGACTTGTCAGGGATCATCAGGTCCTCATCAAATTCCATCTTATATCCGAGTCCGAAGCACTCCGGGCAGGCTCCGAACGGATTGTTAAAGGAAAAGCTCCTCGGTTCCACCTCTTCGATGCTGACGCCGCAGTCCGGGCAGGAAAAACTCTGGCTGAAATTGATCGGCTCGCCGCCGAATATGTCCAGAATCATCAATCCGTCGGAAAGCTTCATGACAGTCTCAATGGAATCCGTCAGCCTCTTTTCAATTCCCTCTTTTACCACAAGGCGATCTACGACGATTTCAATATTGTGCTTGATATTTTTTTCCAGTTCGATGTTCTCAGACAGCTCGTGAAGGTTGCCGTCGATGCGCACACGGACATAACCGCTGCGCTTCGCCTGCTCAAGAACCTTTTCATGACGTCCCTTGCGTCCGCGGACAATCGGCGCAAGCAGCTGGATCCTCGTCCGCTCCGGAAGCTCCATGATCTGGTCCACCATCTGGTCCACCGTCTGTTTCTTTATCTCTCTTCCGCATTTCGGACAGTGCGGAATACCGATCCGCGCGTACAAAAGACGCATATAGTCATAGATCTCCGTAACCGTTCCCACCGTGGAACGCGGATTCCGGTTCGTCGATTTCTGGTCGATGGAAATGGCCGGGGAAAGACCCTCGATGCTCTCCACATCCGGTTTCTCCATCTGTCCAAGGAACTGCCGCGCGTAGGAAGACAGCGATTCCATATACCGTCTCTGTCCCTCAGCGTAAATTGTGTCAAACGCGAGAGAGGATTTTCCGGAACCGGAAAGACCGGTGAGGACCACCAGTTCATTTCTCGGGATATTCACGGAAACATTTTTCAGGTTGTGCTCATTGGCGCCCCGTATTTTTATATATTGCTTTGGCATATCTGTTCTCCTTTTCGAAAAACATCCATATCTCATCTGTTTTTTGAGTATTCCCAGTATATCACAAATAAAATCATTAATCAAACATTTGTTCGTTTGATTGTGATAAAAACCGGCGATGGATTTCTCCACCGCCGGCTTCCGTTTTTGCAATATTCTTCCTGCCCGGAATTTCTAGCTTTTAACTGTTATAATGTACTTTCCGTCTTTCTTCTCAATATGGTACCGGACGCCGTCTCCGTCTGTCACTGTACCGCTGGTTTTCACCCTGCCCTGCTCATTCACTACGTAGTCGTTTCCGTCCACCTCGACCTTGGCATACTTCATTCCTTCCTCAGCCGTAACGAGAATTCCGTTGTCATACAGGCGCTCATCCTTCACGCCGGTCACGCCTTCTCCTTTCCTGCCGACAGAACCGCTTGTTGCAAAGCAGAACTCCTGATTTTCATAATTATCGTCTGTCACCATCACGCGGCCGGTGCGCAGTCTTCCGGTGTTCTCATCGAAATAGAATCTGCGTTCATCGTTCAGCTCCACCAGCCCCGTTACCATACGGCCCTCATCGTCAAAGCAGTAAATCTCGTTCTCAATCCTGGCCATACCGTACTGACCAACTTCCGTCGTCTTATAGTCGCTGCTGTATGCCTTTCCATCCTTAAAGAAATACCAGTTTTCCTCTGTGTCATCCGGTGCAGGCAGATACTGCCAGCCGTTTACCGCACTGCCGTCCTTCTTGAAATACTTTAAAGAGCTGACATCTCTGGAAGACAGGTTGTCAAGCTCAGAGGAAGTGAAATCTGAAAGATTTACCCAGCCGGTCAGCATGCGGCCCTCATCATCAAACGCATACGTTATATTATCAATCTTTTTCTCGCATCCAGCGATCAGTTTTCCACTGGTGCTGCCGAAGTAAAACCAGTATTCTCCCCAGTCATCCTCATCGCGGTGCAGTTTTTTCCAACCGGTCGCCATAGCGCCGGACTCATTAAAATAGTAGGTTTTATCATCTTCCCCGATCCAGCCGGTATCCATAACCGTATCGGTGAAATGATACCAGGTATCACCGATCTGCTTTAATCCGCTGTCAAACACGCGGCCGTTGGAGCCAAAATATCTCCATCCGGACTCGTAGCTGCGGTCTCCGGTAATCATTCTCCAGTCATTGACCACCATCACGCCGTTTCCGTCAACGTAATAGGTCTCATCTACGAAGCTGTCCGTGAGCATCACGCCGTCCTTATTCAGATAATAATAGGCATCCCCTGTTTTCACCCAGTCATCACGGACCATCTCATTATTGGTATCCTTATAGTAATACCACTTGCCGTCCTGCTGTGACCAGCCTGCAAACGCTGTAAGAGCCATCCCGGCACTCAGTGCCGCCGCCAGAGCCATTGTCCACAAAATATTACTTTTTTTCATACGCTTCCTCCTTTTCTTTTCCGTCCTTCCTGCTTCTGATTATAGCATATATTTCCAGAGCTTTCCTCTCTTTTTCCTTACATTTTCCATGGATTATAAGGCAAAAAAGCGGCAGACGTTTTTCACTTCGCCTGCCGCACATTCCGCTTTTATCTCTGTCTGAACATATCTTTTACTGCTCACCGAACAGCCGGTTCACCGCGCTGAAAATACCGCGCAGGGAAGCTCTGGTGATGTTGGAGCTGATGCCCACACCGTAAGTGACACGGTTGGTCTTCTGATCCATCATATGGATATAAGAAGCCGCCTGGGCTCCGGAGCCTGCTGTCAGCGCATGCTCATTGTAGTCCAGCACTTTAATATTGATGCCGAGCTCCTCCTCAAG
>JALEWG010000081.1 GCA_022788065.1 Lachnospiraceae bacterium | reverse complement strand
AGTTCTCTGCTGCGGTTATATTTCCAAATTCCGTTTTTCTTCAAAGGAAGCCTTGAACGCACCTCTTCCCGATGCTAAAATACAGATAGGAAAATACGGTTATCAAAAATAATCGCTTGGAATTGCAAGCAATCATGCCAGTGAAATTCTGGTGTTGAACCTTGCTACAAAAAAACTCGTATTAGGGAGCAATTCATCTGTATAGGTCAGATTGAGATTCCAAAAACGCTAAAAATCGCCCTCCAAGCAAAAGAAAACCATATTCAATCGGCTTCAGAGATTATTAAATATATCAGGAGGTACTTACTATGAGCACAACACAGGATTTACTGAAAATCATCCAGACAAGAAAGAGCATTAAAAGCTATAAGCCGGACATGGTTCCGAAGGAGATCATCGATCAGATCGTGATGGCCGGAACCTACGCGCCCACTGGCATGAATCGGCAGTCCCCGATCATCATTGCCGTCACCAATAAGGAAATGCGCGACCGCCTCTCGAAGCTGAACGCCTCGATCATGGGCTCCGACAAGGATCCGTTTTACGGCGCTCCGGTGGTTCTGATCGTGCTGGCAGACAAAAACATCCCTACGCACGTTTACGACGGCAGCCTTGTGATGGAGAATCTCATGCTGGCGGCTCACGCGCTGGGAATCGGAAGCTGCTGGATCCACCGCGCGAAGGAAGAATTTGAGCTCCCTGAAGGCAAGGAAATCTTAAAGTCTCTGGGAATCGAGGGAGAGTACGAAGGCATCGGCCACTGCATTCTCGGCTACCCGGCCGTGGAATATCCGGAACCGACTGCCCGGAAAGAAAACTGGGTGTACTATATTGAATAATACATGGTCGGGTGCGGTTAAGTGCCCAGCCGGGCGAAACCTGCATAAAGCCAGGGAACCTTCCGGAGGAGTGCCGGTTGGCTGGGCGCCCTTCCGGTATCCATGCACTGAAAGGCCGCTCTGAGATACTCTCCTCGGCTTAAAAAGAGCAAAAATCCTCGAATTCTTCTCTTTCTTTCAATAATTATGTTAACTAAAAGTATCCTATAGAAATAAAAGCAAGATTTGGATACCGGAAATCCTCTTTTTTCATGATTTTTTTCGCTTGCCGGGTATCCGGCGCTTCGGAATTTATGCATGGATACCACAGCAAATGATATTCGGGTCAAAAGTTCACAAAATCCGATGCAAGCTTGCTTGAAGAAGGATTTTTGAGGATTGTGAACGCGCCTTTTGCGGAACAATCTGTTATTAAAGCCGCAGAACAGTTTCATATCGCTACATTTCAACCCAAATTTCTCCACATGAAAAAACCATCGCCCAAGATACTCTCTTTCCGACTTTTGAGTGTCTTGGCGATGGTTTTTGATTTTAATATACTTTCAGTTTACATAACACAAGAATTGCACCTAATTTGGGGGCAGATCCAGTATCTGAACACGGAAACTTTCTGTATGGATACCGGAGGGTCAGTCCGGGCCGCCTGGGCTGCGAAATTTAAAGGACTCCCAGGCGATTCCGGCGCATACCACAGCAAATGATACCAGGGTTAAAAGTTCAAAAAACGATTCTTCATCTTGCCGGCGACAGTGTATATGGGGTCTGTAAAAAGTTTGCGGAATCCTGTTCCTGGTGAATGCAGCTTCCCAGTTGACTCTTTCTGCAAATCCGTTTATGATATGCTCATAAGTAAGATGTTGATATGAAGCAAAAGGAAATACCGGGAGGAATAACATAATGATAATAAGAACAGCAGCCATTATCGGCGCAGGAGCTATCGGCAGTTACTTTATCGCAGGATTATCACAAAAACTTGGAGACAATTTCTGTGTCATCGCCGAGGGCGAAAGAAAGGAACGCCTTTCAGAAAACGGGGTTCTGATAAACGGGAAAAGAATTTCTCTCAATGTGAAGACATCCGAACAGGCACATGGAGTTGATCTTTTGATCGTGGCGGTTAAATACGGCGCACTGAAGGAGACTCTTCCTCTGATTGAAGCCGCCGCGGACGAGCATACAATCATCCTGAGTCCGTTAAACGGTGTGGACAGTGAAAGTATAATCGGAAACCAGCTCGGAATGGAGCGCATCGTCTATTCCTTCATGAAAATTGCTTCGCAAAGAGTCGGAAACAAAATCTCCTTCAACCCGGAGATCACACAGGGGCTTTTCTTTGGAGAAACCGACGGGACTTTAAGTGAGCGTATCCTGGCTATCCGTGACCTTCTGGACGGAAGCGGCATTCATTATCACATCTGTGAGAATATTGAACAGGACATATGGTTCAAATACGCCTTAAATATCAGCAAAAATCTTCCGCAGGCCATAATAAACTGTGGTTATGGGGCTTATACGGACAGTGAACATCTCGCCTACATCAGTAACCGGATGCGCGATGAAGTCGTGCAGGTTGCCGCTGCCAGGGGAATCAATATTCGGGATGAAAGCAACCCGGCTGCAGTCAGTAATACCGTGTCCCCATCCAGCAGGTTCTCTACCCTTCAGGATCTGGATGCAAAAAGGGAAACAGAGATCGAGATGTTTTCCGGTGCACTGATCCGAATGGGAAAAGAACTGGGTGTGGAAACTCCCTTCAATGAATTCGCATATCATG
>JALEWG010000263.1 GCA_022788065.1 Lachnospiraceae bacterium | reverse complement strand
CTTTCCTTTTAAATGCTGCGGAAACATGGCTGAAACCGTATCTGCCGCTTTCCGGCCTTTTGGCCGTCGTGAGCATGGCCTGCGCCCTGCACTTAAAGAGCACCCCCGCCGTCTCCGCCCGCCTCGCCGAAAAATTCGGGAAGCTCTGGATCGCCGCGGAAGTGGTCCTGTTTGTCCTTGTGGGCGCAGCCGTCGATATCCGGTACACGCTGGCCGCCGGTCCAAGTGCGGTTCTGATGATCTTCCTCGTACTGGCGATCCGCTCCCTCGGCGTCATGATCTGCCTGTTAAAAACACCGCTCAGCAAAAAGGAGCGGCTGTTCTGCGTGATCTCCTACCTGCCGAAGGCAACGGTCCAGGCCGCGATCGGCTCCGTCCCGCTGTCCCTCGGCCTTGCCTGCGGCAACCTGGTGCTCTCCGTCGCCGTGCTGGCGATCGTGATCACAGCACCCCTCGGCGCTTTCGGTATGGACGTTACGTATCGTCGTTTTCTCACGAAAAACTGGGAGTAAAAAACGTATCGATTCCCCGGACCAGCCCGTCTGCCAGCCGTCCAAGCGTCTCATCGGAGTGGGAGGACGCCTTGTCTCCCAGCTCCACGTCCACACTGGGAATCGTGGAGTAGGACGTCTGCGTCAGATCCATCTCCATGGAACCGCCGGAAAAGATCTGGTTCCCCTCCGCCCGAAGTCCCTCGATCAGGCTGCTTCCAAGCTTATTGTGGGACTTCCAGTGGGAGGCCACCGGCTCCATGGCCCGGTATGTTTTGTCCGAAGGCACGCTCATGAAAAAGCAGCCCTTATCGGACGATGTGGAATCCCAGTGGAGCGCAATATGGCAGTCCGCATGGGTGTTTGCCAGAACCGTCCGCGCAATGTTATCCAGCTGCACATCGTCCTCCTCCCGGATCATCAGCACGTCATACCCCTCTTTTAAAAGGCGGTCTCTGAGAATCTTTGCCATCTTAAGCGTCACCGCGCTCTCCGCAGTCCCGTCTGCAAACATCATCCCCGAAGAGACAGCGACAGCCGTCGTGGCTCCCGAATCGGTCGTTCCTCCGGTAACTTTCGCCGTCCCGTCCGGGTGGCAGAGCGTCTTTACCGCGCTGCCGCCTTTTGTTCCATGGCCGGCATTGACACATACCGTTTTATCTTTTCTGTTTTCACTTCCGCTGTGATAGTAAACAGCTTTCCCTGTATGGATCTTCGAATAAGAAGCGTAAGTCTCTGTCCCGGAAAGCTCCACGTCCCACACCCGGTCAGCCCAGGGGGTATCTGCATGCTTCTGCACTCCATCCGCCGAAACAGGTTCCGCGTGCTTCTCAGCGCCGATGGCCGCAGCCGGTTTCTCTGTGAGGTAGCGCGAGGCCGCGTAGCATCGCACTCCGCCGACCGTGATAATGCTCCACTCTCCCTCGTTTCTCTCCCGCTCCACCTTTGTTCCCCTCGGCATCGTTCCGAGAATGGCGCCGTTCATGGACGGAGCGCTCCTGTAATTTAAGTTCCCCGCGTTTACATACACGGTTTCCGCCAATACGGGAAATGCCGTCTGCCATACAAAAAGCAGGCAGACGGCCAGTACGGTTCCCGATTTCCGTATTCTCTTTTCAGTCTGTCCGGAAATCCTGTTCTTTTTCAATGGCTCTCGTTCCTTTCTGTTCCGGCGGCGCGCTGCAAAGTTTGCAGCATATGTGCCTTACCGGCGGGCCAGACGGCCGTAAAGCTCCATCTTGTGATGTACTTTCTCAGCCAGCTCTTCTGAAAAGCTTCCCGGCAGCGCCCGCCACCGCCAGTTCTTCCCGACTGAGGACGGCGTGTTCATCCTGGCCGCACTGCCGAGTCCCAGAAGGTCCTGCATCTGCACGACCGTGAGATCCGCTGCACTGTTCCAGAGCACCCGCATCATTCCCCAGTTATTTCCTTCCTCCGGATTCAGGCCCAGGAATTCCACGGCAGTCGCCACATCTTCCGGAACTGCCGAAGTCATCCAGCCCTCCACCGTATCATTGTCGTGAGTCCCCGTGTAGGCGACGCAGTGATTTCCGTATTTATATGGAAGATATTCCACACTGTTCGCATCACGGCTGTCAAAAGCAAACTCTAACACCTTCATCCCGGGGAATCCACTCTCCGAAAGAAGCTGCTTCACTGATTCGGTCAGGTATCCCAGATCCTCCGCGATGATCGGCTGTCTTCCGATCGCCTTTTCCACCGCGTGGAACAGTTTCATACCGGGTCCGACTCTCCATTTCCCGCGCTTCGCATCCGTATCGCCGTAGGGAATCGCAAAATAGGAGTCGAAGCCGCGGAAATGGTCAATTCTCAGAATATCGTACACGCTGCATAGATAATGGATTCTCCGGATCCACCAGGAATATCCGTCCTTTTCCATATAATCCCAGTCGAACAGCGGATTGCCCCAGAGCTGTCCGTCCGCGGAAAAACCGTCCGGCGGGCAGCCCGCAACCTCCTTCGGCCGTTTTTCTTCATCTAACTGGAACAGCTCCGGATGTGCCCACACATCCACGCCGTCCAGGGACACATAGATCGGAAGATCTCCGATAATGGAAATGCCCTTGCCGTTCACATAGCTTCTGAGTGCCTTCCACTGGCGAAAAAACAGATACTGGACCGCTTTCCAGAACCGGATATCACGGTCGTATTGTTTTGCTGCCGCTTTCAGCGCCTCCGGGTTCCGGTTCTTAAGTTCCGGCTCCCATTCCTGCCAGCCGGCTCCGCTGTGGGCGTCCTTTAACGCCATGAACAGCGCATAATCCTCCAGCCAGAAGGAATTTTCCAAACAGAAGTCCCCGTAATCCGAAAACGGTTTTTCAAGGAACCTCTCCACTGCCTTTCTTAACACCGGATAGCGCTTCCGGTACAGAACTCCGTAATTGATATCGTCCGGCGCGCTCTCCCAGTCGATGTTCTCATATTCCTCCGCCTCAAGCAGGCCGTCTGCCCTCAGATCGTCCAGATCAATAAAGTACGGGTTTCCTGCGTTGGTAGAAAACGACTGGTATGGGGAATCTCCGTAGCCTGTCGGACATACCGGCAGAAGCTGCCAGTGGGACTGGCCCGCCGCCTCCAGAAAATCAGCGAATTCTCTGGCCGGCTTTCCCATACTTCCGATCCCGTGAGGGGAGGGAAGTGAGGAAAGATGCATTAAAATTCCATTGCTCCTCACAGTGTCTCACATCCTTTGCTGTCAGTTTAATGGCAGATCACTTTCTGTGTCTCCTTGTCAAAGACATGGATCTTCTCTCTGTCCACGGCAAGAACTACATCCTGATCGGCCTTCATGTCGATTCGGGAAGGAATTCTGGCGATCATCTTCTGTCCGTACGCATTCAGGTATGCGTAGATCTCGGATCCCATCATCTCAGCCAGATTCACATGTGCATGAATATTCGCGGCTTCACATGCGGAAAGGTAATTTGCCTCCGCGTGAATATCCTCCGGACGGATTCCCATCACGACTTCCTTTCCGATATAGGCTTCCAGCTCCGGTTTCTTAAGCGGGATCCGGCTGGTGCCGAATACCAGTGCCACGCCGTCGCCCTCTTTCTCCACTTTGACAGTGACGAAATTCATCTGCGGGGATCCGATAAAGCCTGCAACGAACATATTGCACGGATAGTTGTAA
>JALEWG010000244.1 GCA_022788065.1 Lachnospiraceae bacterium | reverse complement strand
AGCAGGATAAGCCCCATTCCGCGAAACTGCTGATTCTGTTTCAACTGGGTTCCTCCTTAAAATTACAGTTCTACAACTCCGATATACGGGAGGTTGCGGTACTTCTGGTCGTAATCCAGGCCATATCCTACAACAAACTCATCCGGAATCGTAAAGCAGGTATAGTCAACCGTAACCTGTTTCTTGACCCGGCGCTCCGGCTTGTCAAGCAGCGTGCAGAGATGGATGGATTTCGGATTTCTCTTCTTTAACATTTCGATCAGATAAGCCAGTGTTCTTCCGGAATCAATAATATCCTCCACAATCAGGACTTCCTTGCCCTCGATGGACTCGTCCAGATCTTTTACGATCCGTACGACGCCGGAGGATTCCGTTCCACTGCCGTAGCTGGAAACGGACATGAAATCCAGGGATACCGGAACCGTCACCCGTTTTGCCAGCTCACATGTAAAAAACACACCGCCCTTTAAAATACAGATCATGTGGATCTGCTTTCCCGCATAATCTCTGCTGATCTGCTCCGCAACTTCACGGATTCTTTTATCAACCTGTTCTTCTTCCAGTAAAACACGAATTTTCTCAGACATGTTCTTCTCCTTTGCATATTCTGACTTCCAGAACTGTATTAGTAGTTTCTGAAATTTTATAATATTCACTGATACGGTATCCGATCGCCCAGAGAACATGGTTTCCCTCTGTCAGGAGCCATATTTGATCCCGCTGTCCGGCGGGAATCTTTTCATCAATAAAATATCGCTTCAGCAGCTTTGTTTTGCCGCCTTCGATCAGGAAATAATCTCCGCTCTCTCTGTGCCTCAAAGATAACGTATCCATTATTTTATCATAATCAAACCATTTCGTATACCGTTTTTGAGGAATTTCCATCTCTTTTTTCCACGGGAACTTCCTTGTTTCCACAGAAAAATCCGGTATCTCCGTCTTTTTTTCCTCTTTCGAATCTGCAGTCGGCCCCGGTTTTGTCCCCGGCTTTGCCGTGACCGTTATCCTGTCATATCCACGGACAGCTCTGATTCCATATGGCAGATCCGCGGCTGTACCTCTTCCCGGTCCCGTAAGCGCACAGACCGCTTCGATATGGCGGGCCGAAATATCTTTTTCCTGTCCTGCTGCCCGCCGGATCATGGCTCGGACCAGGTAAGCTTTCACGATATCCGGCTGACTGTCAAAAAGCTCTGTCCGGATGGAGGCCTCCCGCTTCCGGTCTGTGTCCCGGCCAGAGGAACCGTCTTCATCCAGAAGCCGGTCTGCCAGTCCTTCAAAATAATCATCCGCCTGGGACGCAAACTTCGCCGTGTTCAGGATATGCTCACCGGCCCGGTCGTTGATATTTTCCTTCACCCACGGAACCAGCACATTTCTCACGCGGTTTCTCGCATACTCCAGCTCCCGGTTCGTGGAATCCTCGCACCAGGAAACTCCGCAGTCCAGAAGATACGCTTCGATCTCGTCCCGTTCCAGACAGAGGAGCGGCCTTATGACCCTTCCCCGCACCGGCCGGATTCCTCCAAGCCCTTTCAGTCCGCTTCCGCGAAACAGGTTCATAAGCACGGTCTCCACATTGTCCGCCCGGTGGTGGGCGGTTGCGATTCTATCGCAGGAAAGTTTTTCCGCCGTCTGCTCCAGATACCGGTACCGGAGCCTGCGGCCCGCTTCCTCCTCCGACAGTCCGTTTTCCCGCGCATAACGGGCCACATCGGCGCGCGCAGTTACGAGCGGAATTTCAAGTTTCCCGCAGAGTTCCTTCACATACTGCTCGTCCCGCTCCGCCTCCGCTCCGCGCAGGCCGTGATTCAGGTGAAAAGCGGATAACCGGAACCCGTACTCTCCGGACAGCTCACTGAGGATTCGAAGCAGGCAGACAGAATCCGCGCCCCCTGACACTGCCGCCAGGATCCCGTCTCCCGGCTCCGCCATCCGGTGAACTTCCATATATTCCATTACCCGCTTTTTACATGTCTGCACTTCCATCCTGTTATCTCCCGTATATTCCGCCTACCAGAACAGTCATATCGTCTTTCGGCTCCCCGTCCAGAGACAGGGCATAAGTCATTACCATCTCCGCCGTTTCCTGCGGTCCCGCTTCCGGGAGTCCTGCCAGAAAATCACGGAACGCATCTTCTTTTTCATCACCCGGCATCGCATCCAGTACGCCGTCGCTGACCATGACGATCCGATCGCCATCCCAGAGTTTTCTTGACAGAAGGACCGGATCCACCGGATTTAATACCCCCGCAGGAACATGTCCGGATTCCAGGATCTCCACATCCTCCCGTCCAATGACGAATGATGCCGCAGCCCCCAGCTTCATGGCTTCCGCCACACCGGAATAGAGATCCACCAGGCAGAGATCCAGTGTCGCCGGACGCTCGTTCTGCCCTGTGAGAAGCAGCACGGTGTTGACCAGCTTTAACGAAGCCCGCGCGGAAAACCCCGTTTCCAGAAGCTGTTCCGTTATCTCGATGACTCGCTCACTGTCGGCGTTTGCCGATTGGCCGCTTCCCATGCCGTCCGACAGACTCATGATTGCCTGTCCGGGAAGTCTGCTTTTGAAGGTGTAGCTGTCCCCGGATACCTCTTCACCACCCCTCGGTACTTTTGACGATCCGAACAGAAGCCGGTACTTTCCATCCTCCACAAAGCGGAACGACGACGCATTTCTCGTGATGATCGTCTTTCCATCCTTTGCAGGGCTGAAAGACGCCTTCATCACGCGGCCGATCAACTCTGCAGCATCCCGCGCCGTCATACACCGTCCGTTCGTCATCCGTGCAGTGAAAAACACTTCCCGCTGTTCCTGCTCATACTGGAGGATCAGGAGCCTGTCCAGTACGATCCTCTTTTTCCGGAACAGCGCGCGGAGACTGTCCTCCCATCTGGCAGTCACATCGGCTGCCCGCTCCATCTGTCCGGAAAACTCCTCCAGAATTCCGGCCATCTCTTCAAACTGGACAGCGACCGCATCCCGGCTTTCCAGAAATCGGTTCTTCCACGCAAGATTCATAGTCGCCCGCCCCAGGTTCCGGTTTAATTGTCCCAGATAATCCGATTTTCTCCTGCATACTTCCAGGAAACGTCTCGGCATATCTTCAAAATCTACATTTCCCTTCTTTTCAAAGGTCCTCAGCAGATAGTAGAGATAATAGTTTTCCTCTCCCTCTTCCGATCTGCACTGGCTTCGGATCCCACAGCCTGTACAGCTGCCGCAGACCATGGCCGATGCGGCTTCTAACGCCGCCAGACCGTCTTCCTTTGTCAGCCCCGGCTCCTCTTTCATTTTTCCAAAGGTCTTCGCGAGACCTCCCAGTGACCGGGCCATATCTTTCAACCGCTTTGCCGCGTATCCGTTCACATCCGTCATGTCATTATGTACCGCCCGTCTTTTTAACACAAAAAATCCCTCCTAACCTGCGTACCATATTATAAACAGATCAGAGGGAAATATTTGTCAGATTTCCGGGTACATAACAGAAAATCTCATGACATGTTTCACTTTGATTTTTCCGGCTTTAACAAAATCTCATCTTTTTTGACCAGACCCAGCTTTTCCTTCGCCACTTTTTCCACATATTGCTTCGTCTGAACATAGATCCTGTATTCTTCCAGCTGGGCCGCCCGCGTATTCTCTTCTTCCTTCTCTTTCTCCAGGTTCAGTTCCCTGGCCTGGTATTCCAGATCCTTTTCGCGAAGGGAAGAAGCCCCGACGTTCACAACGACCGCAAGGCTCAGCACGACCATGGTGATACCGATCAGTGCCATCCGGTTTCCCCAACCATATTTTGATCTTTTTCTGTTTCTTCTATTCCGGTTTTCTCCCACGTTTTCCCGCTTCCTTTTTCCGTCTTCGGTTTCTTTTTTTTATTGTAATCCATCGACCCGCGTTTTTCAAGAGTCCAAATACATTCCTGCTGACGATCCTGTCATATAAAAACATGCCGAAAAAGATGCACAGTATCACATAACCGCGCACAACACCGCTGTTTTCCTCGAGAAGAAGTGTGAATGTCATGAATGCGCAGCAAATCCAGTATCCAAAATCTTCCAGACCTGTCCACCATGCTCCGTGACGGACCAGAAGGCGAAACAGTCTCAGAAAATCATAGCTGATCATCAGAATCAGTCCAAGGAGAAAGCTGAGTGCCGCCAGCCTGACCTCCGCCTGTATATAAAGGCTCAAAGGCAATCTCCCCCCTCCGCCGAAAGTCTGCAGGGAGCAGAGCTGATTATTGAAACAGCCTGGAGAAGAAAGATCTGCCGGACTTTCTTCCGCCGTCTCCCGCCGAGTAGATCAGACTGTCCGTTCTGCCCTCAATGTCGATCTCCCCTTTTTCCAGAGTCAGCCTGCTCACATGGAGGTCCTTTCCCCGGATCGTCAGAAGTCCCATGTCTGTATCCAGAACGATCGTATTCTCATCAAAGGATATCACGTCGAGAATTCCCGTCAGATTTCCTTTTTCCCGGTTGCTCAACATAACTTTGTGGGATAACCCAAGCTTTTCTTCCATGAAAAAACCTCCTGACATACTTACATTTCATTTAAGTATATTAAGAGGTTTTTCGATTTATTCCATATTCTCTTCCGTCCGTGTCGTCTTCTCTGCGGTTCTGTTTAGATATATTCGAACATCTCTTTTGCATCTTCTTTTCGAATCGTTTCCTGAACACTGGTAATTCTTACTTTCACAGCTTTCGTACCGAAGGCAATTTCAATCACGTCGCCGACTTTTACATCCGCGCTGGCCCTCGCCACTTTGTCATTAAGTTTTACACGTCCGCTGTCACAGGCTTCGTTTGCGACAGTTCTTCTCTTAATAAGACGGGATACCTTGAGATATTTATCTAAACGCATTCTGCTGCCTCCATTTTATATTATAGCTAGATTCCCCTCCGTGATGCGGATCGCATGACAGAGGGGAATCTTTATTGTTTACGTTTTTCGCATTTGGGCCAAAATTTTACAGTTGCCTAAATATTTATCTATCTTATGAATTAAGCGTTAACCTGATCCTTAAGAGCCTTGCCGGCTTTAAATTTCGGTGTTCTGGAAGCGGAAATCGGCATCTTTTCGCCGGTCTTCGGGTTTCTTCCCTCTCTTGCTGCTCTCTCGGATACTTCGAAGGTACCGAATCCTACTAACTGGATCTTTTCTCCCTTTACTAATTCTTCTGCTACTACATCAGTAAAAGCCTTTAAAGCCTTTTCTGCATCTTTTCTGGAAAGTTCTGCCTTTTCTGCCACTGCTGCGATTAACTCTGTCTTGTTCATTGATATTTCCTCCTAAAAAT
>JALEWG010000224.1 GCA_022788065.1 Lachnospiraceae bacterium | reverse complement strand
GTTTAGTACGGTTTTGTTGTGGCGACTTAATTTTACATCAAAAAGGAACAGGATTCCTTATATTTTGGGCATTTTTTGAAAGTCGTGGATAGATAATGCCGCAGAATGGGAGCTTGGTGGATAAGACTGCGGAAACTCAAGTCTGGATTTCTCTTGCTTTTTCCATCCGGTTATGGCAGAATACGGTGACTGAAATTTCAGTTATTTTTTTAACAAAAGGATCTTACAGGGAGGAAATATGATGAATCCAACACAAAACCATAAAGAAACCTGGAAGGAATTTCTCGAGAGAAAACAGGTCCGCATCACGGTCCAGACCTATCTGATCGATGCACTGGGCGCCATGGCATTCGGACTGTTTGCCTCTCTGCTGATCGGAACGATCTTTTCCACACTGGGAGATAAGACCCATGTGGAGCTTTTCAGCACCATCGCGAGCTACGCCAAAGGCGCTACCGGCGCCGCACTGGGCGTATCCATCGCCTACGCATTAAAAGCGCCTCAGCTGGTTCTCTTCTCCGCCGCCACTGTCGGCATCGCAGGCAATGAACTTGGTGGGCCCGTGGGAGCTCTTGTCTCGGTCATTGTGGCCACGGAACTGGGAAAAATCGTGTCCAAAGAGACGAGAGTCGATATTCTTGTGACTCCGGGCATTACAATTATTTCCGGTGTTTTGATGGCACAGTTTGCAGGCCCCGGTGTTTCCCGATTCATGACACTGTTCGGCGATCTCGTGAAAAATGCCACGGAACTGCAGCCGTTCTTCATGGGGATTCTGGTTTCCGCCCTCATCGGAATCGCCCTGACACTTCCCATCAGCAGCGCAGCCATCTGCATTATGCTGGGTCTGGACGGTATTGCAGGCGGTGCGGCCACTGCCGGCTGCTGCGCCCAGATGATCGGATTCGCCGTTCTCAGCTTCCGTGAAAACGGCTGGGGCGGTCTTCTCGCCCAGGGACTCGGAACCTCCATGCTCCAGATGGGGAATATTGTGAAGAACCCGAAAATCTGGATTGCTCCGACGCTCGCCTCCGTGGTCACCGGCCCGGTATCCACCATGATCTTCCGCCTGGAAAATATCCCGGCCGGATCCGGCATGGGAACCTGCGGGCTGGTGGGGCCCATCGGCATCTATACCGCCATGCCGGAAGGCGGCGCCTCCATGTGGCTTGGGATTCTGCTCGTGTGCTTTGTGCTTCCCGCTGTCCTCACATTTTTATTCGGGGAGATTTTACGTAAGATCGGCTGGATCCGTGACGGAGATCTGAAGCTGGATCTGTAGTCCGGACGCCAGTGCCTCATAACAAGAAGGGGGCTGTCGCGAGACAGTCCCCTTTCCATTCATCAATTCACTCATACCGCAGCGCATCGATCGGATCGGCTTTCGCTGCTTTGGAGGCCGGATACATTCCAAAGAAAATACCGACCACTGCGGAGAAGGACACAGCCATCACGATCACGCCCGGCCGTATTACCACCGGCAGTCCAAACGCCGCTCCGCCGACGCTCACCAGCGCAACCGCGAAAATCACGCCGATCACGCCGCCGCACGCGGACAGAATCGCCGACTCCGTCAGAAACTGCAGCATCACGTCGCGCGTGCGCGCCCCTAACGCTTTCCGGATTCCGATCTCCCGGGTTCGCTCGGTCACGGAAACCAGCATGATATTCATGATGCCGATACCGCCTACCAGAAGGGAAATTGCCGCGATTCCCCCGACTGCCATGGAAAGAGCGCCCATCACACTGTCCACACTTCCCATTTCATCGACTGCGGTGACTGTGCGGAAGTCCTCCGGATTTCTCCCCTTCATCCTCGCAATGTAATTCACCAGCCGGTTCATAAAGTCATTCATATCCACATCTTCCGCTGCGAACAGATGGCAAAAATAAAACGAATCGTTTGGCCAGGTGAGGATCGTTTCCGGGATAAACGCACTGCCCCGGTCAGAGTCTGCTCCCATGAGCAGCGCCTGAAATGCATTCATATCTTTCTTGTAGACACCAACCACCGAATACTCGTCGGTGGTCCCGTATATGGTCGTACGGAATGTTTTCCCGACCGCGTTTTCCGTGCCGAACAGCTTTCTTGCGCTTTTCACTTCCATGACCACGTTTTTTCTCCGCCCGAGAAGATCGCCTTCATTGAGATAACGGCCGTAGATAATGTCCACCGGCTGAACATCCTGATATTCCGGAGTGATTCCCTGAAAATCAAATTTCATCTTTGTCCGTCCGGCCGTGACCTCCGTACCGACGGATGAATCACTGTCAATGTAACTGATCTCATCTCCGAACACCTCCCGGATCCGGTCCAGCTCATCCAACGTAAAATAGTCGCTCTGCCTCACATCAGCCACCGTGTAGCCGATGGAGACATACGCCTGCGTAAGCCCCACGTCCTTATAAAGATCTGAAAACAGGCCGCGCATGGTATCCCCGATGGAGACGATCGAAATGACCGAACCGATTCCGATGATGATTCCCAGCATGGTGAGGAATGAACGCATCTTGTTCGCCCGAATGGCATGAAACGCCATCATCATGTTTTCCCCTAACATGTCACAGCCTCCTTTCCCGTCTCACGGTTCCGATAGAGGCCGGCCGTATGTACGTTTCCGCTCCCCTTTGTGGGATTCGGATTGATTTCATCGCTGATGATCCGACCGTCAGAAAACCGGATGATCCGGTCTGTAAACGCTGCGATGTTTTCTTCATGGGTGACCACGACCACCGTAGCCCCCGCTTTGTGAAGCTCTGAGAAAATTTCCATAATTTCCACCGACGCGGCGGTGTCCAGATTTCCCGTGGGCTCGTCAGCGAGAAGAAGCGGCGGTTCATTGGCCAGTGCCCGCGCGATCGCCACTCTTTGACGCTGACCGCCGGACAGCTCGTTGGGCATATGATCCGCCCGTTCAGAAAGTCCCACACAGTCCAGAAGCTCCATGGCCCGCGCTGCTCTCTTCTTAGCCGGAATTCGCGCGTACGTCATGGGAAGTTCCACATTTTTCAGTGCGGACGTTCTGGCGATCAGGTTGAAGGACTGGAACACGAACCCGATTTTTTTATTTCGGATCGCAGACAGCTCATCCGGAGAAAGCTCTGCCGTGTCGATTCCGTCCAGATAATAATGCCCCATGGTTGGCCGGTCAAGGCAGCCCAGGATGTTCATGAGCGTTGATTTTCCGGAGCCGGAATGCCCCATGATCGCCACAAACTCCCCTCTTCGGATCGTCAGATTGATCTTCTTTAATCCCAGAACCTTGATGGCTCCCGTATCATAGATCTTGACCAGATTTTCCAACCGGATCAGCTCTGCATTTTCATTTTCCGCCAGGCAGGAGACTTTCTTTGTCCTGTTTCGTCCAAACATACAAAACCGCCTCCTTACTGTGCCACGGAAAGAACTTCCATTCCGTCCTGATAGCTCTCGTCCGGCGTCAGCACGACCGGAACCGTGTCGTCTAACTCTGCGCCGTCTTTCGGAATGATCTGGATCTCTACGTCGCTCTCCACACCCAGTTCCACCGGAATGCGCATGATTTTATTCTCCTTCACTGCCTGCACACAGGTCTCCCCGTCTTTCTCCAGGACCGCAGACACGGGAACAGACAGCGCGTTTTTCTCCTCTTCCAGAACGATCTGTGCCTTCGCCGTGATTCCTGCAATCAGTGCGGTGTTGTCCTCCGTGATTCGGATGGTCGCCGGGATCACGCGTTCTGTGGACCCGCCGCCTTTCTCCTCACCGGTGGGAGAAATGGATACGACTTCTCCTTTTACGGTATCTCCGTCCAGGATATCCGCGGAGATCTCCGCCTCCTGTCCTACCTGGACTTTTCCGATGGAATACTCGCTGACCCTGATCTCCATTTCCAGCACATCCAGATTTTCAATTACGAACAACGGTTCATTGTCCTCGATCTGGTCCGCAAACCGTCCAACCTTCGTGTTGACTCGCACTACAGTTCCGTCAATGGGGCTTTTGATCTTCGTATCCTCCAGCTCCTCCGTTTTCTTTTCATAATCGAATTTTGCCTTCTCGATCTGGAGCCGGTAGGAATCTCCCGCCGTCGGCTTCCCGTCCTTCATCGTGAAGGATTCCGTACCCCGTCTGGCGTCATTCAGTTCATTCTGCGCCCGTTCCAGTTCCACTAACGCAGCAGAACCTCCGTCGTAGAGACTTTTCGTCCTGTCGTAGTTGGCCTGCGCCGTTTTCAGATCCTGAACCGCCTTCTCATATCCGCGCTTCGCTTCCCTGTCCCGCTCCTCAAACGTACTCACAGCCAGTTCATAGTCATTTTTCGCGATCTGCTCTTCCTTTTTAATATCCGTATCATCGAGAACCGCCAGAATCTGTCCCTTTGTCACGCGGTCTCCTTCCTTCACGGGGATCTCAAGCACCTCCGCGTGCAGTCTGGACACAACATCCACGCTGTCCGTCCCCGATACGGGACCGGTTACGGAGAGCCGGTTCCTGATGTCCTTATACTGCGGAGTGACGGTTGCGACCATCGGGATTTTTGTCTCTCTGCTTCCCATGAACTTAAGACCCGCAATTCCGATCACCGCAATCACTCCCACCGCGAAGAAAATCTTCTTCTTTTTTCCTCCGCGTTTTTTCTTTCCTTTCTTTTCCCCGTTCTCACTCATCAGCCGTTCCAGCTCTTTGTCAAATTCCTCCGGCCTGATTTTCTCTTCTACACTCATATTCAGCCTCCCGCCAGTTTCATCTGTTGTCCGATAGCTCCGGCTCTCTGCCCAAATTTCGGTTCAGTTTTGCCGCAATTTTACCGAATTTCTTTACGATGGAACCAGTATAGCACCAAATACTTTCTATCGTTGAACGTTTCTCTTCCGGTTTCCTTGCAAAATTCTTACAACTTTCTGTAACAGCTCCGCATGATTAATTCTTTTTACGCAAATGTGTAAACAAGTTCCAGAGCGGAACGAGATAGAGATAGCAGGCGAGAATCAGGCATGCCTGCGGGGCTCCGATCGCAGCGACCGGAACGGCGCCAGCGATGGACCATGGAACAAGCGGCGCCATAAGAATGACCGTATTTTCCAGAATCATCGCCATTTCCTCAGGATCCTGTTCCAGATCCCGGCAGAGTTCGTGGGTCAGAATCGCCGCCAGCGTCTGATTGCAGGAAATCATGGACGTCACCGCGGCAACCGCCACAGAAGCGCCGAAAGGAGTGAGCTTTTCTGCCAGACCGGCAATTGAATGCTTCAGCCCCGCAAGGAGTCCCGTTCCTTCAAAAATTCCGGCAAACGAGGACGAAAGCCCCACGATAACCGCCACGCGGACCATGGAAAGGATCCCGCCTCCGTTTAACATGACTGCCACTTCCGGATCTGCGGCGCGATAGCCCCATAAAAGGATCTTCGGGATCTCCGTAACCGGTATGTGCTGCACTGCGAGACAGCAGATGACGGCAGTCAGAATACTGGCAGAAAGAGTGATCTTTACCCGAATCCGAAATGCGGACAGCAAAAGGATCAGCATGGCCGGAAGAACCAGGCTCCAGTGAAGTACAAAGCTTCCGGAAAAAAGACTCTCGACATCCATCCTGCCGCCTTTTCCTCCGGAGAACAGCCCCAGAAGGAAATAGACGATCACGGTCAAAAGGAACGGAACCGTGGAGGTCCGTATCATATTTCTGATATTTTTATAGATGTCGGTCCCGGTCAGCTCAGTGACCAGAAGAGCACTGGAAGAGACCGGAGAACACCGGTCTCCGAAAAAGATTCCCGACACAACTGCTCCTCCGACAAACAGCTGGTTTGCCCCCATGGCTCTGGCCATGGTCATGCAGATCACACCCATAGTCGCCGCCGTTCCGAAGGAGGTACCCGTAAGCACGGACACCAGACAGTTTAACAGGAATGCCAGCACCGGAAATGCCGACGGCCGGATCAGCTTCGACGCATAGTTTATGATGACCGCAATGGTCCCTGCTGCCCTCCAGAGTGCCGTAACCATGCCGATCAGCAGGAAAATCATCAGGATATTTTTTACTTTCCGGAAGCCGGAAACCGACATCTGAAGTACATCGTCCGGCGATTTTCCCCGGTACAGGCCGTACCCGAAAAAGATCAGGTATCCCAGCGCCAACGCGTATACAACGGAAATGCCGAGGGACACGCAGATGATGAGAACAGCGATAAATGAGACCATCACCACGAATTCTGCCATTTTTTCTCTTTCCTTTCCCGCTCTATGTTAAAGGATCGTGACCGCATAGCTAAGGGTCTTTGATGCACCGGGCTCCAGCGTGAGCGCATGCGGCTTATCCTCAAAGATACCGCTCTCATGCTCATAGGCCGCGCATCCCTGCCACGGTTCCAGACATACATACGGCGCCCGTTCCTTTCCTTTCGTCCAGAACGCTACCATCGGAAACCGGCTGATATCCATACGAACGCCGTGACCGCTCTCTTTGTGTCTCAGGCTGACGCCGGCGGATTCAAGTCCCCGGAAAATGATCGTGTCCAGACGGGCAAAAACGTCGTAATCCAGCGGAAGGCGGTCTGTATCCGAAAGCATCGGCTCGGAAGCTCCGTCCGCCACAAGTCCCTGACCGTTAAGCAGCAGTGTGGAAGCCGTCTCTTTTTCATCAAATACAAGCTCATAGTCCTCAAAGACTTCCCCCTCACGGAGCGGACACCGGAAAGCCGTGTGGGCTCCTATGCAGAAAACGAGCGGCTCTTTTCCTGTATTTTCCACGGTAAATGCCGTGGAAAAGCCGTTTTCCAGAAGCCGGTGCTCGACTTTCAGACAGAACGGAAACGGATATTTCACCAGCGTTTCCTCATTTTCTGTTAGTCGGAACACAACATAGTCTTCTCCCCGGTCATCCAGCTCAAATTCACTGCCGCGGGCAAATCCGTGCCGTGCCATTTCATATTCCTTTCCGTTTATCACGACTCTCCCGTTCTTTAAATTCCCCACAACCGGGAACAGGACCGGATTCCTGCCGGTCCAGTATGCCGGGTCCCCGTTCCAGATATATTCCGTTCCGCCCCCGTCACAGAATGAAACCAGTTCTCCTCCGTGTGTATCGGCTTCCGCTCTCAGACTGCCAAGTTTCATTTCATATTTCATAAAGATCCTCCTCTGTTTTCCATGATCCGATCGGACCGCTTCTTGCTATCACTATACAGAAACGGCCGGAAAAAGTCAATTCTGCTGACTTTTTTCCGTTCTTTCCCGTTCTTTTTCCCCAGACAAGTGACAAATGACGCACGATGTGGTAAAATAGAAGGTGTCTGCTATGTGTTTTGCAAAAACAATATCATTCATGTTAAGGAGAGGTTTATTATGAGAATTTATCAGGAAGCAGATTATAATGCAATGAGCCGCCGTGCGGCAAATCTTATTTCCGCGGAAGTAATCCGCCGTCCGGACTGTGTACTCGGTCTCGCAACAGGATCCACTCCGATCGGAACCTACAAACAGTTAGCGGTATGGAATCAGAGAGGGGATTTCAGTTTTAAAGAAGTCCACACCGTCAATCTTGACGAGTACAAGGGACTGGCGCCGACTCATGATCAGAGCTACCGTTATTTTATGCAGACCAATTTCTTCGATCATATCGATATCGATGTGAACAATACCTTTGTTCCCAACGGCCTCGCAGAGGATGCCAACGCGGAATGTGCCGCTTATGACGAGCTGGTTCGTTCCTTCGGATACGCTGATCTTCAGCTCCTCGGCCTTGGCCGCAACGGTCATATCGGCTTTAACGAGCCCTGCGACCACTTCGTGAAAGAGACCCATGTGGTGGATCTGACCCAGAGCACCATCGACGCCAACGCCCGCTTCTTTGAGAGCGCAGACGATGTGCCGCGTCAGGCTCTGACAATGGGTATCGGCTGCATCATGGCTGCCCGCCGTGTTCTTCTGATTGCCAGCGGCGAGGATAAGGCTGACGCCGTTTACAACGCGTTCTGCGGCCCGATCACTCCGTATTGCCCGGCTTCTATCCTTCAGCTTCACAATGACGTGGTTCTCGTTGGTGACAAAGCCGCTCTCAGCAAGCTTGTAGCTGCGGGGGTACTGGTATGCGAATAATCGGAGGAAAAGTATTCGATTTAAACAACGGATTTGAAGACCGTGAGCTCTGCACCGACGGAATGTACATCTCTGAAACAAGCGGCGATGACGCGGTGATCGACGCTTCCGGCTGCTATGTGATCCCGGGTCTCGTTGACGTCCATTTCCACGGCTGCGTGGGTGAGGATTTCAGTGACGCAACACCGGAAGGTCTTCAGAAGATCGCTGATTACGAGCTGTCCGAGGGTGTGACCTACATCTGTCCGGCAGGTATGACACTGCTTGAAGACCAGCTCACAAAAATCTGTAAGAACACAGCTGCCCACCGGGCAAAGTATACGACGGGCGCTGAGGTTGTCGGAGCCCATCTGGAGGGACCGTTCCTTTCCGCCGCAAAGAAAGGCGCACAGAACGAGGCCTTTTTACATACACCGGATATTGCAATGCTCCGCCGCCTTCAGGCGGCCGCAGAGGGCGCTGTAAAGCTCGTAACGGTTGCGCCGGAAGAGCCCAACGGTCTGGAATTTGTCCGTGAAGCTGTTTCCGACGGAATTACGGTTTCCGTTGGCCACACGGTGGCCGACTATGAGACCGCAAGTGCAGCTTTTGCTGCCGGCGCTTCCCATGCGACGCATCTTTACAACGGGATGCCGCCGTTCCATCACCGGAATCCGGGCGTGATCGGCGCCGCCTTTGACGCCCCGCATGTGCGTGCAGAGCTGATCTGTGACGGAATCCATATCCACGGCAGCATGGTGCGTGCGACATTCCGGCTGTTCGGCGCGGAACGCATGGTCCTGATCTCCGATTCCCTGCGGGCCACCGGAATGCCTGACGGGCGCTATCCGTTCGGCGGTCAGGAAATTGAAGTTCACGGCCCGCGGGCGACGATCGCGGGACATCCGGAGACTCTTGCGGGATCCGTGACAAGCCTCATGGGCTGTATGCGCCAGGCTGTGAAGTTCGGCATTCCGCTTGCGGACGCAGTGCGCGCCGCTTCCTATAATCCTGCAAAGGCAATAAAGATCGACGACCGCGCCGGAAGTCTGGAAACCGGCAAGGAGGCCAGCATTGTCCTTCTGAACCAGGATGATCTGTCTGTCAGAACGATCATCTTTAAAGGAGAGCTCGCTTAACTCACAGTTCGATTCTACAAAAGAAAGGAATTCTCATCATGAATTTTAAAATGGTAACATCCTGTCCGCAGAATGTGGATACTGTTGTGAGATACATGAAATATGACACGGCTCCGACCTTCTCCTGCCCTGCACTTCAGGAGGCTTATGAGACTGCTCTCGGCGGCGATGATCCGGATTTTAAAGCAGGGGATGTCAAATCTTACCGCATCCGCCTGGAGGATCATTTCATCAATCTGATCCTTGTAGGCTTTGATTGTTCTCTCAAAGAAAAAGCACTTCCGATTTTCCGGAAAGCGACGTTAAAGGTAGGCGTCCTGCTCAATGAACTGAAATCCAAAGTTGTTTTCGTAGACAATTTTACGAATCTGCATTTTATGGAAAAGGACGAGATCGCACGCCAGTTTGCGTCCACGCTCCCGCTGTGTGACTACGCGTTTGATAAATATATGGAAAAGAAAGCCGGGTATACCGATAAGGAAATCTGTGTTTTCGCCAATGAAGATATCGATGCCGCTCTCACAGAGGGCGCCAATATCGCAAAGGGAATCTGCATTGCACGTGACCTTGTCAATGAACCGGCAGAGGTTCTCACTCCGGCAGAGCTCGCAAACCGTACGGCTGCGTTCGGAAAACAGTATGGATTTGAAGTGGAAGTCTTCGACAAAGCTGCCTGTAAAGAATTCGGCATGAACGCATTCCTCGCTGTGGGCAGAGCCAGTGTAAACGAGCCGAAGCTCATAGTCATGCGCTACAACGGCGGAGAAGGCACTGCGAAAGGTGTCATCGGCAAGGGCCTCTGCTATGATTCCGGCGGACTTTTCCTGAAACAGGGCGCCGGCATGGCAGCCATGAAGGGCGATATGGCAGGCGCTGCTGCCGTTATCGGAGCTATGTGTTCCATCGCCATGAACCGGCTTCCGAAAAATGTTGTTACGGTTGTCGCAGCCTGTGAAAATCTGGTTGACGGCGCCGGATACAGAAACGGTGATATCGTCCATACCATGGCGGGAAAGAGCGTCTTCGTCGCAAGTACGGATGCGGAAGGCCGCCTCACACTGGCTGATGCGATGACTTATATGATCCGAAAAGAGCAGGTTGACAGCATCATCGAACTCAGCACTCTGACAGGCTCCTGTGCGAACTTCTTTGGCAATGTATGCTGCGGCGTTCTGACGACTGACGATGAGATGTACAGCAAGATCGAAGCCAACAGCGATATTTCCGGAGAGAAATACTGGAGACTTCCTTATTATGAGGAATACCGTGAATTCATTAAATCCGATATCGCGGACCTCTACAACTCGTCAAGCAACGGCGCAGGTGGAGTCTGTGCCGGCCTCTTCCTGGATGAGTTCAGGGAAGACAAGCCGTTCATGCACCTCGACATTGCAGGCGTTACTTTCGCAAAAAACAAGGAAAACGGCTATCCCAAGGGTGGTACCGGTTTTGGAGTGAAGACGGTATACAACTATATTAAAGGTTAAACAGTTCAAAAAACGACTCGCAGGCGAAGATACCATACCGCCTGCGAGTTTCCTGTTTTCTGTGATGTTACTCTGTTCGCTGCCTCTTTATTTTCTTCTCCAGTACCGAGATCCCCTGATAAAGCACTGCCGACAGGATACATAAGATCACAATGGCCATCATAACCAGGTCCAGCTTAAATACCTGGGAGCCGTAAATGATCAGATATCCCAGTCCCGCCCTCGCTGCCAGAAATTCACCGATGATGACGCCGACAAGACAGAGGCCCACATTCACTTTCATGTTGCTGATAATGAGCGGGACAGAACCGGGAAGCAGTACCTTAAAGAGTACCTCTTTCCTGCCGCCTCCGAGAGAATAGATGAGCCGGATCTGATCCGGGTCCATGCCGTTGAAACCATTGTACAGCGTCAGAATGGATCCGAACACTGCGACGGAGACAGCGGCCACCACGATGGTCCGCATATTGCTGCCGAGCCAGACGATGAGGATCGGCGCCAGAGCAGACTTTGGCAGGCTGTTCAACATGACAATATAGGGATCCAGAATCTCCGACAGGCTCCTGCAGGACCAGAGGAGCACTGCGCCGAAAATTCCAATGAACACACAGAGCGAGAAACTGATGAGTGTTTCCAGTATGGTAATCCCCGTATGATAGAATATGCTCCCGTCGGATACCATCGACAAGAAGCAGCGGATCATTCGGGAAGGGGAGCTGAATATAAAATCGTTGATCAGTCCGATGCCAGCACTAATCTCCCAGAGCGCCAGGATCGCGGCGAGGAGCAGCAGGCGGATCCCCGATACCAGCCTGTGCCTCTGAATCTGTCTCGCCACATATTCCTGCTGGGCCAGCGTTTCAGGACCTTTCATGAGACACCTCCGGGAATGTTTGGATACCTTACTATATTCCGTCTTTTAATATTTTCCACACCTCATTAAAATAGGAAGAAAATTCCGGACAGTTGCGTCTGGCCAGAGGGCCGTCCGCTTTGTCCGGAAATTGTATGGTTACCGTATCTTTGATCCGGCCGGGCCGGCTGGTAAGTATGAGAATGCGGTCCGCCACACTCACCGCCTCCGAGAGGTCATGAGTGATCAGAATCGCAGTCTTTTTCCTGTCCCGGATGATCGTACTGATATCATCGCAGACAGAAAGCCTTGTCTGATAGTCGAGTGCCGAAAACGGTTCATCTAAAAGAAGCAGATCCGGCTCCAGCGCCAACGTGCGGATCAACGCTGCCCTCTGTCGCATTCCACCGGAAAGCTCCGAGGGTCTGGCATCGGAAAAGCTCTCGAGTCCGTACTGCCAAAGAAGCTTTTTGACTCTCTCTTTCCCACCGGAATTCAGTTTTTTCTGAATCTCCAGGCCGAGACACGCATTGGAAAAAATCGTTCTCCACTCAAACAGATGATCTTTCTGGAGCATATAGCCGATCCGGGAATCCCCGCAGGTGACCGGTGTTCCATCCAGAAGAATCTTCCCGGTCTCCGGCCGGATCAGCCCGCAGATCAGAGAAAGCAGCGTGGATTTTCCACAGCCGGAAGGCCCCACCACAGCAAGGAATTCACCGGTGTCGACAGAAAACGTAATATCAGAAAGGGCCTGTGTTTCCCCCTCCATCGTATGGTAGGAATAGCTCAGTGCCTGAACTTCCAGTTTGGGGACCATGGACCACCTCAAAAACAGTCTTCGTTTCTAACAGGATATGTCGTTCTTTCCCTCCGCGTGAAAACCTGTCGCCATCAGGTACCGGTTATGGGCGTCCTTAATACAGGCGATCAACGGTTTCTGTGTCAGTGCAAAATACCTCTCTCTTATGGATCGCTCCATCTCCGCCACATCGTCCTTTAAACTCTTCCCGATCAGCATGGAAGCCACAAAATTTTTTGTGACGTCCAGTATCGTATTACAATCAACATCAAGAATTTTCCCCGTTTTTTTCTCAAGAACGAGGCTGATATAGAATTCCCCGTGCAGGTTATAAATAGCGTCTTCCCTGCTCGGTTTGGCCTGCCCTACCACCAGAATCGAATTATCCGGATACATGTTTTTTCCTCCCCCTTATGTTCCTGTCACTGACATTTCGGACCGCTTCCGATCTTTAAGAAACGGCCTCACTTTTCTTCATTATATCAGCCGCCGGGCGCCTTTTCCATCCTTTTCTTTTTTTCTTTTCCGGCTGTTGACATTTGCTTTTTCATTGATTATGATGGAATCAGAAACAAGAAAAACAGACAGATTCTTTTGTCTATCGGGACTCCTGCCCGGATGCTCCCATCATAGATAAGAGCCATGAATCTTTAACGGGATACGTGGGTCTTTTTTTTGTGCCGCGATTCCCCTGAACTTCCATGGAGGATAAGAATATGACTTTTTTTGAGGAACTTGACCGGATCATGAAACAGGATATGGGTGGCCGTGGACTTCTGGGCTCACTCCCGGCAAATCCCATCCGGGAAACGGCTGCCGCTCTCACTAACTCTGCCCGCGTGCTTCTTTTAACCGGTTTCCCCGTTAAGATGGAGGACGGAACTTTCATCGGCGAGACGGATGGGCCTTCCGGAACAGCCAATCTTGCTGCCGCTTTCACAGCTTCGGGCGCTTCCGTTCTCGTTGTAACGGACCGTTCATCCTTCCCGCTCCTTGCGGAAGCACTCCGATTCCGCGCACCGAAAGCCGTGTTAAGGGAAATCCCGGACGAAAACACGGGAGTCTTTGTCAGGGAATGTGTGAGCAGCTTTGCGCCAACCCACTTTATCAGTCTGGAGCGTCCCGGAAAAGCTCACGACGGACATTACCACAACATGCGCGGGGAGATCATTGACAGCATGGTCACCGATGCTTCTCTTTTTCCCGCGGAAGCAAAACGGTTCGGAGCCGTTACCATCTCCGTCGGTGACGGCGGAAATGAGATGGGAATGGGAAGATACCGCCGGGAGATCGAAGCCAACGTTCCCTGCGGCCGGCAGATCTGTACGGAAGACAGTGCGGATCTTGCACTCGTCAGCGGCGTCTCCAACTGGTGGGGCTGGGGCATTGCCGCCCTCTTATCTCTCCAGACCGGCAACTATCTGCTGCCGACAGAATCGGAGGAAACCGAGCTTCTCCGACGCGTCGTACTGGCAGGCGGCGTAGACGGATGCACGAAAGAGCGTGTCCAGACCGTTGATCGCCTTCCGTTAAACGTGCATCTTTCTGTGCTTCACTCCGTGTCAGACCTCCTCCTAAAGGAAATGGAGCACCGGGGGCTTACGTCAATATTCTGCAAAACGATATCGTCAGAAAGCGGCCTCCTGCAGCAGGCCGCTCACTGATGCCTGAATTATTTGAACAAAACGGCAGAGCCTCCGAAATCGAAAGTTCTGCCGCCTTTTTTATTTTCCTTCATTGATGTAGTTTACCAGTCCTCCGGCAGAGATGATCTTCTGCATGAACGGAGGGAACGCCTGTCCCTTGTAGGACTCGTCTCTGGTAATATTGTGGATCACGCCGCTGTCAAAATCGATCTCGACCTCATCGCCGTCCTGAATGGCTTTTGAGGCCTCCGGGCACTCGATGATCGGAAGTCCGATGTTGATGGCGTTGCGGTAAAAGATTCTTGCGAACGTTTCCGCGATGACACAGCTTACGCCTGCGCACTTAATGGCAAGCGGCGCATGCTCTCTGGAGGAACCGCAGCCGAAGTTCTTTTCCGCCACGATAATATCTCCCTGCTGTACTTTATGAATAAACTCTTTATCGATATCTTCCATGCAATGCTTTGCCAGCTCTTCTCCCTTTGTCGCGTTCAGATAACGCGCCGGGATGATTACGTCGGTATCCACATTGTCTCCGTATTTAAATACTCTTCCTTTTGCCTGCATTCTGCATTTCTCCTTTCCAGTTCCCCTTAACCGATGCGGGAGTTCTTTCCCTTATAAACCAAGTTCACACGGACAGGAAATCTTTCCGGTTACCGCACTGGCTGCCGCAACTGCCGGGCTTGCCAGATAAACTTCAGAATCCACATGGCCCATACGGCCTACAAAGTTTCTGTTGGTGGTAGAAACACAGCGCTCTCCTGCCGCCAGAATTCCCATATAACCGCCAAGACACGGACCGCAGGTCGGAGTGCTCACTACAGCTCCTGCCTCGATAAAGATCTCCAGAAGGCCCTCTCTCATCGCCTGAAGGTAAACGGCCTGTGTTGCCGGAATCACGATGCAGCGGACGTTCTTCGCAACCTTTCTGCCTTTCATGATCTCAGCGGCCTGCCGGATATCCTGAATACGGCCGTTGGTACACGAACCGATTACAACCTGATCGATCGCGACATCTTCAAAGGTTCCGACCTCCTTTGTGTTTTCCGGAAGGTGCGGGAAGGAAACCGTCGGTTTTAACTGGGACAGATCAATGGTATAAACGGCATCATACTCCGCATCCTCGTCCGCCTCATATACTGTATAAGGCTTGTCGCCATGCTCTTTGATGTATTCCGCTGTTTTCTCGTCAACAGGGAAAATTCCGTTCTTGCCGCCTGCCTCGATCGCCATGTTGCAGATCGTAAAGCGGTCGTCCATAGTCAGATTTGCAACGCCATCGCCGACAAATTCCATAGATTTATAAAGCGCGCCGTCAACACCGATCATGCCGATAATGTGAAGGATCACGTCCTTACCGCTGATCCATCTGGACGGTTTGCCTGTCAGGATAAATTTAAGTGCGGAAGGAACCTTGAACCATGCTTTTCCGGTTACCATACCTGCTGCCATATCCGTGCTGCCGACGCCGGTGGAAAACGCGCCCAGTGCACCGTATGTACATGTATGGGAGTCCGCTCCGATCACCGCGTCTCCGGCTGTTACGAGACCTTTTTCCGGAAGAAGCGCATGCTCAATTCCCATATTTCCCACGTCGAAATAGTTTACGATCTCATTTGCGTTCGCGAAATCACGGCAGCATTTGCAGTTTTCCGCGGACTTGATGTCCTTGTTCGGAATGAAATGATCCATGACAAGAGCAATTTTTTCTTTGTCAAAAACGGTCTGCTCTTTCATTTTTTTCATCTCGTTAATCGCCACCGGCGATGTGATATCATTTCCCAGCACCATGTCCAGATTCGCTTCGATTAACTGGCCTGCTTCCACGTGATCAAGCCCTGCATGTGCTGCCAGGATTTTCTGCGTCATCGTCATTCCCATACGGAAATCTCTCCTCTCATTTTATTATCATGCCGGCTCTCCCGCTCAAAAGGCCGATCCGGCTGTATTTTATTCTTAACTGTATTGACATTTTATCACAGGATTATCTATAATAGAAATACATATTATGTATAGTAAACATAAAAAGGAGTTATGAATATGGAACAGCATCTTTCCCAGTACCGGATCTTTTATGAGGTCGCCCGCTGTGGAAATATTTCCCGGGCTGCCAAAGAGCTTTACATCAGCCAGCCGGCGATCAGCAAGGCGATCAGCAAGCTGGAGGAAAACCTGAATACCAAGCTGTTCAGCCGCAACTCCCGCGGAGTCCAGCTCACCCGCGAGGGCTCTGTCCTGTTCCAGCACATCAGTTCCGCTTTCGATTCCATTAATCGGGGAGAGCGTGAGCTGAAACGGATCCACGATTTCCATATCGGTCATCTGCGGATCGGCGTCAGCAACACGCTCTGTAAATATGTTCTTCTTCCGTATTTAAAAGGATTCGTGGAGAAATATCCCCATGTCAACATTTCCATAGAAAGCCAGTCCACGATCCATACGCTGGAAATGCTGGAATCCAGAAAAATCGACATCGGTCTCGTGGCGGAGCCAAAAAACAGAAAAGGGCTCTCCTTCACGCCCGTTATGGAAATCAGTGACGGCTTTGTATGTACGCCTTCGTATATGCAGAATCTCCTTCTCCGCGAAGGAACCAATCCGGATATTTTCCAGACCGGAAATATTATCCTGCTGGACAGAAGCAACATGAGCAGAAAACACGTGGACTCCTATCTTGCCGATAACCAGATCGAAGTCAACCAGCTGTTGGAAGTCACCGATATGGCTCTTCTGATTGAGTTTGCCAGAATCGGTCTGGGCATTTCCTGCGTGATCAAGGACTTTGTCGCCGATGATCTGAAAAACGGAACACTGATCGAAGTCCCGCTGGAACTTCCCATCCCGAAGCGCGTCATCGGTTTCGCCTACCATC
>JALEWG010000207.1 GCA_022788065.1 Lachnospiraceae bacterium | reverse complement strand
AGTTTATAATTACTTTCTGATGCCTAACTTCTCGATAAGAGCACGGTATCCTTCCAGATTTGTTTTCTTAAGATATGCAAGGAGACCACGTCTCTGACCTACCATCATAAGAAGACCACGTCTGGAGTGGTGATCCTTCGGATTGGATTTTAAATGCTCGGTAAGCTCAGCGATTCTTGCTGTAAGGATAGCGATCTGAACCTCCGGTGAACCGGTATCTCCTTCTTTTCTGCCGTACTCAGCGATAATAGCTGCTTTCTTTTCCTTTGAAATCATTGTGATTTCCTCCTTAAATAATAATCATTCTTACCGATCACTAGGTTCCGGTTGGAGTCTTCCGTAAACCGGGTGTCGGCGCTCTGCATACCCATTAACTATAATCGATTTTCTTATATTTGTCAACAGTGTTTTCCTAAAAAGCATCTTAAAAAATTACTGGTACCCCGGGCCCACCGGCGCTTCCGTCGCCGGTTCATACCCGAAGCCCGGTCCGTAGCCCGGTCCTGCCGGCTGCGTTGCAGCCGGTGTCGTCGCAGCCGGTGCCTGCGGTGATGTTTCTGCCGGTGCGGTACCTGCCGGCACGGTCTCGATCGGCGACAGCGGAGTTTCCGGTGCGACAGTGGCAGCCGGTGCGGTTGTCGGTACCGTGGTCGCAGGTGCAGCAGTCGTGGCCGCAGCGGACGAAGCTGAACTTCCCTGACCGTTCGGCTTCGATGTGGTCTTGGACCCGGTTCCCTCCAGGTGATAACAGAGGACCGGATCTCCCGCCGAGATATTTTCGAAGATCGTCTTTGCCACCTGCGGCGGCAGATTGATGCAGCCGTGGGAGCCGTTTGTCTTATAGATCGTTCCGCCGAAGCTTCCTCTCCAGCTCGCGTCGTGAAGTCCGATTCCGCCGTTAAACGGCATCCACCAGGAAACCGGCGTTTCATATCCCTCGCCTTTAAGCGTCGCGTTTCTCTGCTTGTAGGTTAACGGATACGCTCCGGCTGGTGTGGACCAGCCTCGGGACTCGTTTCCGGAGACGAAATCCGACTCAACGATCAGCTTCCCGTCTTTATAGAAAAACAGATGCTGCGCGGTCAGATTGATCTCCACGTATGTATTTCCGTAATCATTCGTTCCGTGGCTCGCTGCCTTCTGCAGATACTCCGGCTCCCTCGTTTTCTGTTCGCCGGCCTTCACGATCGCGAGGACGGCCGCAGTCTCCTTTGCCTGGTTGATTCGCCAGCCGTAGTTGCCCTTTGTGATAGTCACGGTTTTCCCGTAGGAAGTGCTCAGTGCCTTCGGTTTGTATGCCGTGTCATGCGTCTGCGCCAGCTGTTTCACATAGGCTGCCGCCTTTGCCTCGTCCAGCGTGACCTGATTTCCGCTTACCGAAAGCCAGGTATGGATCTCATCACCATCCAGAACCACCTTCGAATCCCCGAAGGTGTGATTGACAACGGCTCCCGTATAGGTATTGAGTTCTGCGGCAAGCGCATTTAACTGCGCGTCGTCCTCCGTCACCGCCGGTTTCGCATAACAGCCCTCCGCGTCCAGATCCACCTCGGTCATAAGCTTCAGAACCGCATCGGAAATGACCCGGTGCACCTGCTCTCTTACCAGTTCGGTTCCCTGAACGGCAGGGAGAATCTCATATCCTTTGATTTCACTCCGATATTCGGAGATCACCGCGTTCTCCGGCTCGATCATGACCGCCTCGTCCATACAGGCAAGGGTATCGATCCTCTCCGCGAGCATGCTCTCATCACAGACGATCATGGTCTCGATCTCGTAGGACACCGGATTCCAGAGAGACAGGATCCATTTTGCAGGCTCCTGCGCCGCAAGGATTGTTTCCAGTGTATCGTCGAACTCTGAATGAAGTCCGATCTCCTCTTTTTTTATGGTTTCTCCCGCTCCGGTCCGCTCTGTGATCAGAAGCTCATACCCTGCAATGCCCTTTTCGATCTCTGCCTTCACTTCCGCCACTGTCAGCCCGGAGACGTCCATACCATTAATCTCCGTGTTCGGCAAAAATGCGCTGCTGTATGTACCGGCCTTCACACTGTAAAAGCCGATGCCGGCGCCGACAGCAAGGATCAGGACCGTCAAAACGGCCGCAAGAAATCTTGCGCGGTTTTTCCCCGGCTCCGGTTCTTTCGGCTGCTTCGCCGCGGTAACGGGCACTGCCTCTTTACTGCCGGTCAGCCGGCGTCTGCTCCGTCCGCGCTCCTTCTTTGCGGTCTCTGCCGGAGTCTCCGTAAAACAGTCTTTCTTTGTCTCGTCCATGCTTTCCTCGTATTTTTTATTCTGACAGGTCCAGCCGTTTTTTCACATCCGTCTGAAGCAGCCGGTAAACAGCCGCAGCAGTCGGAACCCCGAGGAGCATACCTCCGATTCCGAAGACGCCGCCTCCGACGGTGACAGCGGCAAGCACCCAGAGTCCCGGAAGCCCGATGGATGAGCCCACCACTCTCGGGTAGATCAGATTTCCCTCCAGCTGCTGCAGGATCACCAGAAAGATCACAAACAGCAGAGCCTGAAGCGGATTCACGGTAAACACCATGAACGCACCGACAGCCGCGCCGATATAAGCTCCCACGACCGGGATCAGCGCTGTCGCGCCCACAACGGTTCCTGTCATTACAGCATATGGCATTCCCAGAACTGTCATGCCTAACGCGCACAGCGTTCCGATAATTACCGCCTCCATGCACTGGCCCACGATAAAACTCGTAAACACCGCATGGAAGGTCTCTGCCACATACACGATTTTTTCCCTTGTTTTCGGTTTCACATATGCTTTCAAAAGCGCGTTCACCTGTGAAAGCAGTTTCTCTTTCGCACTCAGAAGATAAATGGCAAAGATTGAGCCGATCAGAAGCTTTGCAGCTGTCCCGAAAATGCCCGTGACAAGTGTAACGACGGAGTTCATAAGTCCGCCTGCTCCCGCAAGCAGCACGTTGATCGCTTTTTTGATCACTTCCTGCCAGTTGATGTCGGCCTTCATCAGTGCATCCTGAATGGCCGGGATCTCTCCTGAATTGTCAATTGCCCACTGGTAAACCGTCTCCACAGCCGCCGGGACCTCATCGGTCATCAGGCGAACCGCGGAAAGAAGCTCCGGTACCACCAGCTTGATAAGAAAGAACAGAATCAGAAACAGCGCCAGAAACGACAGCACAATGCTCACCGGCCGGCGGCACTTTGCGATGATCCCCGTTTTGCGCTGCGGAAACAAAAGTCTCTCAATTCTTTTTAACAGAATATTCAGTACATAGGCGATCACGGCTCCCAGAAGGAGCGGTCCTGCAGCGCCCAGAATACTCTGGCACACCCGGATCACCGCCGAAAAATGAAGCACAAACAGGCACACCGCCGCCGCGATGGCTCCGATCGCGCAATACTGTTTCAGCTGATTTTTTTCCATATGGCCTCCCCTCAAAGGATTCCGCTATAACACAGTCTTTAAAAACTGATCGTACATCTCCCTGCACATCTTCACGTCATAATCCAGCTGGGCCTTCAGTTCTTCGATGGAGGAGAATTTCATCTCCGGCCTCACAAAATCAAGGAGTTCCACCTTGATGGTCTTTCCGTAGAGATCTCCCTGGAAATCGTAGAGGTATGTCTCCACTCCGGCCGGATTTTTCCCTTCGATCGTGGGTTTTTCCCCCACATTGGTCAGTCCGCCGTAGGTTTTTCCCTCCACGGTGACCCGGGTCACATAAACGCCGTATTTCGGCAGATGCTTGACCCTCGGCGGTACCAGATTGGCCGTCGGGTACAGCCTTCTGTGCCCGATGGATCTGCCATGCTCCACAACACCGGACACATAATAGTGATATCCCAGGAGCTGATTGGCCTTTTCGATCCTTCCCTCCGCCAGCATATCACGAATATAGGTGCTGCTGATGATCTTGTTCTGCGGATCTCTGGCCTTGTCCACCACAATGAACCGGTATCCGTATTTGGGGGCCAGTGCCTCAAGGAGCGCCCGGTCGCCTGCGGCCTTGTAGCCGAAATGGCAGTCAGGACCTGTGACGATGATGTCCGCCCCCATCCGGCCGATCAGGATCTCTGAGAGGAACCGTTCCGGCTCCATCTTGAGAACGCTCTCGTCAAACGGGTACTCCACAAGATAATCAATTCCGGCCTGTTCCAGAATCAGCGCACGCTCCCGGTTGGTCATGATCATGGTCTGCAGCTTTCCCTTCACTAACGTTCCCGGCGGCGTGGAAAACGTAAAAATGGCCGCTTTTCTCCCGTGGGTTCGGAAGCGGAGCATTTCCTTCACTAACTTCTGGTGTCCCAGGTGAAGGCCGTCAAACTTGCCGATGCTCACCACGGTCGGCTCCATGATCTGAAATTCTTTTGTATCAACAATATACTGCATGCTGGTTCTTCCTCCCGGAACATGTTCTGGCAGGAATTCCTTCCTGTCACATAAAGATCTTTCTCGGATAAAACATGCGTTTCTCTTCCGAATATTCGTAAATGCCGATAAATGTGCCGTCCATGGCGTACACCCTGCGGGCGTCGCCGTTCGACGGCTTTCCGGCTGTTTTCATGCGGAACGGATTCCCGTTTCTGACAAGCCGGTCTGTCTCCGGCTCCGCCGCCCTGATCCCGGGGTAATCCGCAAATACAGATTCCAGAGGCAGCAATGCCTCCGAAAGCCTGCCCTCGTCCTTTAATTTCTGAAGCTCCCCGAGCGTCAGAGAGTCCCCGATTGCAAAGCGTCCGACTCTGGTCCTCAGAAGCTCTTTCATACAGCCTCCGACTCCCAGCTTCTCCCCGATATCATTGCACAGTGTCCGGATATACGTCCCCTTCGAGCAGGAGACCGTCATAGTCACCTCCGGCAGCATTACGGCATCGATCCGGATCTCATGAATCGTCACCGGTCTGGCCTTCCGCTCCACGGTTTTTCCCTCTCTTGCCAGCTCGTAGAGCTTTTTTCCGTTTACCTTCAGGGCCGAGTACATGGGCGGCACCTGGTCATAATCCCCCACAAAGGAGTAAATGGCCTCACGCACCGCTTCCTCCGTAAGGTGATCCACGGGCTTTTCCGCCAGCACGGTACCTGTCGTGTCCTGGGTATCCGTCTCCGTTCCCAGCAGCAGGACCGCCCGGTACGTCTTATCGTGGTCTGTCAGCATGTCGCATAGCTTTGTTCCCTTTCCCGCGCAGACGGGAAGAACGCCCTCGGCCGCCGGATCCAGCGTACCCGTATGACCTACCTTTTTCTGTCCGAGGATGCCTCTCATTCTGGCAACCACATCAAAGGAGGTGTATCCTTTTTCTTTATAAACATTGATAATTCCGTCGTACATACTAACACCCGGCCTGTTTTTCTTCTGCTTCTTTCCACTGGATCCGGATCTGTTCACAGATTCCGTCCACAATGCTCACCGGACTGCCTGTCACTGTGCAGCCCGCGGCTTTCACATGGCCGCCGCCGCCGAACACAGACGCGATCCGGCTGAGATCCAGATCGGTGTTGGTGCGAAGGCTTACCTTGTATTCCGACGGATTTCCGGTTTCGTAGAGGAGGATCGCGCATTCCACGCCCTCCACCATTCGAAGCTGGTCAATGACCCCGTCGGTGGCCTTCACTGTGCAGCCGAATTCTTTCAGTTCTTCCTGGGTCACGACCGTATAGATACATCGGTCGTCCAGGATCCGTCTACTGTCCAGCATGGCTTTTCCGTGGAGTTTTAACTGTCCGTAGGTCTTCATAAAAAAGCTGTCGTCAATGATTTTCGGGAAATCGATTCCGTATTCGATCAGTTTTCCCGCGATCTCCAGCGTTTTTTTCGATGTACAGGAATATTTGAACACACCGGTATCATGGACGATTCCCGTATAGAGGCACTCCGCGACAGATCTGCTGATCTTCCTGACGTCCAGCAGGCCGTAGAGGACCTCACAGGAGGAGCTTGCGCCGCTCGCGATCACGTTGACGCGCCCCATCCCTCGGTTTGTGATATGGTGATCAATGCAGAGGCTGTCGCCGGCCGTCTCCAGATAAGGAGCAAACGCACCCAGCCGTTTTTCGTCGCTTGCGTCAAGCGTGATGCAAAGATCAAACTGTTTATCCGGTTCAAAATCATGCTTCACGTCCCCGTATCCCGCCAGATATCCGAATTTCTTTCCCATAGGCTCCAGATAAACGGACACGGAAAGCCTTTCGAAATTCTCCCGCAGATAGTTATACATTCCGAGGCAGGAACCGATACAGTCCCCGTCCGGATTCACATGGCCGAGAATGACCACCGTTTTTTTTTGCTCCAACACATCTGTCAAAATTCCCACTGTGCCCGACTCCTTTCCGGTCTGACAGCATTCCGGCCTTTCCGGCCGTCCTGTTATCTGTCTTCTTCACTGTCCTCTCTGTCCTCTTCTTCCACATCAGAAGGCAGATCTTTTGTCACATCATCGATCAGCTTTGACATGCGGACGCCGTATTCGATGGACTGGTCCAGAACGAACGATACGTCCGGCGTGATTCTCAGATTCACCTTTTTCGCGAGCTGGGTCCTGATATATCCCTCCGCGCTCCTTAAGCCGCGGATGGTCTCCTGTGCCTGCTCCTCGCTTCCGAGAACGCTGATATAGGCTTTACAGAACTTAAGATCAGGCGTAACCTGCGCCAGAACCACGCTCGTCATCGGATGGATCCTTGGGTCCTTTAAGTCCGCGCGGATGATCTCGCTTAAGGCCTTCTGGACTTCCCCGTTGATCCTTGTATTTTTAATACTGTTCTTTCTCATGATTGATACCCCTTTTCTTTCTGCCGTCCGCGCCATCCGGCTCAGACGGCAGAATGTTCGGTCTTTTCGATCTCGGAGCCTTCTATCTCGGAACCTCTACCATGATATAAATTTCGATCATATCGTCTTCCTGAAGATCATTGAAGCCTTCAAATACGAGACCGCACTCGTATCCCGCATTGACTTCCTTCACGTCGTCCTTGAAACGCTTCAGGGAAGCAAGCGCACCCTCAAAGATCTGGTCGCCGTCGCGGGTGATTCTCGCTTTGCTTCCGCGGACGATCTTACCGTCAAGCACATAGGAACCTGCAATCGTGCCGACGCCGGATGCCTTGAAGGTCTGGCGTACGACCGCATGGCCGATCACCTTTTCCTCGAAGACCGGATCCAGCATACCCTTCATGGCAGCTTCCACATCCTCGATTGCCTGGTAGATGACGCGGTAGAGACGCATATCCACTTTCTCTCTGTCGGCAATGGACTTGGCTGTCGCATCCGGGCGCACATTGAAGCCGATGATGATCGCGTTGGAAGCGGAAGCTAACGTCACATCGGACTCGTTGATGGTGCCGACGCCGCCATGGATCACTTTTACGACCACTTCCTCGTTGGAGAGCTTCACAAGGCTCTGTTTTACTGCTTCCACAGATCCCTGTACGTCTGCCTTCACAATGATCGGCAGTTCTTTTACATTGCCGGCCTTGATCTGGGAGAACAGATCGTCCAGAGACAGTTTTGCCTTTGTATCTTCGATCAGCTTGTTCTTTCCTTCCGCAATGAAGGTCTCCGCAAAGCTTCTCGCTTCTTTCTCATTCTGGTGTACGACAAAAATCTCGCCCGCATTCGGAACGTCATTGAGACCGAGGATCTCAACCGGTGTGGACGGGCCCGCTTCCTTGACACGGTTTCCCTTATCGTCCATCATGGCGCGGACTTTACCGTAACAGGAACCTGCTGCGATGGAATCGCCCACTTTCAGGGTACCCTTCTGTACCAGGACTGTCGCAACCGGACCTCTTCCCTTATCCAACTGAGCCTCGATCACGAGACCTCTCGCCTTGCGGTTCGGATTTGCCTTTAATTCCTTCACTTCCGCCGTTAACAGGATCATTTCCAGAAGTTCCGGAATTCCCTCTTTCGTGTGTGCGGATACCGGACAGAATACAGTGCTTCCGCCCCAGTCCTCCGGGATGAGTTCATATTCGGAGAGCTCCTGTTTTACCCGCTCCACATTGGCGCTCGGCTTATCGATCTTGTTTACCGCTACGACGATCTCAACGCCTGCCGCCTTGGCATGGTTGATGGCCTCAACGGTCTGCGGCATCACGCCGTCATCCGCAGCAACCACAAGAATCGCAATATCGGTCGCCTGTGCGCCTCTCATACGCATGGCGGTAAATGCCTCATGGCCCGGTGTATCAAGGAATGTGATCTTCTGTCCGTTGCACTCAACCACGTACGCACCGATGTGCTGGGTGATGCCGCCGGCCTCTCTCGCTGTCACGTTTGTCTGACGGATCGCATCGAGAAGAGACGTTTTACCGTGGTCAACATGGCCCATAACACAGATGACCGGAGGTCTCGGAACCATATCCTCTTCCTTCTCCTCGTCCTCCTTTAAGAGTTCTTCGATCACATTGACCTTTTTCTCCTTCTCGCAGAGAACATCGTAATCCATTGCGATCTCTTCGGCCTTTTCGAAGTCGATCTCCTGGTTGATCGTCACGATCGTGCCCTGTAAGAACAGCTTTTTCACAATGGCGGACGGCTGCAGCTTCATCTTTTCCGCCAGCTCCTTGATCGTGATCACCTCCGGAATCACGATGGTCTTCACTTCCTCGACCTTCGCCTCCTCCTTCTTCGGGGCCTGCATAACCGGAGCCTTTACGCCCTTCTGGTTCTTTAAGTTCTTTCCTCTTAACTCGTCGTCACGGTCCTTTTTCGCGTCATGTTCTTTCTTGTAGGCATTCTTGGTTGCCTTTGTATTCTGCTGCTTCTGAGCGAGCGGCGTGTCGAAGGACGGCTTCGGAATACTCAGGCCGTTTCCGGAACGGTTTCCTGTACGGTTTCCTCCGTCACGATTTCCCTGGTAGCCTCCCTGGCGCTGGCCGTCTCTTCCGTCACGATTTCCCTGGAATCCGCCCTGACGGGACTGACCGTCGCGGCTTCCCTGGTAGCCGCCCTGACGCGGCTGGCCGTCACGGCTTCCCTGATAGCCGCCCTGACGCGGCTGGCCGTCGCGGCTTCCCTGACGGGCTGCTCCGTCGCGGGCCGGCGCCTGCTGTCTCTCTGCCGGTGCTTTCTCTGCCTGCGGTCTCTCCGCCGGAGCTGCTGTCTCCTGTACCGGGGCCTTTACCTCAGTCTGCGGCTTCGCTGCCGGCGCCTCCTTCGGTGCTGCAGGCTGTGCCGGCGCCGCCTGTACAGGCTTTGCCTCTGCCTGCGGCCTTGCTGCCGGCACTGTCTGCGTTTTCCCCGCACTCTGTCCCGGTGCTGTGGTCGGACGAACCTGCATGCCGGCGCCTGCCGGTCTCTGCGGCCTCTGCCCCTGCGGTCTTCCCTGACCCGGGCGGCTCTTCTGTGTGCTGTTCTGCGGACGGTATACCGCCGCGATCCTCTTCTTCGCAGGCTGTGCCGGTGCTGCCTGATTTCCGGCGCCTCCCGGCATATTATCCTTCATCTGTTCACTGTTATTCTGCAAAATATCGTTACCCTCTTTACTTGTCTTTTCTAAATCTTTCGCCACTTCGTTAACCCTCGCTTTCACTGCTATCCTTCACACAAAGCTGTTTCGTGATTGCCTTTGAAAAGCCCTCGTCCTGAACGGCCAGGGAGGCACGCATCTCCCTGCCCAACGCGTGACCGAGCTCTTCCTTTCCTCCGAACTCGTAACAGGGGACTCTATAGTAAGTACACATATTCCGGAACATTTTTTTCGTATTCTCCGAGGCCTCTTCCGAGACAATAACCAGATATGCCCTGCCGGACTTTACTGATTTTTCTGTGGAAAACTCACCGCTCTGGATTTTTCCGGCTTTCGCTGCCAGCCCCAGAAGCCCGAATACTTTCTGCTTATCTGTCAATCTGCTCCATCTCCTTTTCCAGACTCTCGTAGATCTCCTTCGGAATCGCCATCTTGAACGAACGTTCCAGTCCCTTTCCTTTCACCGCCTTTTTGAAGCAGTCCATGGACGGGCAGAGATACGCTCCCCGTCCGTTTTTCCGACCTGTCACGTCAATGGAGATCAGACCTTCCGTATCTCTGAGAATACGAATCAGGTCCCGTTTGTTTTTCATCTCGCCGCATCCGATACACTGTCTCTGCGGGAACTTTTTTTCTGTACCCACGCTCTAACCCCATTTCTCTTTATTGTTCCTGTTCTTCGGATCCGTTTACTTCCTCAGCGGGAACGTCATAGCTTCTTTCTGTCTCATATTCACCCTCGAAGCCTTCCTCGTAGTCACCGAACTCCAGCTCGTCGAAGAGTCCCAGCTCTCTGGCCTGTGTTTCACTCTTAATGTCGATCTTGTATGTGGTCAGTCTGGCTGCGAGTCTCGCATTCTGGCCTTCCTTGCCGATCGCAAGGGAAAGCTGGTAATCCGGTACGATAACCTGCGCTTCCTTTGCATCCTCATCCGCCACAACGGAAATGACCTTCGCCGGGCTCAGGGCATTTTCGATCAAGAATGCCGGATTGTCATCCCAGTTGATGATATCGATCTTCTCACCGCGAAGCTCATTGACGATCGCGTTGACTCTCGCGCCGTTTAAGCCGACACATGCGCCTACCGGATCCACGTTCGGGTCTGTGGAGCTGACCGCGATCTTCGTTCTGGAACCGGCCTCTCTCGCAATTGCCCGGATCTCAACGGTACCGTCGCGAACCTCCGCGATCTCCGCCTCGAACAGTCTTCTCACAAGGTCCGGATGGGTACGGGAGACGGAGATTCTCGGTCCCTTCGGATTATCCTTGACTTCCAGGATATACACCTTGATTCTCTCGGTTCTCTGGAACACCTCGCCCTTGACCTGCTCGGATTCCGGCAGAATCGCATCGACCTTTCCGAGATCCACGCTGACATTTCTTCCGATATATCTCTGAACAATACCGGTCACGACTTCCTTCTCCTTGCACTGCCACTCGTTCAGCTGGGATTTTCTGCTCTCCTCGCGGATTTTCTGCAGAATCACGTTTTTTGCGTTCTGAGTCGCAATACGACCGAAATCATGGGAATCGATCGGGATCTGGACGATATCGCCGATCTCAAATTTCGCGCCCTTCATTCTCGCATCCGCAAGACTGATCTGGGTAACCGGATCCTCCACGTTCTCCACTACTTCCTTCTCTGCATATACGGAATAGTCGCAGCCCTCGCGGTCAATAATCACCTTCACATTATCTGCTTTTCCGAAATGATTCTTGCAGGCAGTCAGAAGAGAATTCTCGATGGCCTCCAGCAATGTATCCTTGCTGATATTGTACTCCTTTTCCAGCACGTTCATTGCTTCCAACAGTTCCTTGTTCATTTTTTATCCTCCTTTAAAAATCGAATGC
>JALEWG010000191.1 GCA_022788065.1 Lachnospiraceae bacterium | reverse complement strand
GATAACAATGACGATCAGAATTGGAATTATGGGATACGGAAATCTGGGCCGCGGAATCGAGTGCGCGGTAAAGCAGAATTCCGATATGGAGCTTGCGGCAGTATTTACGAGAAGAGATCCGGGCAGTGTGAAGATCCTCACGGAGGGCGTTCCGGTGTATCCGGCGGCTGACGCGGCAAAAATGGCGGACAAGGTGGACGTTCTGATCCTCTGCGGAGGAAGCGCGACAGACCTTCCGGTACAGACTCCGGAATATGCGAAGTATTTTAATGTGGTGGACAGCTTCGATACCCATGCTAGAATCCCGGAGCATTTCGCAAACGTGGACGAGGCGGCAAAGGCATCCGGAAAGATCGCAGTGATCTCCGCCGGCTGGGATCCGGGAATGTTCTCTTTAAACCGTGTTTACGCCAACGCGGTTCTTCCGGATGGTAAGGACTATACATTCTGGGGTAAGGGCGTAAGCCAGGGACACTCTGACGCGATCCGCCGTATTAAAGGCGTGAAGGACGCGAGACAGTACACGATCCCGGTTCCGGAAGCACTGGAGACGATCCGCGGCGGCGAAACTCCGGAGCTTACCACAAGACAGAAACATACAAGAGAGTGCTTTGTTGTCGCAGAGGAGGGGGCAGACCGGAACGCGATCGAGCAGGAGATTGTGACCATGCCGAACTACTTTGCCGACTATGACACAACTGTTCACTTTATTACGGAAGAGGAGATGAAGCGCGACCATGCGGCTCTGCCCCACGGCGGCTTTGTGATCCGCAGCGGTAAGACCGGCTGGAACCTGGAAAACCGCCATGTGATCGAGTACAGCCTGAAGCTGGATTCCAATCCGGAGTTCACGTCCTCTGTGATCGTGGCCTGCGCGCGAGCCGCATTCCGTATGAAGCAGGAGGGTATGTCCGGCTGCAAGACGATTCTTGATATTCCGCCGGCATATCTGTCTTCTATGAGCGGCGAAGAACTGAGAAGGAGTATGCTGTAGCATACGGGTGAAACAAATGAAAAAACAGAGCGAAGCAGTGCAGTATAATGGAATCACAGAGGGGGTGATCTGGCAGCAGATTCTGATTTTCTTTTTTCCTATTTTATTCGGCACGTTCTTTCAGCAGCTTTACAACACGGCCGACGCCATGATCGTTGGAAAGTTTGTGGGAAAAGAAGCGCTTTCAGCTGTTGGAGGAACGACGGGAACCCTGATCAATCTGCTAGTGGGCTTTTTTGTCGGAATGTCTTCGGGGGCGGCGGTGATCGTCTCCCAGTATTACGGCGCGGGTCAGGAGGAGCAGGTCAAAAAATCGGTTCACACGTCGTTCTGCCTTGCCATTCTCGGCGGCGTCGTTCTCATGCTCATCGGGGAGGCATTTGCCCCCTATGCGATCAGTGCCATGGGAGCGCCTGCGGAGATCATGGATTATTCGGTCATGTACATGCGGATCTATTTCCTCGGCGTGATCGGAAATCTTGTTTATAATATGGGTGCGGCGATCCTGCGCGCAGTGGGCGATTCCAGGAGACCGCTTTATTTCCTGATCGCCAGCTGTCTGACCAACATCGCTCTGGACCTGCTTTTTGTTGTGGGACTCAGGCTGGAGGTGGCCGGAGCGGCACTTGCGACGATCCTGTCTCAGCTCCTTTCGGCAACGTTAGTCATGGTCACGCTGATTCGTTCCCGGGATACGTACCGGTTTGAGTTTAAGGCGCTGCGCATGGACCGGCCGATTTTAAGGCGGGTGATCAGAATCGGACTGCCCACAGGACTTCAGTCCATGATGTATTCCATTTCCAATATTCTGATCCAGGCGAATATCAACAGCTTCGGAACCAACACGATCGCGTCCTGGGCAGTATTCGGAAAGATGGACGGTCTGTTCTGGATGGCAATGGACGCCATGGGCATTTCCATCACGACCTTTGCAGGCCAGAATTTTGGCGCCGGAAAGATCGACAGACTGAAAAAAGGCACCTATGTGGGGCTTTTGATGTCCACGATCATCACAGTGGGACTGGCCGCGCTGATGATTGCCTTCGGCCCGGTTTTAAACCGGCTGTTCACCAATGATCCGGCGGTTCTGGAGGAAAGCATGAGCATTATCCGCTTCCTGGTTCCGTTCTGGCTGTGCTATGTATGCGTCAATGTGTACCCCAGCACGCTCAGAGGGATCGGTGATGCATTTATACCGATGCTGATCATCTGTGTCGGTACATGTGTATTCCGTGTGATCTGGGTTATGACAGCCAGCGTGATCCGGCCGGACCTTTATGTGACGATCTCCAGCTACCCGCTCAGCTGGTCCATTACATCCATCGCGTTCCTGATCTACTATTACGGCTTCAGTGCGATGCGGAACCTGAACAAAAGAGCAGGGATAAAAAGATAATATGACAGAAAAAGGGTTTGAATTCATTGAAAAAAACGGAGGCGCTTGTGTGACAAAGGTTTTGGCACCAGGCGCCGCCTGTGTAATACCGGAAATGCTGGGCGGGCTTCCGGTGACAGAGCTGGCGGACCGGGCGCTCGCGAGGCAGGAGATCCGGGAGGTTTACCTGCCGAAGACTCTGAAGCGGATCGGGCGATACGGATTTTATAACTGCGAGAAGCTGGAGATCCTGCATTTTTACGCGGAGACCCGGGAGATCGGCGGGGGGATCTTTAACGGCTGCGGAAGGATCCGGGAGATCCATATCCATATGGGAGAGGACGAGCGGTCGGCGCTCCGGGATTTTGTGACGGAGATCACGGGCAGGCTCGTGGTCCACTACTATATCCCCGACGGACCGGGCGGAGAGCGGGAAGCCGCCAGACTGGTGTTCCCGGAATACTATGATGAAGCCATCGAAAACACGCCGGCCCGCAACTTAAGCTTCAGCATCCACGGCAGCGGTCAGAAATACCGGTACTGCTTCGGTGACAGGAAGGTGCGGTTTGAGCTCTACGACAAGGTCTTTGTCCACGAGGTCATCGAGGAGTCCACGGAGGATGCAGCCGAGATTGCAGTAAACCGCCTGATGTTCCCGCACGGCCTCTGGGAAGATGCGAGGGAGCATTATGAGAAATTCCTGGCGGAAAACTTCTTTTCCGTCATGGACATGAGCCTCCGGGATCTGGAGCGATTTAAGTGGCTCGTGGCTCGCGCGGAGGGTAAGCTTTCTGAGGAGGAGCTGAACCGCCTGATCCGTAAAGCCTCCTCGGAGCGTCTGGCGGAGGTCTCCGGAACCTTAATGGATCTCCGGTACCGGCAGTATCCGCCGAAAAAGAAAAAGTTTGAATTTTAGGAGAGAGTTATGCGGGAAGATGAAGGCAGGCGCTCACCCATATTCCGTGAGCAGGCAGACCGGGAGGAATTTGTATCCATATGTATGGAGATCCTGCGGAATGCCAGAAATGAGCTGTATCTGTCCATGCGTTTTCTGGATGTGGCCTTAAGCTCCCTCTATTTTGCGCCGGATCTTTCTGTACGCGGCATGGCGACCGACGGCAGTGGGCTGTTTTTCGACCCCTCCTCACTGGCTGGCATATACCGGATGAACCGGATCTATGTGAACCGCACGTACTTCCACGCCGTGCTCCACTGCCTGTTCTGCCACATGTGGACAAGGAAAAAGCGGGCGGAGGAATACTGGAACCTGGCCTGCGATATCGCGGTGGAATCCATCATAGACAGCCTCCATCGCCCGTGCCTCCACATGAAGCTGTCCCCGTACCGGCAGGAGTTCTACGGGCGTCTCAGGCGGAAGCTCCCGGTTCTGAACGCCGAGGGTATCTATCACGCGCTGCAGGAGATGGAGCTTTCCGAGGGCGAGTACAACCGGCTTGCCGCGGAATTTTACCGGGACGACCACTCGAAATGGGAGAAAGATGAGAAGCCGCCGAAGCCCAATATGGCCAGAAACCGGAAAAAGGACTGGGATGAGAAACGGGAGAAAATGCAGGTGGAGATGGAGGCGTTTTCCGACGAGGTCACTGACGATGACCGGGATCTCCTCGATCAGCTTGCGGTGGAAAACCGGGAGCGGTACGATTATCGGGAATTTCTGCGAAAGTTTTCAGTCATGAAGGAGACGGTCCAGGTGGATCCCGATGCGTTTGATTATGTATTTTACCATTACGGCATGGAGCTTTACGGGAACATGCCGTTAATAGAGCCTCTGGAGACAAAGGAGATCCGACGGATCGAGGACTTTGTGATCGTCATAGACACGTCCATGTCCTGCTCCGGCGACCTGGTCCGGGCGTTTCTGGAGGAGACCTGCTCGATCCTCTCCCAGTCGGAGAGCTATTTTAAGAAAGTGAACATCCACATACTCCAGTGCGACGATCAGGTGCGGGAGGATGTGCTCATTGAGAATCAGGAAGAATTGAAACAGTATATGGAGCATCTGGAGCTTCACGGCATGGGCGGCACGGATTTTCGTCCGGCCTTCCTCCATGTGGACCGGATGATAAAGGAACAGAAATTCCGGAATCTGAAAGGACTCATTTATTTTACGGATGGACGGGGGATCTTCCCGGTGAAGATGCCGCGGTACGATACGGCGTTCGTATTCATGCAGGACCGGTATTCCGACGTGGACGTGCCGCCGTGGGCCATTAAAATTCTGCTGTCTCCGGAGGAACTTCGGGACATCACCGGGAAAAGCGAGGAGAAACTATGAATATCAAGCGGGCAAAGGAAGAAATCAAACACACCATAAAAGCGTATCTCACCCGGAATGAACACGGGGAATATGAGATCCCGGCCATGCGACAGCGGCCGGTCCTTCTGATGGGACCGCCCGGTATCGGAAAAACCCAGATCATGGAGCAGGTGGCAAGGGAATGCGGGATCGGCCTGGTTTCCTACACGATCACGCACCATACCCGCCAGAGTGCCATCGGCCTGCCGTTCATTTCGGAAAAGAGCTACGGCGGCGAGAAAAAACATGTGACGGAATATACCATGAGTGAGATCGTAGCCGCTATTTACAATAAGATCGAGGAGACGGGGCTTACGGAGGGCATTCTCTTCATCGACGAGATCAACTGCGTATCGGAGACACTGGCGCCGGCCATGCTCCAGTTTCTGCAGTACAAGACCTTCGGAAACCACAAAATCCCGGACGGCTGGATCATCGTGGCCGCGGGAAATCCGCCGGAGTACAACAAATCGGTCCGTGACTTTGACATTGCCACGCTGGACCGTGTGAAGAAGATCGATGTGGAGGCGGACTTTGCGGTCTGGAAGGAATACGCCAGACAGGCGGCTGTCCACCCGGCTGTTATCTCCTATCTCACGGCGAAGCCTCAGCATTTTTACCAGGTGGAGACGACTGTGGACGGAAAGATCTTTGCGACGCCCAGAGGCTGGGAGGATCTCTCCGGATTTTTGAAGGTGTACGAGAAAATCGGTCTCACCTGCGACAGAGAGGTTGTGATCCAGTATATCCAGCACGCGAAGATCGCAAAGGATTTTGCCAACTATCTGGAGCTTTATTATAAGTACCAAGCCCGGTACCAGATCGACGAAGTCCTTTCCGGAAAGCGGGATGAACGGCTCATGGAGCAGGCGGCGAGAGCCGGGTTTGACGAGAAGCTGTCCGTGATCAGCCTGATCCTCTCCAGACTGGAGGCGGAATTCAGGAAGACGGGCCGCCGGGAGGCATTCCTGGAGATGCTGTTTGAAAAGCTGAAACAGTATAAGGCAAGGCTTTCCGGCTGTGAGCGGCCGTTGGAGCTGTTCGCGTCACTTCTGGAAGAAACCCAGGCAGAGTGTGAGAAAAAGGCCAAAGCGGGGCTCTTAACGAGAGAAGACCGCTACTGCTGTCAGGAGGTCACGGACACGATGAACCGGTATCTCCAGACAGCCAGATCCGAAGGGCTGGTTTCCGGAGATGAGATTTTCGAGCGGTTTGCCGGCATGTTCGGCGGAGAGCGGGAGGCTTTCGAGACACAGTGTGAGGCGGCTATGCGGATGCTGGAATATGCTTTTGATTTCATGGAGGGCGCTTACGGCGACAGCCAGGAGATGGTGATCTTCATCACAGAGCTGAATACCAGTCTGTATGCCGCGAAATTCCTGTCGGAAAACGAGTGCGAGCGGTATCTTCAGTACAATCGCCGGCTTCTGTTTGAGGACAGAGAGGCCGATCTCATGAAGAGACTGGACAGGCTGGGAGATTTTTAAAGGATTTTTGAGGACTTTGTCCGGGAGGAAATGACAATGAAATATGAGGGAACGTTATACCGTCCGCCCAGTGAGGCGTACAGCCTGATCATTCAGGTCACCATCGGCTGTGCCCACAATCAGTGCACATTCTGTAACATGTACCGGGAAAAAAAATTCCGTGTGCGGACCAAAGAGGAGATCATGCGGGATCTGGATGAGTGCTATGCGGTCTACGGGACCAGAGTCCGCCGGGTGTTCTTTGCGGATGGGGATGCGCTGGTGGTGAAGACTGATTTACTTCTGGAGCTTCTGGCGTACGTGCATGAAAAATTTCCGTATGTGGAGCGGATCTCCTCCTACGGAACGGCAAAAGATGTGTTAAAGAAGTCCGAGGAGGACTTAAAAGCGCTGGCGGCAGCCGGTCTGGAGCTTATTTATATCGGAGCGGAATCGGGGGACGACCGGGTGCTGGAGCACATTAAAAAAGATGTGACTGCGGCCGACATTATCGCCGCCGGACAGAAGTTAAAGCGCTGCGGCCTGAAAACGTCGGTGACGCTGATCTCCGGTCTGGGCGGCAGAAAGGGGATCCGGGAGCATGCCGTCAGATCGGCGGAGCTCATTACCGGAATGAACCCGGAGTACGCATCGTTTCTGACACTGCGCCTCTACGAAGGCACGAAGATGAACGAGGAAGTAAAACGGGGCGAGATGGAGTTAATCACACCGGACGAGATCGTGGAGGAGATGGAGCTGTTTTTAAGTCATGTGGATTCCCCCGGAACGATCTTCAGGACCAACCACGCCTCCAACTATGTGGTGCTGGCCGGTACGCTGAATGAAGATATTCCGGCCATGATGGCGCAGCTTGAGGAGGCAAAAGAAGAGCAGAGATACCGTCTCGAGGAGTGGAGACGGCATATATAAATGATATCCGAGAAAGAAAATCCGGCCAGACGGCCGGATTTTCTTGTGAAAGTCTGATTGCAGATCGAATTACAGAAGAATATATTTGACCAGGAACATGCCTGCCAGTACATACATAACCGGGCTGATGTTCTTTTTCTTTGCCTGGCCGGATACCACATTCAATACTACATAGGAGATCACGCCCATGGAGATACCGTCGGAAATGCTGTAGAAGAACGGCATGGCGGCGATACAGATAAAGGCCGGAATTCCCTCTGCAAAGTCAGTGAAGTCGATGGAGCCTACCTGGTTTACCATGTAGAAGCCGACTACGATCAGCGCGGGAGCCGTTGCAAAGGACGGGATCGCAAGGAAGATCGGAGACAGAAGCAGAGACAGCAGGAACAGAACTGCGGTCGTCATGGAAGTCAGACCGGTACGTCCGCCTTCGCTGACGCCGGAGGCACTCTCCACGAAGGTTGTGGTGGTGGAAGTACCGAGGACCGCGCCGGCCGTGGTGGCCACGGAATCTGCAAGCAGTGCGCCTTTGATGCGCGGAAGCTTACCGTCCTTGTCCAGCATGTCCGCCTTGGAGGCAACGCCGATGAGCGTTCCCAGTGTGTCGAACAGGTCAACGAACAGGAACGCAAAGATGATGACAACAAACTCTGCGATCGGGATGGAGGTGAAGTCCAGTTTCATAAAGATCGGAGCGATGCTCGGGATCGAAAGGCCGGAGGAGAAATCCGGAAGAAGTCCGTAAAAGCCGAGCTCCGGATTCGGAACATAAAGTCCGGCAAACTGGCAGACGATGCCTAAGAGCCAGGTGATCAGAATGCCCCAGAGAATGTTTCCCTTTACGTTCTTAATTACAAGGATCGAGGTGATCAGAACTCCGAGAATCGCAAGGATCACGGTGATTCCCGCATCGGTCATGGAAGAGCCGGGAACCGCGTCCAGAGAGAACAGCTGTACGAGAGTTGCTCCGCCCACAACGATCTTGGCGTTCTGAAGGCCGATAAATGCGATAAATAAGCCGATACCGACGGAAACGGCCTTTTTTAAATTGAGCGGAATGGAATTAAAGATCGCCTCACGCACATTGAGCATGGAGAGTGCGATAAAAATAATACCTTCCACGAAAACAGCTGCCAGAGCTGCCTGCCACGGATATCCCATACCGAGTACAACCGTATAGGCAAAGTAGGCGTTTAAGCCCATGCCGGGCGCCAGTGCGAACGGATAGTTGGCAAACAGAGCCATGCAGGCGGTCCCCAGGAAAGACGCCAGTACCGTTGCTGTAAATACAGCACCGTGATCCATTCCGGCAGCACTCAGAATACTTGGATTGACTGCGAGGATATACGCCATTGTCATGAATGTGGTGATACCTGCCAGTACCTCTGTTTTCACTGTCGTGTTGTTTTCACGCAGCTTAAACAATTTTTCTAACATGATTACTTCCCCCTCTTGGAATAATGTGAAAAAATACAGAACCAGTGTATCACATGTCTGAAAAAAATAAAATGGGGAAATAAAAAATAAAACAGATATTCTGAAAAAAACGGTTGACAAACAACAAATTGTAAACTAATATATGGAATATGAGTTAACAATCGAGCAGCACAGAAGGAAAGCCTGGAAAGCTGACTCAAAAAATAAGAATGGAAAAGAGGAGAACAATGGATAAGTCTATGTCTGTGCAGACAGAAAAGAAATCGTTATTCACAACAAAACAGATGGCGCTGATCGGCGTTATGACCGCGGTAACATGCGTGCTGGGACCGCTCTCGATTCCGCTTCCGATCAGTCCTGTACCGATCTCATTTACAAATCTGGCCGTTTATCTTGCACTCTATGTGCTCGGAATGAAAGCCGGCACGGTCAGCTATCTGATCTACATGCTGCTCGGCATGGTCGGTCTTCCGGTATTTTCCGGATTTTCCGGAGGCCTCGGCAAGCTTGCCGGTCCTACCGGCGGATATCTTGTGGGCTTTATTTTCATGGCTCTGATCGGCGGTTGGGCGATTGACCATTTCCCGGGGAAATATGCGATCCATGTGATCGGACTTGTCCTCGGTACCGCAGTCTGCTATATCTTTGGAACCGTCTGGCTGTCCGGCCAGCTGGGCATGACCTTCGCAGCAGGCCTCGGCATCGGCGTGATTCCGTATCTTCCGGGAGACGCAGCCAAGATCCTGTTCGCGCTCATCATCGGACCGCGGCTGAGAAAAGAAGTTCAGAGGATCCGGTAAAATCCCGAATGACATAAGCAATTAAAAACATCACCTGAGATACCAGAAATGTTATCATGGTATTCGGGTGATGTTTTTTTCTAAGCGAGAGACAGGACTGCGGTCTGCTTCTCTGTCTCCGGAGTCAGGACCAGCGTATCCGTATCGTAAGTGACCACATCCATGCAGTGGCCGGTGAACGCCTCCAGGCGTCCGATCACCGGATAGCCGAAGCGGTCAGAGCGGTAATGCATCGGGATCACGACGCGCGGATTCAGGGAGGAAACGATCGCAAAAGCCTGGTCCGCATCGATGGTGTAATAGCCTCCGACAGGGATCAGAATGGCCTCCACGGCTTTTAATTGTTCTTCCTGCTCTGAAGTCAGACTGCAGCCGAGGTCGCCGAGATGGGCGACGCGCATGCCGTATGCCTCCAGAATATGGATCCGGTTGGATCCGCGGAGGGTTCCTTTCGCATCATCGTGGAAGGTGTCAATGGTATGGATCGCAAACGGACAGGCGCCTTTCTCCTCCACAGTTACCACATCGGTGCAACCGTGGTCTCTGTGGGTGTGGCTGCACAGAACCCGGTTCGCAGTCAGCGACAGGGCGGGAAGGCCGGGCACCGAATCGGGGGCATAGGGATCCAGAACGATGGTGTAATCGTCCGCAGTAACGGAAAAACAGGAATGTCCGTTCCATTTGATGAGAATCTGATTCATTAATATCACTCCTTAAATGGTTTAGCGCAGCCTCAGCGCCATCTGCTCCGGATCAGAGCTGAAGCTGATGCAGGTATCGCGGTCAATTTTACCTTCCCGGTACAGATTGAGAAGGCTTGTGTTCATGCTGATCATGCCCTCGGACATGCCGGTGGAAATCACGTTGTCGATCTGGTGGATCTTGTTTTCACGGATCATATTGCGGATCGCGTTATTTAAGAACATGATCTCAAAAGCAGGGACCAGAGTCTGGGAAGTGGTCGTCAAAAGCTGCTGGGAGATCACGGCCTGGAGCACCATGGAGAGCTGGACGCGGATCTGCTGCTGCCCGTCGGGCGGGAATACATCCACGATCCGGTCGATGGAATTGGCTGCCCCCACCGTGTGCAGCGTGGAGATTACAAGATGGCCGGTTTCCGCCGCGGTCAGCGCGATCCGTATGGTTTCGAAATCACGCATTTCGCCCAGAAGAATCACATCCGGAGCCTGACGGAGCGCGGCGCGCAGACCGGTCACATAGCTTTCTGTGTCCTGCCCGATCTCTCGCTGAGTCACAACGGAGTGATCATGGCGGTGCAGGTATTCGATGGGATCTTCAAGTGTGATGATATGGTCACACCGCTCATGGTTGATCTTGTCAATAATGCAGGCCAGCGTCGTGGATTTTCCGCTTCCTGCGGCGCCCGTGACGAGAACCAGTCCTTTTTTCAGATCAGCGATTTTCAGTACACTCTGAGGAATGCCCAGAGCCGACGGTTCCGGCAGGTCGAACCGGACGATTCGGATGATCGCGGCCAGAGAGCCGCGCTGCTTCATGATGCTGGCACGGAATCTCGCCAGACCGGGAATCGAGAACGAAAAATCGTCATCGCCGGTTTCCTTTAACGGGGAAATATTCCGGTTTTTGCTGAGCACATAAATCTCCTCGATCATCTGGTCGAGCACGTCGGGAAAAAGCTTCCGGTCGTCCACGGGATTGATTTCCCCATTGATTTTCAGAGAAAGAGGCATGCCGGGAATCATGAAAATATCAGAGGCATTCTGTTCCACTGCACGCTCAAGGATCGATGTAATCATATTGCTGCCTTCCTTTCGGTCAGTTTCCGGTCCAGACCGGAATGCGGGAATCAATTACGTATTCGCTGCTGTTATAAACATAGTAAGACAGAACGGAATTTCCGTCTGCGGAGAGTTCGATAAAAAGCATCTGTCCCGATCCGATGGGGATCTCATGAGTGATCGTACCCGATGCGGAGTCAGGATTCTGGCCGTTTTTCCGGCAGTCGCGGATGAAAGTCTGTCCGGCCGCGTCTGCCTCATAATAAGCCTGAACGCTGGCTGCATGCCGCTCGGCGAAGGAGAGGGCCGACTTGGCGTCACTGATGCTTAAAAGGCTGAACACAGAGAGGCACAGGATCAGAAAGATCAGGATGATGGATGAAATTCCGGGAATCATTCTGCTTTTCATGAGGTACCTCCTTTCCGGAGCGCCCGTGCGCCCGATAGTGTGTAGAGAACACTGCCGTCCTCCCGGTCCAGAACCTGCACGGTTACCGAGAGAAGGCCATCCTCCTCGGACGCGGTAATTTCAACCAGAAGTTCATCCGTGGAAAATTCGTCCGCGGGATTCTTCTGGTCGTGTGAGCCCTCCTCCCGCATGCGTTCCTCCGCGTCCGCGAAGGTCTCCTCCATCGCGTTGGAGGCGGCCAGGACGGCCTGATTCAGGAGCTCCGCTCTGCGGCTTAAGGCTTCGGATTTTGCAAACACGAGTACGAAGATACAGGCGCTGATCAGGAAAAAGCCGCTTACCCAGATCATTTCCATTAAGAATCCGAAGGAAGACCGTTTCTGTTTCATTTACTGGTACCTCCTTCCATTCCGGCGGCTGTCCGCAAAAGGAGAGAGGCTTCTGCGCCTCCGTCCAGTGCAACCGTAAGCAGGGAAGCGTCATTTCCGCGCGGTGCCATGGAAAAGGAGAGCGGCTTACAGTCCATGATCTCCTGACCGTAAGAAAGACCGATCCCGCTGTCCTTTTGGGTAAACAGTTCATAGAGGCGTCCGTCAAGCTGATAGATCCGGGTCTCATACACTGTGTCATCAAAAACGGAGGTCAGAACGAGAACCTGCTGTCCCTCCTCTTCGCGCACAGCAACAGCGTCTGCCCGGTCACTCTGGCGGACTTTGTTGACAATATATGCGAGAACCGTGTCTGTCTGAAACGATGCGTCATTTCTGGCGCGGATATTTTCATAGACACGGCTGCCGATCAGAATCGTAAACAGAGTGCAGAATAGGAAAAGAAAGAACAGGAGGGCAGAAAACAGCTGTTCCGCACCGCCGCGGGATCGTTTCCCTGTTTTTACTGCCATGTGATCTCCCCCTCGCCTGCCGGGATAATTGTGATCTCCGGCATAATGTTGCTGGCCCATCCGCTGTAGAAAACATGATATTTTTCACGGTCGATGGAAAGGCCGTAGTGCTCCTCCAGATATTCCACGCTGGGCGGATAGCGGCCCTCGATGGCGTAGCACTGGACCGTCGCGCGGCGGACCGCCTGTGTGAGTACCTCCAGCTGTTCTGTCCGGGTGCTTCCGGCAACCGATCCGACTCCCGCAAACAGCAGATACAGGACGATCCCGGTGAGAAGCACAGGAATCAGAATCCCTGATGAAAGCCGTTCGTTTTTTTGTCGCTTTACATGTATCATAAGACCGGCCTCCTAACCGATGGCGGAGAGGATTCCCACAAGGGGCAGCATGACGGAGAGAAGGACGAGTCCGACTGCAGCCGCCAGTACCGTCACGACAGCCGGTTCCAGACGGGCAGTCATGGCATCCAGAGCGTCATCTGTCTTTTCACTGTAATCATCTGCCAGTTTTTCCAGAATGGAATCCAGCTGTCCGGCCCGGGAGGCCACACGGATCAGCTGAAGGTCGAATCCGGTGAAAAGTCCGGAATCCTTTGCCGCATCATAAAAGCTTTTACCGTCTGCTACGGAAGTCCGGGTCTCCTTCACCTGTCCGGCCACACGCGGCTCTCCGGCAAGCCGCTCGGCCATTTCAAGACCGTCTTCCATGGGAAGTCCGCAGCGGAGAGAGACGGACATGGTTCCGCAGACTCTGCGGAGGGCGGACATGTGGCTGATTTCCGAGCGGGATTTCAGCCGGCTTAAAATCGATTCCACGAAAGCGGAATTTTTGCCGGATCTCCCCATGAGTCTGAGAAACAGAACGGAAGCTGCGAGCAGGATCATAACAGCGAGGGCCAGGCCGCTTGCAAAGCCGCCGATGCGGATAGCGACCCGGGTCACATCCGGGATCCTTGCGCCGAGCTGTTCATATACGTCGGAAAAGATCGGCATGACTTTCACAAAGAGAACAAAGAGGATCAGAAAGAGCATGCAGATCATCATAGTCGGCCAGGTCAGAGCACGTTTCAGTCCCTGAGCCAGGTCGGTCTCTTTTTCGTAGTGACCGGAAAGGCCTTTTAAAGTCACATCAAGTGTGCCGGTCTGTTCTCCGAGTACGACCATTTCTTCCATGTATGACGGGAAACAGCCGGATTCTTTTACTGCTGCGGAGAACGGCAGCCCCATGCGTACTTTGTCTGCCATGCCGGTCAGGATATTTCGTTCCTCTTCTGAAGCCGCGTCCTCGGCCATGACAGCCAGGCCCTCATAGAGCGGAACTGCTGACCGGTAAAGGAGAGCAGCCTGCATACAGAATCCGGATAAGGCATGTCCGCGGAACGGGGAGCTTGTCTGTTTCATTTTGATACCTCCCTGAGTTAATATGAAAATCTTGCCTGATAGTTGGCCGGGTTCGTGATAAAGTCAGAAACGGCCTGGTTCCCCCTGCCGCTTGCGGCAAAAGTGGGATCCATATATTTCCATGTGTTTCCGTCGAACCGGATAATGTTGTCGACCCAGCCCTGTTCCTCCGTGTAGACACTGATCCATGCGTGGTATGTGCTTCCGGCGTAGCCGATCACCAGCTTGGTCGGGATACTCTGGGCACGGAGCATGGCAGTCATCAGTGCTGCATAGTCGAAGCAGATTCCTGTTTTCGTACTCAGCGTGCTGTCGATCACAGGCAGATATCCGCTTTGGACCGTAGCGGCTTTGTCATAGTCATATGTGATATTGCCGACGGCAAAGTTGTAGATATTTGAAACCTTCTGGAGCGTGTCGGTGCTTCCGGCGACGAGCTCGTTCGATTTGCCGACGGCGGCCGAATCAGACGAAAAATTGCAGAACTGATTCGGGTAAAGGAACGGAATGTTCGGGTCCGAGAGCGATACGGAGAAGGTCTGGCTTAAAGCCGTGGAGTACATGGAGCCTCCCACGTTTTCATATACCAGGATCGTATAATCGCCGTTTCCCTCGGTCAGCGGGAATGTCTCAAAATTTCCCGATGTATTCAGGTCATAGGTGTATTCGGTATCTTTCCGGATCCGGACTTTGATTCTCGGAGCGTTACCTGTGTACTTTACCATGACGTATCCGTCGGAGGTATGGGAGGCGTCCACGAGAACGTTGCCGCTTTTGAATGTCACGGTTCCGTCGGCAGCCGGTGTCCGTATTTCAGCTGCCGCTGCCGGGAATGCAAACAGGAGCGAGCAGGTGAGGACAGCCGTGGCTGTCAGAAGCCTGAGAGGGTTCTTTTTATTCATCATTTCATGCAGTCCTTTCTGCGGATCATAGCAGATCATGCTTATTTCATTTCCATTTGGTCTCAAAGCAGAGTCTGGAAGTATTTTACAGTTCCTATTATACAGAAATCGTGCGTAAGATACAAGAATCAAATATGTAAGAATCATTGATGTTTCCCGGAAAATGCGATATCATGAAAATAACCCGGTAAGAAAAGACCGTAAAAAAGACAGAAAGAAAGCGAGGCACAGGAGATGTTGGAAGATGCAAGAAAACGCATGGCAGAGGCTGTGATGGAGGGGCTGAAACGCCGGAATATGGATAGCTATTACTGCGCAGACGGAGAGGCGGCGGCAAAGCTGGTTCTCGAAATGATCGAGCCGGAGGCGAAAGTGACCTGGGGCGGTTCCAATACCGTGAAAAGTCTGGGAATTCCGGAACGGCTGAAGGAGCGTGGTCAGGCGATCATTGAATACCCGGAAGAAGAAAAGAAGGCGGCAGGAAGTCCTGTCTATCAGGAAGTGGTCGGAGCCGATTATTTCCTTATGGGCTGCAATGCCATTACAGTAAAAGGAGAATTGATCAACATTGACGGCGCCAGCAACCGCGTGGCCTGTCTGGTTCACGGTCCGAAGCACGTTATCATCGTGGCGGGGCTCAACAAACTGGTGAAAACGGTGGAAGAGGGAATTGACAGAGTCCAGACTCAGGTCTGCCCGATCATCGCCGATGCGACCGGCAGAAAGACGCCGTGCGGAATCAAGGGAATCTGCACAAACTGCAATTCTCCGGAATGCATGTGCTGCAATATTGTTGTGACGCGCCATTCCCGCTATGACGGAAGAATCCGCGTGATCCTGGTGGGAGAGCCGTTGGGAATGTGATGTGATAATATTCATCTTTTTTGATTCTATGGACCGGAAGGATCCTGCGGCTTTTCCACGGGATTCTTCCGGTATCAAAAGGCGCACTATTCTCCCTTTTTATCGGCTTTTGCCTGGAATTTTTCATTCTGGATTATGAAGCGCTCATGGCGTCCGCCGCCGATTCTTCCTTTTTCATCGTATGCGGTGACCTGGAACACGAGACGGCGTCCGTCAACCTCTACAAGCTCGCTCTCGCACCATACCTTCATACCGAACGGCGTCGGAGCATCGTGGGTGATATTTAAGAGTGTTCCCACGGTGCCGCAGCCCTCTTCCAGATAGGGGGCAACGCTCTTCCACGCGGTCTCCTCCATGAGAGCCGTCATCGCCGGTGTGGCAAATACATTGAGGGTGCCGCTGCCCATGGTTTTTGCGGAATTGGCCTCCGATACGATGGTTTCTTCTCTTCCTTTTATTCCTGCTGTCAGCATATTGATTTCCTCCATTGTCAGGTCACTGCCATTGTCTGTAAGGCGGTGATTTCTTTTTTTCAAAGTTGTGGCCTTATTATAAAATACATCAGTTGGAATTGCAAGAAGCAGCCCGGTTATGATATACTGATAATATCCTTTTTTTCAGGAGGCAGCCATGAAGATCACATATATCCATCACAGCTCGTTTCTGGTCGAGACGGAATCGGCCTGCCTGCTGTTTGATTATTTTGAGGGAGCGCTTCCGAAGATTCCGGAAGAAAAAATGCTCTACGTATTTGCAAGCCACCGCCATCCGGATCACTTTTCAAAAGTGATTTTCGACCTGGCCGCAGAACGGGAGAAGATAACGTACATTCTGTCTTCCGACATCTGGACAAAGCGGGTGCCGGAGGCAATCAGGGAGAAGACGCATTTCCTGGACCCGGACACCGTATGGGAAGACGGGCAGCTGAAGGTGGAGACCTATAAGTCCACGGATGAGGGCGTTGCATTCTGGTGTACGGCGGACGGACATGCCATCTACCATGCCGGCGACTTAAATCACTGGTATTGGGACGGTGAGGAGGAACAGTGGAATTCGGATATGACGGCGGCCTACCGGAGCGAGATTGAAAAAATGCGTGGTCGCACGGCGGATCTCGCGTTCCTTCCCCTTGACCCGAGGCAGGAATCATACTTTTATCTGGGAATTGACGATTTCGTGAAGGTTGTCAATGTGAAAACGATCTTTCCGATGCATTTCTGGGGACAGTTTGACGTGGCAGTGAGGCTGAAGGCGCTTCCCTGCTCGGAAAGCTACCGGGACCGCATTGTAGAAATAGAGAAAGAAGGACAGGAATTTATTAGATAGGAAGAGAGGCATAAGAATGAAGTTTAAGTTTGCACATAACAATTTTAATGTCATGGATCTGGACAAATCTTTAAAGTTTTACGAGGAGGCACTGGGACTAAAAGAGGTAAAACGCAAAGAGGCGGAGGACGGAAGCTTTATTATTGTCTACCTCGGCGATGGAGAGACCGGTCACAAGCTGGAGCTTACATGGCTCAGAGACTGGGAAAAGGATCATTATGACCTTGGCGACAACGAGTTCCATCTGGCGTTCACGGTCGATGATTTTGAGGCAGCCCACGCGAAGCATCAGGAAATGGGCTGTATCTGTTTTGAAAATGAAAAAATGGGAATTTATTTTATCACGGATCCGGATGAATACTGGCTGGAGATCCTTCCCGCAAGAAAGTAGGATCCGTCTGTCTAAAAAGGGGGAACTATACAATGAAGCATTCGATCGAGGACATTGAGTATGCGGAGTATCTGTTTGACCGTTTTTACAGCATCGGAAGCACGGAAAACGGAGGTGTAACCAGACTCGGCTACACAGAGACAGAGGATCAGATGCATGAAACGTTTGTGGCTCTGGGGGAGGAAAAGGGCTGCAAAAGCTACACGGACGAGGTAGGAAATACCTATGTTTACAATCCGGACTGCAAAGAAGATGAAGAGGGCGAATATTACCTCGTGGCTTCGCATCTGGATTCCGTTGTGGAAGGCGGACGCTATGACGGCGTCAGCGGCATTATCACCGGTCTTTTACTGTTAAGCTGGGCGAAACGAGACGGACTTAAGCTGCCGCTCCGGGTGGGTGCCATGCGCTGTGAGGAATCCAGCAACTTCGGACGCAGTACCGTGGGAAGCGGTCTGATCACCAAAGAGGTTTATAAGCATGATATCGGCGAGGCGGTCAACCGCGAAGGCGTGACGCTCCGGGAGGTCTTCAAAGAGCGCGGCTACAGCCTGGAGCCGAAACGGATTCAGGGCGTGAAAGAGTACATCGAGCTCCACATTGAGCAGGGAAAAGTGCTGGAGGAATATGAGGATGCAGTCGGAATCGTGACGACCGTGGCAGGTCCGAGAAGATTCCTGATCCATATTAAGGGAAATGCGGAGCATTCCGGCGCAACCCCCATGGGAATGCGTACGGACGCACTCTGCGCGGCTTCGGAGCTGGTGCTGGAGATCGAGGAGATCGGTAAGGATGAGTCGATCTATCAGTCCGTGGCGACCGTGGGAACCGTGAAGGTATCGCCCAATGCGCTCAATGTAATTCCGGGCGAGGTGACACTGGGCGTGGACATGAGAGGAATTGATTCCGGAAGTCTGGATCGTATGGAAGCCAGACTGAAATCAGCCTGCAAAAAGATCTGCGACAAGAGAAAGGTAAAATATTACCGGGAGAAGACGTCGGATATTCCGCCGATTGCCATGTCCATGGACGTGCAGCAGAAGCTTCTTGCGGCGGCAAAGAAACTGCGGATCCCGCACCGCTCCATGATCAGCGGAGCCGGACATGACGCCATGTCTTTTGCCAATATCTGTGAGACCGGCATGGTGTTTATCCCGTGCGCAAAGGGAATCAGCCACAATAAGAAGGAATTCGCCACCATCGAATCGATCTGCGATGGTGCGCAGGTCATCTATGAACACTTCAAGGAGGAAATGGAAGAATGATTCTGATTAAAGACGGACGGATTATTGACCCGAAGAGAGGAATCGATGATGTTCTGGACATCGTCATCGACGGCGGCAAGATTTTGAAGATCGGAAAGTATCAGAGAAACGAGGAATATGATACCATTATTGAAGCCAAGGGTCTCGTGGTGGCTCCGGGTCTGATCGATGTGCATGTGCATTTCAGAGATCCCGGCCTGACCTACAAAGAAGATATTCAGACAGGCGCCGCGGCGGCAAAAAAAGGCGGTTATACGACCGTCGTGACCATGGCCAATACAAAGCCTCCGGTAGACAGTGTGGAAACGGTTCAGTATGTTCTGGAGGAAGGAAAAAAGACGGGAATCCATGTGCTTCCGGCTGCCTGCGTTTCCGTGGGCATGAAGGGACAGGAGCTGGTGGATATGGAGGCGTTGAAGGCAGCGGGAGCTGTGGGCTTTACGGATGACGGCATCCCGCTTATGAATCAGAAGCTAGTGCAGGAGGCAATGTTAAAGGCAAAGGAACTGAACGTGCCGTTAAGCTTCCACGAGGAGGATCCTGCTTTTATTTCTGAAAACGGTATTAACGCCGGGGAGGCAGCAAAAGAACTGGGTATTACCGGTTCGCCGGCGCTGGCGGAGGACGCTCTGGTGGCCCGCGACTGCATGATCGCACTTCACACGGGGGCATCCGTCAATATCCAGCATATCAGCTCGGCCAATTCTGTGAAAATGGTGAAGCTTGCCAAGGAACTGGGGGCAAATGTAACGGCGGAGGTAACGCCGCACCATTTCTCACTTGATGAGAGCGCGGTTCTGAAACACGGCGCCATGGCAAAGATGAATCCGCCGCTCCGCACTGTGAGCGACCGCTACGGGATCATCGAGGGCATTAAGGATGGCACCATCGACATGATCGCGACTGACCACGCGCCGCACAGCGCGGAGGAAAAGGCAGTGACTCCGCTCTGGAAAGCGCCGAGCGGTATTATCGGTCTGGAGACCGCGCTTGGACTTGCCATCACGAAGCTGGTGAGAAAAGGACATCTGACCATGGTTCAGTTAATGGAAAAGATGAGCCTGAATCCCGCAAAGCTGTACCATTTTGACAAAGGCTACATCGATGAGGGCGCGGATGCGGACCTGGTGATCTTTGATGAGAATGAGAGCTGGGTGGTGACAGAGGAGGAGATCGCCTCCAAAGCGCGCAATACGCCGTTTCTGGGAACCAGACTGTACGGCCGCGTAAAATATACGATCTGCGGCGGCGCCATTGTATATCAGGATAAACAATAAGAAAGATTAAGGAAAATTAATAACATGAAAAAATATGACATTCTGCTGTTCGATGTGGACGGGACGCTGCTTGACTTCGACCGGGCGGAGGAAGAGGGAATCGAGGGACTTCTGAATCACTACCACGTTCCGGTCACGGAGGAAAACAAGGAAACGTACCATGTACTGAACAAAAAATACTGGGAGATGCTGGAGCGCGGGGAGATAACGAGGGATCGTCTTTTAGGGCAGCGCTTTGAGGAGTTTTTCGGTACCTTCGGAATTCAGGTGGACGGTGATGCGACAGACGGTCTCTACCGTCAGTATCTGAACAACAGTGCGGTTCTGATCGACGGAGCCACCCGGCTTCTTCGCAGCCTGAGAGAAAGCCATACGATGTACATTATCACTAACGGTGTGGCGGCAACTCAGTACAACCGTCTCGCGAAATCCGGTCTGGATCAGTATTTTGACGGGATCTTCATCTCGGAGGAAGCAGGAAGCCAGAAACCGCAGAAGGAATTCTTTGAGTATTGCTTTGAGAAGATGGGACGTCGGGATGTGGAACATATGCTGGTGATCGGAGATTCCCTGACCTCCGATATTCAGGGCGGAAATAACGCCGGAATCGACACATTCTGGTACAACCCCCATGGTCTGGAGAATACTGTAGGCGTGCATGTGGACTACGAAGCGGGATCGCTGGAAGCGATCGGAAAAATGCTTGTGAAATAATGAACAAACTGCTCGTTTCCTATTGACAAACCAGGGGAAACTCTATATAATGATTCTTTCCAATTGTTGCAGAACTTTTCTGGAGGGTGGTTATTGTATGAATAAGAACACAACAGATATTACATTATCAGCTTATTTTAACGATATCGTAATTGGCTATTACGAGGACGAGGAACTGGTAAAACAGTTCGGAAGACAGCTGGGCTTCGATGTGGACATGGACGTATTCATGGCCGTTTCGTTCCAGTATCCGTCAGACATGAACGTGACATTTGAGGACAGGGAGAAGCTGACACAGGCAGCGGAGGCCGTGATCGCGTTATCCGAGATCAACGGAAAGATCAACGGCAAGCAGATCATTACCTGTGACGCCGGCGTATGCGTGATCCTGATCACACATGATAAGGCAGCAATGCGCGATCTGCAGGAGAAAGTGAAAGTGACTGCGGCTGAAGAGGTTGCAAAGATCCCGTCCGAGAGAAAGATCCGTGTCGGAATCGGTACGATCGAGAGCGGAATCAAGGGAATCAAGCATACATACAGCAATGCGCAGGATGCGGTAAAAGCCGGCGAAATTTTCAAGAAGGACCGTGTGATCCTGGAATACATGGGAATGGAAATTTACAGCAGCATCAACCAGATGGTTGTAAATTTCGGAGACCGTCTGACCAGAACTGTGTTAAAGCAGCTTGGAGAAACGGAAAAACGCGTTCTTTCCAAATATTATAAATGTAAGGAAGACATTGCGGAGACTGCTGCGCAGCTCGGAATGACGGAAGAGGAAGTGAAAAACAGTCTGGCTCAGGTTAAAATCAATACCGGTCTCGACGTCAACGATACGGAGGATAATTTCAAGCTCCACTTCATTACCATCGCAAAGAAGGTCCTGGAGAATGACGAGAAGATCAGAAGAAACCGCTAAGGCAGAATTTCAGAAAGGATAAAGCGATTATGAAAACGATGCTGAAACGCGGAGCCGGTATCCTGATGCCGGTTTCCAGCCTGCCGTCACCTTATGGGATCGGAACCTTCGGAAAAGCCGCATACGAGTTCGTGGATTTCCTGAAGAAGGCGAGACAGACTTACTGGCAGGTGCTCCCTGTGGGGCCGACCAGTTACGGTGACAGCCCCTATCAGGGCTTCTCGGCATTTGCCGGAAACCCGTATTTTATCGATCTGGACACGCTTGTGGAGGAAAAACTTCTGACTCAGGAGGAGATTGACAGCTGCTTCTGGGGGAACGATGTCACGCAGGTGAGTTATGACACGGTATTCTATTACCGTTTTCCGCTTTTGAAAAAGGCGTTTGCCCGAAGTGCGTTCCGGACAGAGAAGGCATATGAGACGTTCTGTGAGGAAAGCGAATACTGGCTGGACGATTACGCATTTTACATGGCTCTTAAGTTTCGGTTCGATAAGAAGGACTGGCTGACGTGGCCGGAGGAGATCCGGTTCCGGAAACCGGAGGCGGTGGCAAAATACAGGGAGGAACTGAAAGAGGAGATCGATTTCTGGAAGTTCTTACAGTACAAGTTTTTTGAACAGTGGAAGAGGCTGCGCGCTTACGCGAATGCAGCCGGAATCTCCATTATCGGTGATATCCCGATTTATGTGGCGTTAGACAGCGCCGACGTCTGGACCCATCCGGAACTGTTCCTTCTGGACGAGGAAAATCTGACGCCTCTTAAGGTGGCGGGAGTGCCGCCGGACGCGTTTTCCGAGACCGGACAGCTCTGGGGCAACCCGCTGTACCGGTGGGATGTGATTGAGGCGTCTGATTTTAAGTGGTGGAAGGAACGCATGAAGGCGTCGGCCAGACTCTATGATGTGGTCCGGATCGACCATTTTATCGGCGTAGTCCGCTATTATACGATTCCTGCGGGTTCCAAGGATGGTACGGTCGGAACGTACGAGAAAGGCCCCGGAAAGAAGCTGACAGATGCGATCGATTCAGTCATCGGCGACACAAAGATCATCGCGGAGGATCTGGGCGTGGTGGTGCCGGAGGTGAAAGAACTTCTGGAGCAGACCGGATATCCGGGAATGAAGATCATTGAATTCGCGTTCAGCGGGGACCGGTTCAATGAGCATCTTCCGCATATGTACTCCCCCAATTCTGTGGTCTACGGCGGAACTCATGACAATGAGACGCTGGTCGGATATTTCGATCCAAAGGCACGCCAGTGGTGGGAACTTCAGTACATCGTTGATTATATGGGAATTTCCCATCAGAGCGAGATCGTGGACCGTATTCTTTTTACAGCCTACAGTTCTGTCGCCAGCGTGGTGATCTTCCAGACGCAGGATATTTTAAAGCTGGATAACCGGGCGCGGATGAATACGCCGGGAACGGTTGGAACCAACTGGCGCTGGCGCATGAAACCGGGAGAGCTGAAGGCGGAACATGCCGAAGAATTGGCCCGGTTGGTGGATATTTTCGGACGGTTTTAAATCACCGGAATATGCGAATTTTTTAACATTTTCAGATTGACAGTATGCCCAAATTGTGTTATTGTGTAATTAATTCCGATGCACTATTGAACTCACATGCAATTCTGTAAGTCTCTGGTTTATCCGATGAATTACAGATGTATGTGAGTTTTTCTAAGGTAAAGATCCGACTAAATAAATTTAGGGGAATTTATTAAAGGGGCAGCAATGCGGAAAATATAATAAGGGAGGATGCAAAATGAACAACGGTACAGTTAAGTGGTTCAACTCTGAAAAGGGCTACGGATTTATTTCCAACGACAACGGCGGCGATGATGTATTCGTACATTTCTCTGCAATCGTAGGCGAAGGCTTCAAGACTCTCGAAGAGGGCCAGAAGGTTACTTTCGATACTGAGCAGGATCCGAAGAACAGCAAGAAGCTTCGTGCTGTCAATGTTGTAAAGCTCTAATTTGAACACGAAAAGCGAGCCGCGGCCAGGCAGATGCAGGTTCATCTGTGGTTGCGGCTCGCTTTTTGCCGGCGTCAGGCTTCGCATAAGTGCCCGATCAAAAAGTTTTTATGAAAAAACCTTGCAAAATCAAGGATTTCCTAATAGAATAAGAACGTAACTAAAGAGGGGACAGCATTGCCCCCTCTTTTGTGCGGCTCGTCCGCACAGTTGTCGTGTGTAAAGGAGAATAGCAAGCATGATTAGTGCTAATAACGTAACACTTCGTGTGGGTAAGAAAGCATTATTTGAAGATGTCAATATCAAGTTTACAGAGGGAAACTGTTATGGCCTGATCGGTGCCAACGGCGCCGGAAAATCCACATTCTTAAGGATCCTGTCCGGTAAGCTGGAGCCTACCAGCGGCGATGTCGTGATCACTCCGGGCCAGCGTCTTTCTTTTCTGCAGCAGGACCACTTTAAATATGATCAGTTCACGGTCCTGGACACGGTGATTATGGGAAATCAGCGTCTTTATGACATTATGAAGGAAAAAGACGCAATCTATATGAAGGAAGATTTCACTGACGAGGATGGAATCAAGGCTGCCGAGCTGGAGGGCGAATTTGCCACCATGAACGGATGGGAAGCGGAATCTGACGCAGAAAACCTGCTGAACGGCCTCGGTGTTGAGACAGAATACCACTATAAGCTCATGAGCGAGCTTCCGAGCGCATTAAAGGTTAAGGTGCTGCTTGCACAGGCATTGTTCGGAAATCCGGACATTCTGCTTCTGGACGAGCCGACCAACCATCTGGATCTGGACGCGATCGCATGGCTGGAGGAGTTCCTGATCAATTTTGAGAATACGGTTATCGTGGTGTCTCATGACCGCTATTTCTTAAATAAAGTCTGCACCCAGATCGCTGATATCGACTACGGCAAGATTCAGCTCTATGCCGGAAACTATGATTTCTGGTTTGAGTCCAGCCAGCTTATGATTAAGCAGATGAAGGAGGCAAACCGGAAGAAAGAGGAGAAGATCAAGGAGTTACAGGAATTTATCCAGAGATTCTCCGCCAACGCCTCCAAATCCAAGCAGGCGACTTCCAGAAAGCGCGCGCTGGAGAAGATCGAGCTCGACGAGATCAAGCCGTCCAGCAGAAAATATCCGTATATTGATTTCCGTCCGTTCCGCGAGATCGGAAACGAGGTTCTCACAGTTGAGAACCTGACAAAGACCATTGACGGCGTCAAGGTTCTGGACAATATCTCCTTCACGCTGGGACGTGAGGACAAGGTAGCTCTGGTAGGTCCCAATGAGCTTGCAAAGACGACTCTTTTCAAGATCCTTGCCGGTGAGATGGAGCCGGATTCCGGTAACTATAAATGGGGTCTCACGACCACACAGGCGTACTTCCCGAAGGATAACAGCGCTGAGTTCGACAATGATGACACGAT
>JALEWG010000190.1 GCA_022788065.1 Lachnospiraceae bacterium | reverse complement strand
AGTCCTGCATCCTTTGTGATTTTTTCAGCTTCTTCAATGGAAGCGATGCCATAGCTGTTTAATACTTCATTAATCTGTTTGATACGTCTCTCGTATGACTCAAATAATGCCATTTTACCATTCTCCTCCTGAATTCTATGTATCACGGAAACTGCAAACTATCCCGCTTCGCGTACATCGGGAAACGCAAACTCCGCTTCGCTTCGTTTGCGTAGCGCAAATTTTCCCGCTTCGCGTGAAAATTTGCTTTATTCCTGACGCGGATCAATAATCTTTACAGCGTCTTTTACGCGGCCGTACTGACCTTTTGCTTTCTCATAAGCAGTTGTCGGATCATCGCCTTTTTTGATGAAGTCTGTCATCTTTCCGAAGTTCACGAACTGGTAACCGATGATCTGATCTTCCGCATCAAGAGCAATTCCTGTTACATAGCCTTCTGCCATTTCCAGATAACGCGGGCCTTTCTTTAATGTACCATACATGGTTCCAACCTGGGAACGAAGTCCTTTTCCGAGGTCCTCAAGGCCTGCGCCGATTGCAAGGCCGCCTTCGGAGAATGCGCTCTGGCTTCTTCCGTAAACGATCTGAAGGAACAGCTCTCTCATAGCTGTATTAATAGCGTCACAAACAAGGTCTGTGTTCAGTGCCTCCAGAACGGTTCTGCCCGGAAGGATTTCTGCTGCCATAGCTGCGGAGTGGGTCATACCGGAGCATCCAAATGTCTCAACCAGTGCTTCCTGGATAATACCTTCTTTTACATTTAATGTCAGCTTACATGCGCCCTGCTGCGGAGCACACCAGCCGATACCGTGTGTCAGACCGGAAATATCTTTGATTTCCTTGGACTGTACCCATTTTGCTTCCTCCGGAATCGGAGCTGCGCCGTGGTTAACGCCCTGGGCAACCGTACACATTTTTTCTACCTCATGTGAATAAATCATGTTAAAACTCCTTTCGATACATCTTTTGAGAAAGTATTGTTAAAAAAATCACATCGTGTTCCCGTACATTTTCTCACAAAATCGCCAATTAGTCCATAGTTTTTTTCGATAAATTTTTCTGTTCCTCCACTTTTTCTTTCAGCTCTTTTAATATACCGATCACGATCACCGCCGCAATGAGGCTTGTGCACACATCAGAGACCGGCTGTGAGATCTGGAGACCTCTGATTCCAAAGATTCCGGGAAGTGTGAGGAGCGCCGGGATCAGGCAGATTCCCTGGCGTCCCGCAGCCACGATCGAGGCGCGGAATCCGTAGCCGATGGACTGGGTCAGCATATTGGACATGATGATCCACGCCTGCAGAGGCATGGTCAGGCACTGGCAGCGAATCGCAAACGTGCCGATGTCGATCACCTCCAGGTCTTCTCTGCGGAACACCGTCATGATGCCCCTTGCGCCGAGGAAACTGACCGCTCCCAGGGAAGTGAGGAGGACTATCGCCACCTTGAGACAGAACCAGAAGGATTCCAGAACACGGTCATACCGCTTTGCGCCGAAATTGAAGCCGCAGACAGGCTGAAAGCCCTGACCGAATCCGATCATAGCAGAGTTGATGAACATCATATACCGGTTCACAATGGACATGGCAGCGATCGCCGCATCACCGAAGGGGTTCGCAGCCACATTGAGTGCAATGGCGGCAAGGCTCGCCAGTCCCTGACGGCAGAGGGATGGGATTCCCGCATGGAGGATCTGTCCGTACATGGCGGCTGACGGAGTGAATTTCGTGATCTTCAGCCGGATACAGCCCTTTCTCATGCTGCACTGAACGAACAGGATCATAAAGCTGATACACTGGCTCAGTACCGTCGCAATTGCCGCGCCGGAAATTCCCAGATGAAATCCGAATATAAAAATCGGATCCAGGATCATGTTTAAAATACCGCCGGTCGTAATGCCCAGCATTGCATAGAACGCATATCCCTGAGATCTTAAAAGATTGTTCATGACAAAAGAACCCATCATGACAGGCGCGCCCAGAAGGATATATTTTGCGTAATCCTCCGCGTACGGTACGATGGTCTCGGTGGCGCCGAGGAAACGCACCAGGGGCTCAAGAAACGACAGTCCGCCGACTGCCATCAGAATTCCCGCTGCCAGAGCGGTAAAAAAGGATGTGGCGGCGATTCGCTCCGCCTTTTCATCATCCCGGTTGCCTAGCGTTCTGGAAATACAGTTTCCGCCGCCCATTCCGAGAGTAAAGCCGATGGCCTGGATCATGGCCATCACAGAAAAGATAATGCCGACCGCCGCCGAAGCGCTCGTATTGATCTGGCTTACGAAAAAGGTATCGGCCATGTTGTAAATGGACGTTACCAGCATGCTGATGATCGTCGGAACCGCCAGCTTCGGTATCAGTTTTGAGACAGGCGTCTCGATCATCATTGTGTAGCGTTCTTCCCGGGTCATTGCTGTCTTCATTTGAATTATCCTCCGTATTTTCCTGCCGAAGAAACCAATTCTTTGGCATTTCTGTCTCAACCTGCTGCCTTCTCAAAGAGCTGCCGCAGGATCTTTCACCTGCGGCAGCCAGTAAATTCCATTCTATTTATTGCTTAAATACTCATGGATACCACGTGCACCTGCCTTGCCGGCTTCCATCGCAAGGATTACCGTAGCAGCGCCGGTAACCGCGTCGCCGCCTGCGAATACGCCTTCTCTGGAGGTCTGTCCGTTTTCCTCCTCAGCAACGATACATTTATGTCTGTTGGTTTCCAGACCTTCTGTCGTGGAAGAGATCAACGGGTTCGGAGAAGTACCGAGGGACATAATAACGGTATCACAGTCGATCACGTAATTGGAGCCCGGGATCTCAACAGGACGTCTTCTTCCGGAAGCATCCGGCTCGCCCAGTTCCATCTTGACTACATCAACGCCCTTAACCCAGCCTTTCTCGTCAACGAGAATCTCGGTCGGATTTGTGAGGAGATCAAAGATGATTCCCTCTTCTTTTGCGTGATGAACTTCTTCCGCTCTTGCCGGAAGCTCTGCTTCACTTCTTCTGTAAACGATATGAACCTCTGCGCCGAGACGAAGAGCAGTTCTTGCAGCGTCCATCGCCACGTTTCCGCCGCCGACAACAACAACCTTCTTGCTGGTCGCAATCGGGGTATCATAGTCATCGCGGAATGCCTTCATCAGGTTGCTTCTTGTCAGGTACTCGTTTGCGGAGAATACGCCGTTTGCGTTCTCACCCGGGATACCCATGAACTTCGGAAGACCTGCACCGGAGCCGATAAATACTGCGGAGAAACCTTCCTCATCCATTAACTCGTCAATTGTTACAGACTTGCCGATGATAACGTTTGTCTCGATCTGAACGCCGAGCTTTCTTACGTTCTCGATCTCCGGCTGTACAACGGCCTGTTTCGGAAGACGGAACTCCGGAATACCGTAGGTAAGAACTCCGCCCGGCTCATGGAGAGCTTCGAAGATCGTTACATCATAGCCCATCTTTGCAAGATCGCCTGCACAGGTAAGGCCTGCAGGACCGGAACCGATCACGGCTACCTTCTTGCCTAATTTTTCTTCTGCTGCCTTCGGAACGAAGCCGTTCTCTCTGGACCAGTCAGCAACGAAACGCTCCAGCTTACCGATGGAGATCGCCTCGCCCTTGATGCCGCGCACGCACTTTCCTTCACACTGGCTCTCCTGCGGGCAAACACGGCCGCAGACTGCCGGCAGAGCGGAGGATTTTGCGATTGTATTGGCAGCACTTACATAATCTTTCTCTTTCACAGCTTTGATGAAAGTCGGGATATCGATCTTAACCGGACATCCTTCCACACATCTTGCATTCTTACAGCCAAGGCAGCGCTCTGCCTCTGCAACAGCCTCTTCTTCATTATATCCGTAGCATACTTCCTTGAAGTTGGTAGCACGCACCTTCGGATCCTGTTCTCTGACAGGTACTTTCTTCATAACGTCCATGTCTGTTCCTCCCCTTTATTTGTCACTGCAGTTTCCGCATCCGCCGTGGTGAGTATCACCCTCGCGAAGCTTTAAGATCGCACGGCCTTCCTCGGTCTTGTACATCTGCTGGCGCTTCATGGCCTCATCAAAGTCGATGGCATGTCCATCGAACTCCGGACCGTCTACACATGCAAATTTCACTTTTCCGCCTACAGTTACACGGCAGGCACCGCACATACCGGTACCATCTACCATAATCGGGTTCAGGCTGACGATGGTCGGGATATTCAGCTCTTTTGTCAGAAGACATACGAACTTCATCATGATCATCGGGCCGATCGCAACACATACATCATATTTCTTGCCCTGATTTACAACAAGGTCCTTGATTACTTCCGTAACCATACCTTTTCTTACATAGGAGCCGTCATCGGTTGTCACGTAGAGATTTCCTGCAACCGCTTCCATTTCCTTTTCCAGAATCAGAAGATCCTTTGTCTTCGCACCAACGATAACATCGGCATCGATTCCGTGCGCATGCAGCCATTTTACCTGCGGATATACCGGAGCGGTACCAACGCCGCCGGCAACGAACAGCATCTTTTTATTCTTTAATACTTCCAGATCCTCTTTCACGAACTCGGACGGGTTACCTAACGGGCCTACGAAATCGTGGAACGCATCTCCTGCCTTTAAGGATGCCATACGCTCAGTGGAAGCGCCTACGATCTGGAATACGATTGTGATCGTGCCCTCTTCTTTGTCGTAGTCACAAATTGTCAGCGGGATTCTCTCTCCTACTTCGTCAATCTTTACGATTACGAATTCACCCGGTTTGCAGTTTTTCGCAACTCTGGGTGCTTTTACCACCATAAGATGGATCTTATCCGCCAGCTTTTCTGCTTTTAAAATCGGATACATAACTCCTCTACCTCCTGTGTAATTAATACGTTCCCCCCTCGGGTCACTCTTTACCACTATTTAGTTTACCATGTTCGCGTTC
>JALEWG010000171.1 GCA_022788065.1 Lachnospiraceae bacterium | reverse complement strand
GATCGTCAGACTGATACAGGTTCTGAAGAGATTACTCGGAAATCAGTATTCGATCGATCAGGTCGCAGAACAGGTTTTCGAACTGTTCCCCGGGATCAGAAAAGCGGAAAAGAGGCAGATGCTGGATGACGCTTTAAAATGGAACTTACCGGAAAAGCAGGGAACATACACGACGTATGGAGATCGGAATTACAGCAATTATCGCCTGAACCTGGCTTTTCCTGACGACGGCAGCTATCAGCGGGCGCAAAAAATAGCTTCCATGCTGATGAGTCAGGAGGGAAGGAAAGGAATCTGTTATGATACCGGAAAGAAAGACGGAGTGAAAAGCTGCGTATTCTGTCCTCACGCCGGCTATTGCCAGGGGGCTTTATTTGGAGTGGATTATAAAGGGGAGTAAGGATGATGGATAAAACATTCTGGGAAAATGTCCGAAATGTCTGGATCATGCAGGCGCCGCCGGCAATGCATGAGATCAGAACCGGTTCCGGCGGCCCGATTGACCCTGAGCTGTTAAATGATCCGTGGGATCAGGAAGGAATTCCGTTTGATATGATCGATTATGACGGGGCAATACAGGCAGGGCTTACCGGAGGAGAGATTCCTTTAAAAGCAGGGGCCGCTGCTGCTGTACTGTCGGCGCATGGAATGACTCAGAAAACGAAACCGGCGAGGCCGCAGCTGGATACGGAAACGTTTGAGCGCCATATGGAAAGTAAGAAATTGCCGGATTATGTTGAGGCATGTCGTTTGCTGAAAGCCTGCGGGCTGCCGGAACAGATGGACAGCCTATACGGGAATCTGATAGAACGGATATCCGTACTGAAAGAATCGGCGTCACGGTTTGAAAGTGTGTATCACGCGGATCTGGATCCGTTTTGTGATTACTATATACCGGAGGCACTCCAGTTAACAGCCTCTTATCTGGAGTATCTGAGTGTGGGAATCGATGACCAGATCGTGAAAGAAACAGAGAAAGAGATCATGGAGGCAGGCGATAAACTCCTGCTCGCGGTCAACGATAAGATCGACGAGATCTACAGATTTGCTTCTCTGGAAATCAAGGCGAAGGCAAAAGCGCTTGAGAGTCTGATGAGCCAGGACGGATACGTGAATCCCGAGTACAAGATTAAATAGCACAGGAGGAATCGGAAATGGGTGAAAATAATAGAATGCAGGGCGGTCTGGAACAGGAAATGAACAATGTGAAGGCTCCTTCCCTCACACTGGATCCGCAGGAGCAAAAGAGAAACTTTGCGTTTTCTGAACCGGTATTCGGGGGAGCAGAGGCGTCAGAGGAAGATGCGTCGGCCGGATCGATCAATGAGTCGATGCTCTCAGACGAAGAGAAAAAGCAGGTGGAGGCTTTCGTCGAACAGATCGATGTGACGGATGTGAAAATGGTGAACTCTTACGGCTCAGGCGCACAGAACGGAATTGCCGCATTTTCCGCTTCGATCACGGGAAATGTGAGAGCAAAGGAATTCGGAGACGTCGGAGACAGCCTCAGAGAGCTGCGGACTGCGATCAACAGTACGGTTGCTCCTGAGAAAAAAGGAATTTTCGGAATATTCCAGAAAGGAAAGCAGAAAGTCACCAATCTGATCTCAAACTATGAGAGCGCAGAAGAGAACATCAAGAAAATCGAAAAGGATCTGCAGCACCACCGTCAGTTACTGACAAAAGACATCTATGTGTTTGATCAGATGTACGATCAGAATCTTTCTTTCTATAAAGAGCTTACGATGTATATTATCGCAGGTAAAAAAGCGCTGGTGAAGGCAAGAGCAACGAAGCTCGCCGACCTGAGACAAAAAGCGGAGATGTCCCAGGATCAGCTGGATATTCAGCTTTACAGGGACTATGAGGACGCCTGCAAGCGATTTGAAAAGCGGCTGTTTGACCTTGAAACGACCAGACTGGTTTCCATTCAGATGGCTCCGCAGATCCGTCTTCTTCAGAATGCAGACCAGGAAGTGGCGGATAAGCTACGTTCGGATGTACTGAATACGATTCCGTTATGGAGAAATCAGATGGTACTTGCCCTCGGCATCGAGCACAGCAGACGCGCACTGGATGCACAGAGCGCAGTGACGGCGATGACCAATGAGATGTTCCGGAGAAATGCGGAGACACTGAAGCAGGGGGCGATCGACGCCGCTGCGGCCTCTGAGAAATCTATCGTTGATGTGGAGACTCTCAGAAAAGTGAATGCCGATATTATTACGTCGATCAATGAAGTCGTGAAGATCCATGAGGAGGGATCAAAACACCGTGCGGAAGCCCAGGCGGAACTGGCGAAGATTGAAGATGAACTGAAGCAGGCACTGCTTGCTGCGGGTTCGCGATAGGATGAAAAATATGAAAAAGAAATTGCGTATCACATTTAATGCTCCGGTCATATTGAGTCTGGTTGCCATAAGCTTCATTGCGACTTTGCTTAATTATATAACGGGCGGAGCATCAGGAAGAATTCTTTTTATGACATACCGTTCGCCGGCACTGGCGCCGATGACCTGGATCCGGGCCTTTACGCATATTTTCGGTCACGCGGATTGGTCGCATCTGATCGGAAATATGAGTTATATCCTTTTGCTCGGACCGATGCTTGAAGAAAAGTATTCTTCACAGACACTGGCAGCGGTCATAGCGATTACCGCTTTCGGAACGAGCCTTGTGAATTACATATTCTTTCCTGAGGTATGCCTCTGCGGGGCAAGCGGAGTCGTCTTCGCGTTTATTCTGATGTCTTCCTTCACAAGCTTTAAAGAGGGAGAGATACCGGTCACGTTCCTCCTGGTAGCGGTGTTTTTCATCGGAAGCCAGATCTTTGATGGAATCACGGTGCAGGATAATATATCGAACATGGCCCATATTGTCGGAGGCGTAATCGGCGGATTCC
>JALEWG010000164.1 GCA_022788065.1 Lachnospiraceae bacterium | reverse complement strand
CGGATGTTTCCCCTGTTGGATGCGTAGAAAATAATCCCCGAAAAAAGAAGGACCGGCGCCACATAACCGATACTTCCAAACACTCCGAGCATTACACTGCTTAGCACATTTCCGATAAAACCGCAGATATGAAAATTGCATAAAAACAGATAAACACAGACGGCGAATGTCCCGAGGATCAGGATCTCAGTCTTCATGAATCCTGCATCCTGCCCGGGCTTCTCTGTCTTCTTTTTTCCTGTTTTCGCCGATGTACTTGTTTTCTTTTTTGTTCCACTTCCAGCCAATGCGAAAGCCTCCTTTAAATATTCAGGGCAAAAACCTGCAATTTATAGTATACAAAAAATTTTTCCAAATTGCAACTCCCTGGTATCAAAGGCACGCACAGCTATTCAGTCACATGCGGAAGTACCGATCCGCCGTGTGGCATGAAAATGACAGAACTGTCCTTCCCCAGGATCCGGAAAGCTTCCGTGAGAGCTTCATCCACACTGGAAAACGGTTCCATGAAAAGTTTTCTCACAAATGAATCTTCCAGATCGGATACCAGAAAGATCCGGCATCTCTTCAGGACCATGGCGATAGCCGCAGCCTTGTGACCGCCCAGCTCAAACTGCTTCTGAATCTTTTCAATCATGGCGTCAGGCGATTCTGATCCGAGCATCCAGCGCTCAAACACTTCCGATCCGAGGCCCTCCGTACAGGATGCGGCAAGGATGATAATTCCTCCGTCCTTCACCGCATGCTTTGCGTTGTCCAGAGCTTTCTGTGCCTGATACAGATTAATATCCTTCGGAAATCCGCCCGGCGTTGTGACCACAATGTCGGCTCTTTCAGGAATCCCGATCTTATACAGCCTGTCAAGGAATCTGCAGCCGGCTTCATGGGCTTTCCTGAGATCTCCTGCCACCGCCTTTACCACGCGCTTCTCCTCATCGAGTACCACATTGAGAATAAAGTCCACGCCGACCATGGCCGCAGCTTCCTCAATATCCTGTCTGAGGGGATTTCCCAGAAGGTTCCCTGCCTTTGCCTCCTCCAGAACCATCCGGCTGTGGTTCTGTTGGATCGCCTCCCGTGTGGACACCCCCGGCATGATGGCTTTTGCTCCGCCGCTGTATCCTGCAAAGTAATGGAACTCAATGTTGCCCACACAGATTCTCAAATCTGCTGACGCCACCGTGCAGTCGATATCCACCGGCGTCCCCGCCGCAGTCGTTCCCATATGCACAAATCCTTCTGTTCCTGAGTCCGCACATGCGATTTTCCCATAGACAGACTCACCTAAAAGCTGTTTTTTCTCCGCCTCCGTGTGACGTCTGTGACTTCCAAGCGCAAATACGACCGTGATCTGAGAATTATCTGCTCCGCCGGCGTGAAGCTCCTCCAATATTTCCGGTATGATGAGTCCGGAAGGACACGGCCGTGTGATATCGCTGGTGACGATCACAATCTTCTGATCCGGACGTACCATATCCCTCAGTCTCTTCGTTCCGATCGGATCTGCGAGCGCCAATCGGATCGCGTCTGAACCGGTTGCGTCCGCCTCCACCGGATTCTGCGTGACCTCACACAGAAGGTTCTTGTCCGGAACAGAAAAAACTCTTGTCTCCCTGCCAAACCCGTACTGTAATTCCATATATTCCTCCTCTGTCCTGAATTTATTTTATAACATGCAGGATACGGTCGAGCACTTCCGGCGAGACTGCGTCCTGACTGATAAATATCTCTGCAAGCGTCTCCATGTTCTCCTCACTGTACTCGATTTCCTTTGAATATGCCACAGCATCCCGGACGTGGTCCTCCAATGTGAGTATTCCATGTTCGTTCAGCCTGTAAAGATCCAGAAACCGGATAAAAAGAACCGAAAAGACAGTAAACTGTGCTTTTCCCAACACGTCCTGATCCTGCCTGCATTTCATGAAATACCGGTAAATAAAGTAGACGGCAAGCTGTTCGTACACGGCTTCCTCTGCACCTGTAAGCTCAGAAAGCTTCTGTTCCACTGAAAGAAATGCCTCGGGATCTTCAAGGAACTGTTCCAGGCGTGCGATCTGTCCCGGTCGGGCAGGATCCATAAACTCCAGAGTTTTAAGCGTGCAGATAAGATCACCGCACAGTTTTCCGTCCTCCGCCGTAAACTGCTCCCTGTAATCCATGACCGTTGCTTCCGCATTCCTGTATTCATCTGCCAGCTCATGGATCTCTTCAGGACTGCCTGAGTCAAGGCCATTCTGTATCTCGGACAGATAGTAAAGCAAGCAGCACAACCTTACCCAGACAGAATACTGCCGATCCTGAAGAATGGAAATTGCGGTCTCTCTTGCCTCAAACAGCGCGTTCACCATATCATCTTCTTCCGGCTCTAAATCCGCTGACACAAACCGGACCGGTTCCTGTGTTCCCAGGATCAGACGCGCCGCAGCCTCACAGCAAAGTCCGATACCCGCCTCCGTTCGTCCGGGAAACCAGTCATAAAATCTCGGATGCTCCCTGCATATGTCGCACAGAGCGCTCTCTCCAAGCCCGAGGATCAGATCGCAGAGATTCTCTCTGTTTAAAAACGGGCATCGCTCCTCTTTGCCCTGAAGGATAAAGCAGCCCCGTTCCCGGTCGATCATCCTGGAAAGCCTGTCACCCAGTTCTCCGGGAACGGTCCGGTAATACTGCTGCCGTTCTTCATCCACATCGATTTCCCAGCCGATACAGCAATTATCACTGCAGGCGCCTGCAATGCACTGAAACCGGTCAAAATAATCGGGCTTACAAATTCCCATGCTTCCATTCTCCGTTTTTTTAATAATCAGACAGAAAGCCGGAAAACACGACTACTTTCGCTTCTCCGGCTTCCATACCACGCGCACATGGCGACATATTTGTTTACTGTTCTTCGGTGAACTGGTCTTTGCCTACGCCACAGATCGGGCAAACCCAATCTTCCGGAAGATCTTCAAAAGCAGTACCCGGCTCAATTCCGTTATCCGGATCTCCTACTGCCGGATCATACTCATAACCACACGGTTCACAAACATACTTTTTCATGATAAATACCTCCTTAAAAATCAGATGAACCCAGTATAGCACAGCCGGATTGAGATATCAACTCATATCCATTTTTTCGATCTGAATCCGGTATATTTTCGCAAAATAGATAGTCTCCGCCACTGCTGTGATCGTCCAGGAAAATATATAAAGAAGATACAGGGACGGAATCGTCCTGAAGTATGCAAATACCGTATTGACCCAGATGATCCGGAACACGCAGGAACCCAGAAGCACGATCACCGTGGGAACCAGACTTTTTCCCATCGCACGGGAGGCGGCGATCGACGCGTCCATAAACGCGGAAAATCCGTAAGAAAATCCCATGATGGTCAGACGCTGCATTCCTGCCGAAATAACCTCAGTATCACTTGTGAACAGGGAAAGGAACTGCCTTCCGAACAAGACTAACGCCAGTCCCATGGCTAACCCGATTCCGAATGAGTATCCCAGGCTGATAAAATAGCTTTTCAGGACACGGTCCCGCTTTCCCGCGCCGTAGTTCTGCCCCATAAAGCTTCCGCATGCCGTATAGAACGCCGCCATCACATCATAAACCAGCGCGTCCGCATTGGCTGCGGCGGAGTTGCCCGCAACCATAATGGCACTGAAGGAATTGACGCCGGTCTGGATAAACAGATTCGCAATCTGAAAAATCGCATTCTGGACTCCCGCCGGGATTCCGATCTGCAGAACGGAGCGAGCTTTACTTTTACTGATATGAAGCTCTGAAATTCGAAGTCTGAAATCTGCCTTTGTCCGCATAAGCGCCGCAACGATCATTCCGGCAGACAGATACTGCGATATAATACTTGCGAGCGCCACACCTGCCACATCCAGTCCGCACCGGATAACAAAAAAGAGATTCAGGATCACATTGACCACACCCGCAAAGGTCAGGTAACGCAGCGGTTTTCCCGTGTCCCCGGCTGCGCTGAAAATCGCGTTTCCGAAATTGTAAACAGCCAGCGCCGGCATGCCGAGAAAATAAATAGTAAGGTACAGGATCGCGCCGTCGATCAGCTCCGGTTTCGTGTTCAGAATCTCCAGCACCGGTCTTGCAAACAGGATCCCCGCACCGGCAAGAATCATTCCGATCATGGCACTCACGATTGCCGAAGTATGTACCGTTTCCGAGAGAGCCCTTGCATTGCCACCGCCGATATACCGGGCTGCCATTACATTGATGCCGCCCGAAACACCGATCAGGAATCCGGTAAACATGGACACCAGGATCGTTGTGGAACCCACGGATCCGAGCGACATCGCCCCCGCAAAATGACCGATCACGGCGATATCTGCCATATTAAATAACACCTGCAGAAGATTTGAGAGCATTAATGGAACGCTGAACATCAGGATTTTCTTTGCCAGCGAACCGCTTGTCATATCCTGCACACTCTGCCTCATGACCTGTACCATCCTTCATGTAATATTTGCGCAGACAGGAACGGCTCCTCATACCGTCCCGATTTTTGCAGATAAAGGATAGCACAAAAGGCGTCAAAAAACAATCAAAATGAAAAGAATCCGGAAAACAACCTTTCCGGATCCCTAATAAACATATTCAGTTTTCAAATAATTAAAGTCGGCTCTCGTTCTCCCTCATGAAAGCGAATTCCGCAACAGAACGGTCAAACCCGTGGATGTGATGGTACAGCCACTCCGTTACATTTTTATTAACCTGAGTCACGAACGCATCCGTCGGTCCTTCCTGCTCTTCTAACATCTCGTAAAGAACCTTTACTGTTTCACGAAGCTCTTCGTGTTTCTTTTTGTGCTCGGCCAGTCCCGGATATCCCAGTTCCTCCTGAAGCTTCTCCTCTTCACCGAAATGGAATTCCGTGTACTCGATCAGATAGTCCAGAAGGCGGATCGCCTCTCTCTTTGCCGGCTTGTCATTCTCACAGAGAATTAACAGCTTGTTGATCCGGTCGATCAGCTCTTTATGCTGTCCGTCGATCAACGCATTACCTGTGATTAAAGTTTCATCAAATACTGCTCTCATAATCCAACTCTTTTCTAAAAATTAATGCGAACCCTCTTGTCTATAGTTACAATTACTAATAAATTCATAGCATTTTTTTAACTTTTTGTCAAGTTTATTCTCATTGTATCTGCCCAATCACAGCTCCAGAATTCGTCTCAGCTTCTCCACATTTCCATCGAACACGTATCCGTCCATCCCGCAGGCCGCAGCCCCTTCAATATTCATTCTCAAATCATCAATGAAGAAGCATTCCTCCGGCTTCAGACCGAATTTCTCAAAAAATCGCTCATAGATCAGAGCCTGCGGTTTCAGACACTTTTCCTCTGCAGAAAACATGACGCCTTCAAACAGCTGCCACTCCGGAATGACATTCCGGTAGCATTCCGGAAGACGCATACTGGCATTGGACAGAATATAAACGTGCTGTCCCCGCGCTTTCAGATCGCGGATCAGTTCCGCCATCCCCTCTCCCGGCCACATGTTGTATTCATGCCAGTGCTCAAAGCTCTTTATCGCGATCTCCCGCTGTTCTTCTGTCCGAAACCGTGGGAGAATCCGCTCCATGGCCTCTTTCTCCGACATCAGGCCCGCATCCAGCATAATCCACTCGCCGGAGGAAAACAGAACATTTCTGATTTCCCGGATCATATCCGGATCCGAAGTATACCGACGGACCACCCGGACCGGATCAAATCCTATCAGTACATTTCCCATATCAAAAACAATATTTCTGTATTTCATTTTCATTTCGTTCATCCTCACTATACAGGATCTCCCGTTTTCAAATTAAATTCCCTTGATTCTACCGTACTGCCTGTATCCATATTTTTCTTTATATACCGGATTCGTCCGTTTACCTTGTCCACTTCTGTCTGATAAATGTACCGGACTCCCTCCTCCAGCCGTTCCAGATTTCCGACCCAGCCAGGATAACAGGACAGTTCCCTGTCGCAGATCAGCCGGTTGGATACCTCGACGCTTACGCCCTCCTCCGTCAGAAGATGGTATTCGAAGTCGGCGTATTCTCCGACAGGCGCCACGCGTCCCAGCGTTTCCAGATAAGCCCTGGCGCCGTTCTGCTCCTGCTCTTTTAAGAAAGCGTGGTTTCCCTCAGAAGGTGAGATACAGCTCTCCCAGAGTTTCTCCGGAAACAGACGGTGAGCCGAATCCAGGTATCCGCTTCCATCCTCCGGCGCCTCATAGGATTCCAGCATATAGGTCCCGTCATCGTTTTTTCGATACGTCAGAACCACAGGGATCACTCCGGTTCCGGCTTCTTTTACAAAATTGCCGTTCTGGAACTGATATTCCCCGTACATGGTAAGCGCGTAAATGACCGTGCGTGTTCCGTCCTCTTCCTGTCCGAGGATCAGATGGCCTTCTCCGCAAAACTCTTCATCTGTATACTTGCCGCGGTTTTCCGTGAACACAGCCTCCGCTACATACGATTCCCAGGAAGTACCGGGTTCTTCTGTCTTTACCGTATCTGGCGGGTTTCCAATCTTTCCCGCAATAAAAATGGACGTCGGGCCGTCAGCCCCTCCGATGATGGCGATACTATCGTTTCCTTTACCAGCTTCGTTAATTTTCTGATAATACCGGACTCCTCCGAAGACCGCAGCCATGAGCAGAATCAGGACGAGCACAGCCGTTCCCCAATATTTTTTTCTGTTCATACTATCCTCCGCTTTTTCAAATTCCCTTTCATCTCTGAAATACTGATTCCATGACTATTATAACATGTTTCCCTCTTTCATACATTAACCTTTTCTTACAACAAATGAAAGAAATCCACGGGTCGATTCCGCGGATTTCTCATCATGTTTCAGGTTCCCTGCCACAGGATTTTCCGTGGCACATCCGCATACAGCGCGCACAGTCTCCTCCGCAGCAGGTCTTCCCGGCCTTTTTATTCCGGTATATAATTCTTAGAGCGCCGAAGACGGCGAAGCAAAGTATCACGATCATAATCATATCTGCAACATTCATCACATTCCCATCCCCATTCTGAGAAGTACAAGCCGTACCAGAAAAGCCGTTACCCAGGCGACAAAGCACTGCCAGAAGACAACACCCGCAGCCCATTTCCCGCCAAGCTCCCGCCGTATGGATGCGATCGCCGCGACACAAGGCGTGTATAGCAGGGAAAAAATCAGCATGGATGCTGCCGACGTCTGACTGAGAGCCGTCGTGATTCCGTCCGCAAACAGGATCTCCATCGTGGAGACCACACTTTCCTTTGCCATAAATCCGCTGATTAAAGACGTGACGATTCTCCAGTCACCAAGTCCCAGCGGTCTGAAGAGAGGAACCAGAACGCCGGAGATCATGGCAAGAATGCTTAATGAAGAATCCTCCACAAGATTCAGGTGCATGTCAAAGCTCTGCAGGAACCATACGACGATCGTCGCGATCAGGATGACACTGAACGCCCTGGTCAGAAAATCTCTGGCTTTTTCCCACAAAAGCTGCGCAACATTCTTCACTCCCGGCATGCGGTAATTCGGAAGCTCCATGACGAACGGAACAGCCTCTCCTTTGAACAATGTATTCTTAAAAAGGAATGCAATCAGGATTCCGACCGCAATACTGAATACGTAGAGTCCGGTCATAATCAGTCCGCCGTTTCCCGGGAAAAACGCGCTCACGAAAAACGCGAAAATAGGAAGCTTTGCCGTGCAGCTCATAAATGGCGTCAAAAGGATCGTCATGCGGCGGTCTCTTCCGGATGGAAGTGTTCTGGTGGACATCACCGCAGGAACCGTACATCCAAAGCCGATCAGCAGCGGAACGATACTTCGACCCGACAGACCGATCTTCCTTAAAAGTTTATCC
>JALEWG010000002.1 GCA_022788065.1 Lachnospiraceae bacterium | reverse complement strand
TCTATCTCTACAATCTGAAGACCGGCGAGACCGAGACCATGCTGGAGCCGGAGACCCGCTACACCGGCACGATCGAGCTGTTAAATGAGAACGAGGCTCTTGTGGCCGCTCTGGAGCCGAATGCTGCGGATACCACAAAATACTGCGAATTCTACAAGCTGAACTTACAGGATAAATCCCTGACCCACTTTGTATCCTACGACGCCTCTATCGGCTCCGGTTCTGTGGGCTCCGACGCAAGATACGGTTCCGGACGTCTCCAGAAGCTTGTAAACGGTGATTTCTACTTCGTATCCACAGTCAATGACTATGCATGGCTCAGAAAACTGGACAAGGATGGAAACATCTCTGACAGCCTTACAAAGGGAAGCAGCTGTGACAGCTTCGACTGCAGCGGCGAACACATTGTAAGCTGTGAGCTCCAGGGCCTGAAGCTCGCGGAGCTCTACCTCGACGGCGAGCAGATCACCGACTTCAACGGCGCACTTCTCTCCGAATATTCCGTAAGCGTGCCGGAACCGCTCACCTTTACTGCAAGCGACGGCTATGAGATCCACGGCTGGGTAATGAAGCCGGCAGATTACGAGGAAGGAAAGACCTACCCGGCGATCCTCCACATCCACGGAGGCCCGCGCACCGTCTTCTCCGACGTCTACCACAATGAAATGCAGGTATGGGCAAATGCCGGTTACTTCGTATTCTACTGCAATCCAAGAGGCTCTGACGGACGCGGAACCGATTTCGGAAACATCAACGGTATCTACGGTACCGTGGACTACCGCAACCTGATGGATTTCACTGATGAAGTATTAAAGAACTATCCGGCAATCGATGCGAAGCGCGTGGGCGTGGCAGGCGGTTCCTACGGCGGTTTCATGACCAACTGGATCATCGGACACACAGACCGGTTTGCTGCCGGCGCTTCCCAGCGTTCCATCGCCAATTGGGTTTCCTTCGAACATAACTCCGATATTGGCCATACCTTTATTTTAAACAACCAGGGCGGCAACACTAGAACGACTCCGGAGCTTCTCTGGGAGCAGTCTCCGCTTAAATACGCGCCGAACTGCAAGACCCCGACTCTGTTCATCCACTCCGACGAGGACTACCGCTGCTACATGGCAGAGGGAATTGCCATGTTCAGCGCCATCAAGAGAAACGGCTGTCCGGCCAAGATGTGCCTGTTCCACGGGGAAAACCACGAGCTTTCCCGCGGCGGAAAACCGGAGAACCGGATCGACCGCATGACTGAGATCTTAACCTGGATGGATCAGTATCTGAAATAGAAATCGATCCGAAGTTTCAATTACAGCACCACGTAAAAATCGCGGTTCCCGTCTTCCGGGGCCGCGATTTTTTGCTGACTTTTAAGAATCTTTTACCGAATCTGATACTTTCTCTTCTTCGGGTCCTCTCTGCCTGAATATCCCGCTATGTAAGGAGCTCCAGGCTGATCTTCAGGGCTTCATTCACCTTTTCCTGCAATTCGCCGTCAATATGACAGATCTTTTCCCTTAGCCTCTGCTTGTCAATGGTGCGAAGCTGCTCCAGAAGAATCACCGAATCCCGGACCATATCACACTGTCTGGCGCTCAGCTCCACATGGGTGGGGAGCTTTGCCTTGTTCATTTTCGATGTGATCGCCGCACAGATCACCGTCGGACTGTGTTTATTTCCCACGTCATTCTGTATAATAAGGACCGGCCGCACGCCGCCCTGTTCCGAGCCCACAACCGGCCTTAGATCCGCATAATAAATATCTCCGCGTCTGATAATCAATCGTCTCACTCTCCGCTTTCGGTTTTGAGGACCCGTCCGGATCCTGTACCGATAGTATTGACACTATATGATTATCTTATGCAGCACTGAAGAAATTGCGCCTAAAATCCCTCGTATTCGCCGTCCTCATATGTCATGGTACCGACCACTCTGTCGCCTGAAACATAGACGCGCGGAACGCGTTTTCCGATGACACAGGGGATCTCATAATGGAAGCCGCCGCTCACCGCAGCCAGCTCCTCCATTGTGATCGTCTCATCCCCGTCTGTTCCGAGGAGTGTCACTTCTGTTCCGACACAGACATCAGGAAGCTTCGTCACATCGATCATCAGCTGGTCCATGCAGACTCTTCCGAGGATCGGGACTCTCGTTCCTTTAACGAGAACATATCCCTTTCCCGAAAGATTTCTGGGATAACCGTCGCCATATCCGACGCTCACCGTGGCGATCTTCATGGGCGCCTCAGACCGGAATGTTCCGCCGTAGCTGACTTCTGTACCGGCGGGAATCTCCTTCACATATGTGACAAAGCTCTTAAGCTCCATGGCAGGCTTAAGCGGAACCCGCGCCTTCTCCACCTCGTCGGACGGATACAGGCCGTACACCGTGATCCCGGCGCGGACCGCATCCAGATTGGCTTTTTTAAGGTCCACGATCCCCGCGCTGTTGGAACAGTGGCGCACCGGAATCTGCACGCCGCGGGCCTTAAGCATGGCATCGAAGTTCAAAAACTTCTCCAGCTGTTTTTCTGCCGGTCCTTTGTCCTCCTCGTCGGCCCTTGCAAAATGAGTGAACAGTCCCTCGATCCGGATTCCCGGAAGGTCACTGATTCTCTTTACGAGATCGGCGGAATCTTCTGTCGGCGTAAGTCCGATACGGCTCATTCCCGTATCGACCGCGATATGGATCTTTGCTTCTTTCCCCAGCTTTTCGGCTTTCTGAGACAGTCCGCGAGCCTGCTCCATTGTAAAGACAGCCGGGCGGATCTCCTCCCGGATCATGCGCTCATACTGCCCGGTAGGCGTAACGCCGAGAACAAGGATTCCTTTTCGGATCCCGTGCTTTCTGAGCTGATAGCCCTCCTCCGGTGCGGCAACG
>JALEWG010000114.1 GCA_022788065.1 Lachnospiraceae bacterium | reverse complement strand
GCGTAGCTCTGGAATACCATCGCGATATCGCGATCCTTCGGAGCCACATCGTTGACACGGCGGTCACCGATCATAAGATCACCGGAGGTCACATCCTCCAGACCCGCGATCATGCGGAGCGTTGTGGACTTTCCGCATCCGGACGGTCCAACCAGCACAACAAATTCTTTATCTTTGATTTCAAGATTCAGGTTCGGAACAACGGTAACGCCGTTGTCATATGTTTTTACCACGTTTTTAAATGTGATACCAGCCATGAATAAATCCTCCTATTTGAGCTTTCTGGTACTCTCCCCAGAAATGATGCGGAACGGAACCAGTTCATGAACGGCTCCCGCTCCCTCTCCGATACTGTCTAACAGCAGTTCCACGCTTCTAGCCGCAATCTGTTCTCTTTCCTGTCTTATGGTGGTAAGCTTCGGCGTCAGATAGCTCCCCAGCTCGATTCCGTCGAATCCCACCACAGAGATATCCTCCGGAACCCGAAGTCCACGGTCCACGATGGCCCGGATCGCTCCGAGGGCCATCACATCCGCCATTGCGAACACCGCGGTCAGGTCCGGCATTTTATCAAGAAGCCGCTCCATCGCCTCATACCCTTCCGCCATGGAAAACAGTGCTGACTCATACTGCTCCTCCGGCGAGAATGGGATCTCATGGGCATTGAACGCTCTTCTGCAGCCCACATAACGAGTAAATGCGGCCCGTGATTTTTCGATCTGTCCCCCAAGGACGCCGATCTTCGTGTGCCCAAGTCCGATCAAGTGCTCGATCGCCGCCTCCGCTGCCTTCGAGTCGTCGGTGCTGACACTGGAGAGATTGGAAAATTCAAGGGTCTCTGCCGAGTTGGTCACCAGCACACATGGGATGGAAACCTGGGAAAACCGGTCTCTGAAATATTCCAGATTGCTTCCCAGAAACAGGATCCCCATGGGCCTTCTCTCCCGGATGACTTGAAGGGCCTGTTCCAGCTCGTCGTCTGTCTCGTCAATGTAATAGATCAGGCAGGCATATCCTTTTTCCCGGATCATTTTCTGCATCTGCCCCATGATGGAGGCGAACAGCATGTTCTGGGAGCCTTTTACAATGATCGCGATTCCGTTGCTGGCCTGCTGTTTTAAATGCTTCGCATTATTGTTCAGGCGAAAGTGGTGCTTCTCCACCACTTCCATGATCCGTTCCCGGGCCGTGTCGGACACGTCCGGATGGTTATTTAACACGCGGGAGACAGTTCCCACTGCATAACCGGATTCCCTCGCAATATCTTTTATGGTCATCGCCATCAGCCCTTGACAGCTCCTGCGGCAACGCCCTTGATGATGTGTTTCTGACCCAGCAGGTAAACGATAACGATCGGGATTACGGTCAGCATGATACATGCCATCATCGGTCCCATTTCCACTCGTCCGTAGCTGCCCCGGAAGTACTGGATAAGCATCGGAATCGTCTTGTATTTCTTAATATCCAGAACCAGCGTCGGAAGGAGGTAGTCATTCCATACCCACATGGCCTCCAGGATTCCGACGGAAACCATCGTCGGCTTTAACATGGGCATAACGATCAGGAAATAGGTCTGGATCGGGTTGCATCCGTCGATCATGGAGGCTTCCTCCACCTCTAACGGAATGGACTTCATAAACCCGGCGAACATGAACACGGCAAGGCCTGCACCGAAGCCGAGATAGATGATCCAGATGTTCCACGGAGTATTTAATTTCAGCATATCTGCCGTCTGGGACAATGTGAACATAACCATCTGGAACGGCACGACCATGGAGAACGCGAACAGCATGTATAATCCGGAAGAGAATTTACCGCGCACACGCGTAATGAACCAGGAACACATGGAACAGAAAAGCAGGATCGCCGCAACCGAGCTGATGGTGATTAAAAGGCTGTAACCGAGGCTCTGCAGGAATCCTTTGGACTGGATCGCATTCACATAGTTTTCCAGTCCTGCGAAGCTCTCCGACGTCGGGAGCGTGAACGCTCCGGCCGTCGTGATGGAGGTTTCTTTCTTTAACGAGTTGAAGAGGATCATGATGATCGGATACATGTAAAGGATGGATGCGACGGAAAGAATCACAGTCCATACCATATCGATCGTATTTCTGCGCTTTTTCATTACTGCTGCACCTCCTTGGAACGGGTTGCCTTAAGCTGTGCCAGTGCGATCACAATGACAAGGATACAGAAAATAACGGCTTTAGCCTGGCCGAGTCCTTTCCACTGGGCGCCTGCGCGCGCGTAGAAGGTCTGGTAGATGTTGAGAGCCAGCATCTCGGTCATATGGTTCGGATCGCCGGCTGTGAGGGCCAGGTTCTGGTCAAACAGCTTAAAGGAGTTGGTCAGTGTCAGGAATACACAGATCGTAATGGAGGGCATTACCATCGGCAGTTTTACCTTCCAGAGTGTCTTCCAGGCGGAAGCTCCGTCGATCTGGGCGGCCTCGATCAGGTCGTCCGGCACGTTCTGCAGTCCGGCTATGTAAATAATCATCATGTAACCGATCTGCTGCCAGCAGGTCAGAATGATCAGGCCCCAGTATCCGGCCTCTTTGTTGAGCGCCAGAAGCGGCTGTCCCACGATGGAAAGCACACAGTTGATGAGGATCTGCCAGATGTAGCCGAGAACGATACCGCCGATCAGGTTCGGCATGAAGAATACAGTACGGAAGATATTGGTTCCCTTTAATTTGCGGGTCAGTAAGAGGGCAAGCCCGAAAGCGATCACATTGATCAGGATGATCGCGGCAACCGCGAAGGAAACCGTGAATCCGAGGGAGTCAATAAATGACTGATCCGTAAAAACTCTCTTATAGTTGGAAAGTCCTACCCACTTGGCATTTTTTACAGTTGTGAACTGGCAGAAGGAAAGATAAAGTCCCTCCGCGAACGGAATGATGAATCCGATAATAAATGCAAGCAGCGTGGGCAGCACGAAGATCGGTGAATACTTCTTCAGCGCTTTTTCCATGAAAACGCTCCTTTCTTTCAGATATTTCCGGTACTTTTCCGGCATTCTTCCGGTCCCGGAAAACAAACGGGGGCAGGCAAGTCACTTGCCCGCCCCTGTTTCAGGTTACTTACTTCATGTATGCAGAAATATTATGACTGATAAGAAGACCCGGATTACGGATTGGCAAGTGCATATTCGGTAGCCCAGCCGTCAACGAATGCTTTGACAACTGCATCCCAGTTAGCATCTGTCTGATCCGCAGCGTATGCGGTCAGTGCGGAACCTACGCCGTTCTTCCACTCTTCAGACGGCATGGTTGTGAAGTTCCACGATACCGGATTCTTGCCGGCAGCTGTCAGTTCCTTATCAACCTTTACGAACAGGTTCGGAGACTCGGCAGCTTTCTTGAACGGGATAACAAATCCCATCTCGTTTGCCATTGTGTTTGTACCTTTTTCAGATGTTACGCACCAGTACATGAAATCCAGAGTTGCCTGAATGTCATCTTCGCCTGCCTGGCCGTTTACGCACCAGTAGTTCTCAGTACCTGTGCAGAGACCCTGATTTGCCTCATCGCCTGCGCCGATGTAGATCGGGATCATGGTCAGATCATCGTCTGTGAACTTGCCGTCGCCGGTCAGGTTGCCGTATTCCCAGGAACCGTTCTGGAAGAAGACAGCCTTGCTTGCCAGGAATTCGTTTCTGGAGTCATCACCTGTCTTTGCAGCCAGCTCAGCCGGAGCACAGGTGCTGTTGTTGATATAAAGATCCCAGATCGCTCTGTAATTGTCAAGATAGGAGCCCTTGATCGCGTCGGTTGCGCCGATGCCATCCGCCTGATACTCGAAGTAGATCGGAAGGTTTGCAAGGTGAGTCTTAAATCTCCAGTCGGAGGAGCCATCCATACCTGCGGAGGAGAAAGCGGAGAATCCGAGTTCTGCGGAACGTGCTGTGATATCCTCAGCAACCTTCTTTAAATCATCGAAGGACTTGATATCGTCAACGCTGTATCCGGCCTTCTCTAAGAGAGTCTTGTTGGTAATGATACCGTAGGACTCGATTACGTATGCGATACCGTCAACAGCATCGCCATCCTTTAATGCAAAGCCATCGCTTGTCAGCTCGCCGTAGATATCAGAGCCGGACAGGTCGTAGCAGTAATCTTTCCAGTTTGCAAGGCCAACCGGACCGTTTACCTGGAACAGAGTCGGCGCGCCGCTCTTGCCCATTTCACTCATAAGAGTGGTCTCGTAGTTACCGGAAGCTGCTGTAACAACGGTTACCGGAACGCCGGTCTCCTCTGTGTAAGCCTTTGCCAGTTCCTGCCACTGAGCATCCTGCTCCGGTTTGAAGTTCAGATAATATACAGAACCTTTCGCTTCCTTCTTTGCAGCCTCAGTTGCGGCTGCAGTCGTTGCTGCCTCAGTCTTTGCTGCTTCTGTCGCTGCGGCTGCGGTTGTTGCTGCTGCAGTTTCCTTTGTGGAGCTTCCGCATCCGGTCAGTAAAGATGCGCCCATAGCTCCGCAGAGAGCAAGTGCCATTAATCTCTTCTTCATAAAATACCCTCCCGTTTTGATAGTGGTGATAATGAACTTGTACAGCGGGTCGCCCGCCTGTTTTCTATTTGGAAACGTTTCCAAATCCTTATGGTATTATGTTATACTTTTCCAGAAGATTTTGCAAGCATTATTTTACCTCTAATGCAAAAACTGTTATTTTGCCGGATTTTTCCATTTTTCTTTGTGCAGTTTTACTACTCATTTTGGCCGTTTTTCCGTTTAACCCCGTTATTTTTCTCTTTTCCGTCATTTTTCACGGTCATTTTCCCGTTCTATGCTGTTTTTACTTGCAAAAAGACCGTGCGTTCTATATAGTAAAGGAAAAAGAAAAAGCGAGGCGACTGTTTTGAATCAGACTGTAACTCCTGCTCCGGGACCCTCCGGAAAGCAGATCTTAAAGCGGATCGGAGAGACGATCTCCGACGGACTCTTTACTCTTGTGAAATGGAATGTTCTGTTCCTGTTTACCTGTGTTCCGATCATCACCATCGGTCCTGCGTTAACCGCGCTCCTGTTCTGCACCAATGCGCTTGTAAAAGATGACCTTCCCCAGGAGCGGGCTTCTGCGCTCTACCTGAATACGTTCCGCGCCTGTTTTTTGCGTGCACTGCCGTCCGGACTCCTCACACTGGCTGTCTGCCTTGTTTTCGGAACCGGTTTTTTCCTGTACAGCCGCATGATCTCCGCGCAGCCCGTTTATATCCCGTTTGCTTCCCTGTCCCTGATCGTACTGTTTTTCTTCTGGGGCGTCATGATTCATCTGTTCCCACGCTTCGTAAAAGAAACTGACTGGGGAAAAAAAACCGTGACAGCCACGGACGAATCGATGAGAACGCTTTTTTCACAGGCTACGTCTGACGCGCTTTTGCGGATCCGGAAGACGATTCCGGCTCTCCTTCTGGCGGCATTCTTTCTGCTCGGGCAGCTTCTCCTTTTTCCGGTCACAGTGCCTCTCACTGTGACCATCGGATTCTCCATGCCCGCACTGGCAGTCGCCTTCGCCCATACGGACCCGGAACTGTAACTTATTTGTTTTTTCTATATTTTCCGGAACCTGAAATTTTAATATTCAATTGGACTATATGGGGCCCACCACTTATAATAAATGCGTCAGTACTCTGGCTGACTGAGGAAGTACACCCCCTGTATGGACCCCCTTCAACCATTCAGGCTGCTTTCTTAAAAATTACCCATCGAAAAATCCCCCGACGCGTCCGGTCGAGGGATTTTTCCTTTTTATTCTGTTTTTATTTTTCGATCACAGCCATGACGTCGGAAACGTCCACTTTCTTTTCGATCAGTCCATTTTCAAACATCCAGTCGATATTCTCCTGCCAGCATTCCTCTGTCTGACTTAAGAATGCAGCGTCGGAGGTCTCCATGAGCGGAAGAAGCGTCTGGCAGGATTTCTCCTCCACGTCCTGGGACAGCGGGAAGTTCTCCTCGTTCTGGTTGTCCATTAAGATTTTCAGGCAGCCGTCCGGATCGTTCTTAAAATCGTCAAAGCCTTTTCTGGAGGCGCGTAAAAATCCGGCCACCGCTTCCGGCTCGTTTTCAATCATTTCATTGTTCGTGAGGAAAACGGCTTCGTAATAGTTGGGGATCCCGTATCCGTTCACCATGAAGTAATCCACCTCAAAGCCCTCTTCCTCCAGCTGCGGAACCTCGTGGTTCACAAGGCAGCCGATGGTGGCGTCCACGTTTCCTGTGGTCATGGAGCTCATGAGCTCAAAGCCCACATTGATCAGATTCACGTCCGAAGCGTCCGCTCCCACGTTCTCCATCATACATTTCACAAGCGCCTCGCTCAGAACAGTTCCGCCGTAGCCGACCGTCTTTCCCACCAGGTCCTTGGGACTCTTGATATTCTTATCCTTTAACGCCAGAATGATGTTGAGCGGGGACTGTACCACGGCTCCGATGGAGCGGATCCCGGCTTTCTGGTTCGCGACAGCCTGAATGATATCCTGCTGGTAATACAGGCCGATCTCGGCTCTTCCGGCCGCCACAAGCGCCAGCGCGTCGTTATCGTTTGCCGGGAACTGGATCTTCACGTCAAGTCCCTCTTCCTCGTAGTAGCCGCGCTCGATGGCTGTATAGATAAAGGTATGGATGGCGTTGGGATACCAGTCCAGCACCACATTCATCTCGCGGAGTTCCTTTTTTTCTTCTTTTGCAGCTTTGGTCTCCGCTGCTTTTGTCTCTGCTGCTTTGGCTTCCGCGACAGTGGTCTGAGCCGCCGCTGTTTCGGTCGTTTTCTTTGCCGCACAGCCCCCCAGAGCCGCACTGAATACAGCTGCCGCAAGAACTGCCGCAGCAATCCGTTTTGTCTTTTTCATCTATGTAATTCCTCTCTTTTCTTCAATATATATATCTTATAAATCGCTTCTCCAGTGAATGAGTCTCTTTTCCAGCGCTGACACGAATGCCACGAACACCATGGCAGCCACGGAAAGCAGCAGGATCGGCGCAAACACGCCCGCACCGTCCAACTGTGTCATCATTCTCCGGCTGAAGTATCCCAGCCCGCTCTGCGCGCCCAGCCACTCGCCGATGGCGGCCCCGATAATAGATAACGGCACGGCCATTTTTATGGCGGAGAAAAAGCACGGCAGCACAGCCGGAACCTTCAGTTTAAAAAAGATCTGACGCTTATCCGCGCCGAACGTGAACAGCAGCTCCTCCATCTCTTTCTTCACCGATTTGAACCCGTCAAAAACCGTGATCGTGATCGGGAAAAAGGTGATCAACACCGTCACCAGCACCTTGCTCCAGATCGTGTAGCCGAACCAGAGCACAAAAAGCGGAGCCAGCGCCGTCGTCGGGATGGTCTGAGAGGCGATGATCAACGGATAAAGCGCCTTTTCCGCCGTCTCGCTCACGTCCATCAGCACCGCAAGACCAAGCCCCAGCACAACAGAGATCAGAAGGCCCACAGCCACCACCGACATGGTCGCCGGAAGATGCGCTTTGAATAAAGGCTCCCGAAGCTCCCAGAGTCTCACCAGAACCTGAACCGGCGACGGAAGGATATAGGCCGCGTCGATCCCCATGGCCGCGCCCTGCCATACCATGAGTAGCGCAAACACCAGGATCGCCGCCGGAAGATTCGGGTTTCTCATTCCTTTTTTCATGCCGTTTTCCTCCTTAACATGCCGATCAGCTGCTCCTTGAGCTCCACGATCTCCGGCCGCTTTAACTCCTCGCGGGTCCTGGGATAGCCTGCGGGAACCTCGATGGATTTTAAATACGTAATCGGGGATTCCTCCGCCACCAAGATCCGGCTGGATAAAAAGACGGCCTCCTCCACATCGTGGGTGATGAAGAGAACGGTTTTCTGCTCCCTCTCCCACTGCTCCAGAAGCCATTCCCGCATGGACAGTCTGGTCAGGTAGTCGAGTGCCGAAAACGGCTCATCTAAAAGAAGCAGATCCGAGCCGGTCAGCACGGTCCGCGCGAAAGCCGCACGCTGGCGCATGCCGCCGGAGAGCTCCCTGGGAGCCTTGTTTCCCCAGTCCTTTAAGCCCACGGACTCTAACGCATGCTCGGCTTTTTCGTCCATTTCCGCTCTCGTGTATCCGCCGACGATCTCCATGGGCAGCTTCACATTCTCCTTCACGGTCCTCCATGGAAACAGCAGATCGTGCTGGGGCATGTAGCCGCAGTAGCTCTTAAGCCCCTGAATGTTTTTTCCATCCACCAGGATCTCTCCGGAGGACGGAGTGAGGAGCTTGTTTACCAGCCGGAACACGGTGCTTTTTCCGCAGCCGGAGGCGCCGATGACTGAGACAAATTCTCCCTGTTTTACAGTAAAAGACAGATGGTCAATGATGGAAAAATCTTCGGAGTCATACTGAAAGCACACATTGTCAAAGGTCAGCATGTCCTACCGCCTCATTTCCCACGCCATGTCCCAGAACGCCATTTCGTACCGGGAGCAGACCGTGAAGATCTCTGTCAGGTGCGCCAGCTTCTTTTCGGAGTATCCCTCCGAAAGCCGGTTCATCAGATCGATCAGAACCACGTTCTGGTCGTGATATTCTTCCGCGGCATATCCGGATACCCACTCGCCGTAAAACGGATGGGTGAGCGCGCCGGGATTTTCCTCCACGATCTTTTTAGCGATAACCTCATAGCTCAGGGCGCAGGAGAGAATGGCTGCGGCCACCTCCGCCGGACCTTCCTCGTAAGCGATCCGCAGCATGTATGACGTGTAGGAAATATTGTCCAGCGCCGAAGGCGTATGCTCCGCCTCTTCCTCCGTAATATCGAGCCGCTTCATGTAGGCCTTGTGGATGCTCATCTCCCCGTTTAGGATCGCGTGGGTGTAGCCTGCAAAAAGCCGCATGGCTTCCAGATCGTCAGCCTTTGCGGCGCCGACCGCGAACACCTTTGTATAGTCGATCAGATACCGGTAATCCTGTATCATGTAATATTTGAATTTCTCTTTATCCAGGCTGCCGTCGGCAATCCCTTTCACAAAGGGGTGGGCATTGTATTCCGCCCAGAGTTCCTCTGTGGCTTCCAAAAGTCTCTCGGTTGTCGTCATAGTTATCACCCCGCGAAGCCTTTGCCTCTGAAATCAAATCCGTGGTCCATAGGACCTGAGCCCTGTCCCAGATCCAGCATGGCTGCCAGCGCGCCGGAAATATATGCTTTCGCGCGCTCCACCGCCGTATCCAGATCATATCCCTTTGCCAGGTTGGAGGCAATGGCGCTGGATAAGGTGCAGCCGGTTCCGTGTGTGTTGGGATTGTCAATGCGTTTTCCGTTGAACCACCGGTAACCGCCGTCCCGGTAAAGCAGGTCGTTGGCGTCGTTTAACTGGTGGCCTCCCTTGCAGAGAACCGCGCAGTGGTACGTTTCGCTGATATATTTTGCAGCCGTGATCATATCCTCCGGCGTCTTCACCGCCATCCCGGAGAGAACCTCGGTTTCCGGAATATTGGGCGTGAGAACGGTCGCCATGGGCAGAAGATACTCTTTCAACGCTCCGATGGCGTCGTCGCTGATCAGTTTGGAACCGCTGGTTGCCACCATGACCGGATCCACCACGATATTTTCCGCCTTATGCTCTGTCAGCTTCTTCGCAATGGATTTGATCAGTCCCTCGGAAGAAACCATTCCGATCTTCACGGCGTCGGGACGGATATCCGTGAAAATGCTGTCGATCTGCTGTTCCAGGAATTCGGGCGTTACCTCGAAAATTCCCTGGACGCCGGTTGTATTCTGGGCTGTCAGTGCCGTGATCGCGCTCATGGCGTATACCCCGTTTGCGATCATGGTCTTAATGTCGGCCTGGATTCCGGCGCCTCCGCTGGAATCACTTCCGGCGATTGTTAATGCTGTCTTCATAATTTACTCCTTTCAGGCATCAATAACTTTTGTTAGGCGACGCAAGGTGGTGCCCCCAATGTGCCGCCGCAGAGATTT
>JALEWG010000252.1 GCA_022788065.1 Lachnospiraceae bacterium | reverse complement strand
TACAGCGCGGAAAGCGGGAATGAGGAGGAAGAAGAAATGGTGTATGTGGGAGCAAAGATGAGCCGGTATCACAGATACCGGGACTGCCATTATATTTCCAATGATTACAGATGCGTCTCTCTTGCGGAGGCGTTAGCGATGAGCAATTCGTACGGAAATCGCTTTCGCGCCTGTTCGATCTGTATGAAGGAAGATACCGATGTCAGTCAGGTTTACATAACAGATGAAGGAAAGCATTATCACAGCAGTAAAACCTGCAGTTCCATGAACTCGTATGTCAGGAAGGTGCCGCTTTCCGAGGTGGAGGCGCTCGGGGAATGCTCCTACTGTGCCAGAAGGAGAGGAAGAGCGCAGTGAAAAAAATAATATTCCTGATAATTCTCTGTGTTGCTGCTTTCCAGGATATAAAAAGCAGGTGTCTTGACGGGCGGTTTTTAACGGCATGTACTTGTGTGGGAATTGCAGCCTGCCTTTTTGGTGGGGGTGTCTGGCCGGACACGCTTTTTTCTGCGGCGGTGGGCCTTCTTTTTCTGGCGGCAGGCAAGTTGACTTCAGGAGGAATCGGGGTGGGAGACGGATGGTTTTTTATTATAACGGGACTTTTCCTGGAATCACGGGAAAATGTGATGCTGGCAGGATCGGGGCTTACGCTCTGTTTTCTGTTTTGTCTTATGCTGTTTGCAGGCTCCTTTCGCAGCGGAAAATCAGTCAGAAAGCGGAAGCTTCCGTTTCTACCGTTTCTGCTTCCCGGCGGGATCTGGATCGCGTTTCACTGAAAACGTATCCTGCAGCGTTTACTGTGGAGGCGGCCTTTCTTCTCGGGATCATTCTGATGACATACGGTTTTCTGATCCGGTATTCTGTCCGGCTTTACAGTGAGGTCACGGGCGCCATGATTCTGGAAGAGGCACTGGAACAGGCACGTTACGCGGCCGGGGACAGTCCAGAGATCAAAAAACTGGAAGAGCATGCAGAATCCATGGGGAATTCGGGTGTTTCGGCAGAACAATACCGGCTGGAAATCCATAAAGGCAGCATGCGGACGACCGGCAGAGCGGAAGCGGGAAAATGGTCTCTTTCGATGGAAGCAGACACATTCCGGGCGGGAGAATTCCTCCGCGGGCTGGAGGCGGCCGGAAGAATCGGAAAGGAACTGGCAGATGGATGGAGTGGAATACAAACGGGAGATGAACCGGAACTATATGGTGGTGCGGCCGGAACCGGGGAGAAGTGAAAAATATACAGTTCGCATGCTGGCGGGAAACCGGATCCCCGGTCTGCTCCCGTTTCAGGAAAAGTCAGTCAACGGAGAGAAAAAGTACTATTATGATATCACTTCCCGTCAGCCTCTGGGACGAATTTTGGAACGCAGGAACATTAAAGCAGCGGAACTCAGGACGGTATTCTATGATCTTCTGTTTACGCTGCGGCAGATGGAGCGGTATCTGCTGGACGAGAACCAGATCTGCCTGGAGCCGGAAGCCATTTATCTGGAACCGGATTCTTTCCGGTGCGGATTCTGCCTGATCCCTGGGAACTATGCGGATTTTGAGTCAGCGTTTCGCGAGCTGACCCGGTATTTTCTGAATCATGTCAATCATCATGACGGCGAGGCCGTTGTCCTGGCCTTTTCCATTTTTCAGGAATGCCAGAAAGAAAATTTCGGAATGGAAGATATGATCCGGTGTCTGGAGCAGTTCGGTGAGGATCCGGAGCAGGATCCGGCACCTGCAGAGCCGGTTTCCGGATTTTCGGAAAAACTTTTCCAGCCACTGGAGGAACCCGGTCCGGAAAAAGAAAAACGGATGGAAACGGAGGATGAACGAATTCCGGAGACAATGTTACGGAGCCTGAAAACCGGACTTCTGCCTCTTAAAATCGCCATTCTGCTCCTGATGATCGGACTTCCCGCGGCGGCAGTTCTTTTCTGGGGGATAGAGGAGCTGGCGGTCAGATGGCCGATGTTTGCAGGAAGCGAAGGAATTCTGGTCATGCTCTTTCTCCTGATACACGGCAGGGATCTTGCGGCAGAAGAGAAAGAAACCACGACGATCACAGGAAAGGAAGACCTGGAAACAGAAAACATGACGGCTGCCGGGGAAATCGGGGAATGGCTGCGTGAATTACCTGAACTGTGCTCAGACTGTGAGCACGACAGGAAAGAGTGGGATAATGAGACAGAGGAGGAAGAAATGCAGACGATACTGCTTACGGACAATCCTGTGAACCGGGAAGGGAGGCAGCTGGTTCCTCTGAACGGAGGCCCGCCGATCCGGATTTCTTACATGCCGTTTCTGATCGGTAAAAACAGAGAACTTTCTGATTTTTGTTTGGATTTTCCGGGGATCAGCAGACTTCATGTAAAAATAGAAGAAGCAGAAGGCGGATATACGATCACAGATCTCAATTCCACCAACGGTACATCGGTAGACGGGAGAATTTTAAACGCGAACGAGACATGCGCGCTAAATCCGGGAAATGAAATATCGATCGCTTCCCTGCGGTACCGGTTCCTGTAAAAATGCCGCGTTGCGGATTCGGCCAAATTGTGATATGATTTTGGAAGATATGGAAAGAGGCCTGAAAAATGAGTGACAATT
>JALEWG010000249.1 GCA_022788065.1 Lachnospiraceae bacterium | reverse complement strand
TGTGTGAACCGCTGTTCCAACGATGTTGTGAGGACAGCCTTTACGCCGGACGAGATCTGTGAACTTACAATGGAATTTTACAGAAGAAACTATATTGAAGGGCTGTTTTTAAGCTCCGGGGTGATGAAAAGCGCGGATTATACGATGGAGAAACTGTATGAAACAGTCTGGAAACTGAGAACGGAGCACAGATTCCGCGGGTATATCCATGTGAAGGCGATTCCGGGAGCGGACAGCGTCCTGATTGAAAAAGTCGGCTTCCTTGCGGACCGTATGAGTATCAATCTGGAGCTTCCGACTTCGGAAAGCTTAAAGAAGCTCTGTCCGGGGAAGTCGAGGGAAAATATTCTGCTTCCCATGCGCCGGATCCGGGACGGAATCTCAGAAAATAAAAATGAAATTGCGCTCCGCAGAGATATGCCGAAATTTGTCCCTGCAGGACAGAGTACACAGATGATTATCGGCGCCACGCCGGAAAGTGATTTCCAGATGGTGTCTGTGGCGCAGGCGCTGTACCGGAACTACCGTCTGAAACGGGTGTTTTATTCTGCCTTTGTGCCTGTTGTTTCCGACAGCAGTCTGCCTGCGCCGGGCGGGGGGCCTCCGCTTTTGAGGGAACACCGGCTTTACCAGGCTGACTGGCTGCTTCGGTTTTACGGCTTTACTGCAGACGAACTTCTCTCGGAAGCAAGGCCAAACTTCAATGTCTTTCTGGATCCGAAATGTGACTGGGCAGTCCGTCATCTGGAGCTGTTTCCGGTGGAAGCGATGACTGCCGATTACGCGACACTGCTCCGGGTTCCGGGAGTCGGTGTGCGATCCGCCCAAAGAATCCTTATTGCCCGACGGACCGGGATGCTGACTTTTCCGGATCTGAAAAAGATGGGGGTGGTGCTGAAGCGGGCGGTGTATTTTCTGACCTGCGGCGGAAGAACCATGATGCCGGTCCGGATGGAGGAAAACTATATTACGAGTCAGCTGATCGGGGAGGAACATAAACGGGTGTGGGAGATTGAAAATCAGGAGAGTTTCCGGCAGCTTTCTATGTTTAAAGACTGGATGCCATCTGCGCTTCCTGAAAAGGACGACGGAGTGAAAGCGCTGTATGGAGAACTGTGAGAGGAAGGGAGGAGATCCTTGATGACAGTATTTTTATGCGAAAGCAGCTTTGACGGGATTCTCACAGGAGTCTATGAGGCTTATGCCAGCGGTCTGGGGCCGGAAAGGTGCCGGCTGGAGCTTACTGATGAATACGAGCCTGCGATGTTTGCAGAATACCGGGAGATTCCTGCGGATCCGGTGAAAGCGGGGAAAGTTGCGAATAAAGTCAGGAGCTTTATGTCCGAGGAGGCATATGTCTGCCTGTATCGGGCGTCACTTCATAAAAGCCCTGAGAGGGCTGATCGGATCCTGAGGTTTATCGTGCTGGGACTGAAAAACGGGAGAAAGACGATACGTATGCTGCAGAACCCGGTCGTGTACGAGATCTTTGATATGGACCGGAATGTGGGGAGAGAAGCCCACTTTCTGCGGGAATTTTGCCGGTTTGAACGCCTTGAATCCGGTATTTATTACGGAAAAGTGGGTCCGGAGAATCGAGTGCTGGAAATTGTGGCAGACCATTTTTCAGATCGGTTTCCGGATATGGACTGGATCCTTTACGATGAGATCCACAACATGGCAGCACTCCATTCCGGAAAAGGCGGCTGGCTGATCCGGGAGCATATGACGGAGGAAGAGCTTACCCGGATCGATGAGCAGAAACGAAAGGATCCGTATGTGGATCTGTGGAAAGTATTTTTTCGGTCCATTGCGATCGAAGAGCGGAAAAATCCGGTCTGTCAGCGGACAATGCTGCCTCTGCGCTACCGAAAATATATGACAGAATTTGAGCAAAAGTGATATGGACGTACGCCGGAGTCCATAGTATAATAACGGAAGACAGGTCGATGATCGGCTTTCAGAACGGAGGCATGGTATTTATGAAGGAAAGAGAATTTTTACTGCCTTCCAGTGATCGGAATTACCGGATTCACTGTATGGAATGGATCCCCGACGGGGAAGTGTGCGCTGTTGTGCAGCTTGTACACGGAATGATTGAGCATATCGGGCGATACCGGGAGTTTGCTGAATGGCTGGCGGAACACGGCGTTGCCGTACTTGGACATGATCATCTTGGACATGGAAAAACCGCTGTGAACAACGATGATTTCGGATATTTCGGTACGGAAGGCGGAAGTGTTTCTCTTGTTAAAGATATTCGCAGAGTTACGATTTACTGTAAGAAAAAGTATCCCGGAAAAAAGCTTTTTCTGCTCGGACACAGTATGGGATCGTTTCTGGTTCGCCGGTACATATCTGTTTATGAGGATGGTCCGGACGGAATGATTCTGCTGGGAACCGGAGCGCCGCCGGAAGGATTTGTATTCGCCGGGAATCTGCTTGCGTCCGCGATCTGCAGGCTGAAGGGAGAGCGGTACAGAAGCAGCTTTCTCTACGAAATGTCGCTGGGAAATTATAACAGGAAATTTCGTCCGACTAAGACTTCCTATGACTGGCTCACAAGAGAGGAGGCCTGCGCGAAGTCCTTCGAGGAGGATTTGCTGTGTCAGTTTGTCTTCACAGCCGGAGCCTATCGCGATTTTTTCCGGTTAATTCTGGCGGATTCGAGAGCAGAGAAATCGGGTCGGATCAGAACGGACATGCCTGTCCTGATCCTTGCAGGAGACCGCGATCCGGTGGGCGAGGATACTGCCGGTGTGAGGCGGGTCAGCAAACGATATGAGAAAACGGGAGTTTCCGACATGACACTGGGCTTCTATCAGGGCGCACGCCATGAACTGCTCCACGAAACGAACCGCATGGAAGTATTTGAAGATATTTTTACCTGGATCCGTGAACGGATCTGACAGAAAGGATTTGTATGAGCACACAAGGGAATAAAGGGTCCGACAAGAATATAATGATGTTTTTTCTGGGGTGTATCGTTCTGAATGTGGCGGCCAGCACCGCGCATCCGGTGACGCCGACACTGTTTACGACACTTGGTCTCGGAAGCTATATGTTCGGATTCGCTCTCGCGGCCCAGCTGGTTACTAATTTTTTATTTTCCCCGTTCTGGGGCTGGCTCAGCTCATATATTTCGAGCCGCAAAGTGCTGCTTATAACCTGCTGCGGTTACGCATTTGGACAGGCACTTTTTGGTATGGCGACAACGGAGATGGGATTTCTTGTCGCGAGGGCACTGACCGGTATCGTATGCGGCGGTTGTTTTGTCTGCACGATGACTTATGTGGTAAATACAGCGCCGAACAGCGTAAGCCGTGCAAAGAGGCTTACGACATCTGCGACGATTCAGATGGTGGGAAGTGCATTTGGATATTTTCTTGGCGGTATGCTGGGGGAAGTATTTACACATCTTGCAATCATTGTACAGGTTATTATGCTGGTGGTTTCAGGACTTATTTTCCGGTTTGCATGTCTTGATGACGCAAAGTATTCATCGGCGGAATTGAGAGATAATATGTCATTGAAAGAATTTAACCCGTTTCACAGCTTTGTACTGGCAAAGGGATTCCTGACACCTGTGTTCACCGTGCTGTTTTTATGCTGCCTTCTTCAGAACCTGGGCTTTACGTGCTTTGATCAGACTTTCAACTATTATATAAGAGATCAGTTTAACTTCTCTTCCGGATATAATGGACTATTAAAAGGCATCATGGGTGTGATTACGCTGATTGCAAACAGTACGATCTGCATCTGGCTGATACATAACACAAATATCAGAAAGTCTGTGATTGGAGTGCTTGCAATCTGTTCAGCTGCAATGTTTGGCGTTGTATGCTTTGAGAACGTGATTCCATTTATCATCGTTTTTGTTATTTTCTTTGCATTCAATTCGATCAGTCTTCCGCTGCTTCAGGATCTGGTTGCCAGCGGCGGAAGAGAAGATCAGAACAGCCTGATCATGGGATTTTATAACGCGATGAAATCATTGGGAGGTATTTTCGGCGCGCTGTTTGCCGGACTGCTTTATACATCAAATCCCAGACTGCCGTTTATTTTCGGTTTTGCTTCGTTTGTTCTGGCAACGGTATTGTCATTTGTTTATTTTCTGTTTTCCAAAGTATCAGACAAAGTAAAATCATGATTGACTTTACGAAGTAAAAAATACTTGAAATCACCGGCCATATCCTGTATAGTTAGGATATGGCCTTTTTAAGCCTTTCTTTCATGATCTATGGATCATCTTTATTATCTTAAGTATTCTTATGTTTCAGTTAATTCCATTTTTTAATTAGTTTCTGTACAGGGGGTATGTTTTTGTTCGGAAAAATTAATAGTATGTATTTGCGCGGGATGGAGGGAATACCGATCCAGGTGGAGGCGGATGTCAATGACGGTCTGCCCGGGTATTCGTTTGTCGGTTATCTGGCGGCTGAGGTAAAGGAATCGGAGGACCGGGTCCGGACGGCGATCCGCAATCTGCGGCTGTCTCTGCCGCCCAAGAAAGTCACGATCAATCTCTCTCCGGCAGATCTCAGGAAAGAGGGGACCGGATTTGACCTTGCCATTGCCGCCGCGATTCTAACGGCCCATGGGCTTCTGCCTGCCGAAGTCAGTGATAATGCTTTGTTTATCGGAGAATTGGGGTTGGACGGGAGAGTGAAGAGTATACCGGGTGTCCTTGCCATTACAGCATGTGCCGAAAAAATGGGATATCAGAGACTGTTTCTCCCGGCCGATAATCTGGAGGAGGCAGCGGCAATCCGGGGGATCGGACTGATCGGAATTCATAATCTGAAGGAACTTTATGATGGTTTCCGGGGAATCCTGCCCCTGCGGGAGTACAGAAGGGAGAGCAGTGACCGGATACGGATAGAAAGCAGCTATGATGTGGACTTCTCGGAAGTGAACGGACAGGCAGTTTTGAGACGTGCGGCTGAGATCGCGGCTTCGGGACAGCACAATCTCCTGATGATCGGTCCGTCAGGCTCCGGAAAAACCATGATTGCCAGAAGAATGCCGACCATTCTGCCGGTGATGGGGCAGGAGGAACAGATCGAAGTTTCCAAGATCTACAGTATCCGACATCTGCTTACTGCAAAATCTCCTCTTATCGTCAACCGGCCGTTTCGCGCACCGCATCATACTGTGTCGGCTCAGGCGCTGACCGGAGGGGGAAGCCGACCGAAACCGGGGGAAATTTCGCTGGCAACCGGCGGAATCCTGTTTCTTGACGAACTGGCGGAAATGGGAAGCGCGTCTCTTGAGGCACTAAGACAGCCCCTGGAGGAAAGACAGGTTACCATCGCCAGAGTTTACGGATCGTACAGCTATCCCGCAAACTTTCAGCTGGTGGCAGCTATGAATCCCTGTCGGTGCGGGCATTATCCTGACCTTACAAGGTGTACCTGTACACCCGCCCAGATCAGGAAATATCTTTCGAAAATCTCCAGACCGCTGCTTGACAGAATCGATATCTGTGTGGAGGCCTCTCCGGTGACTTACGATGAAATTACTTTATATAGTAAAAATGAAGATTCGGCATCGATCCGGCAACGTGTGGAAGCTGCCAGAAAGATACAGGGGGAGCGTTTTCGGACAGAGTCGATCCGGTGTAACGGAGAAATGAACGGAAGTATGATCAGAAAATACTGTTATATAAATAATGAAGAAAGCAGTTTCCTTAAAGAGGTATTTCAGGAGTTAAAGCTGTCGGCGAGAATATACGATAAGATCCTTAAAGTGGCAAGGACCGTAGCTGACTCGGAGGGACATGACGGAATCTCCCACAGAGATCTCTGCGAGGCGGTTTCTTATATCCGGGTCAGGCAGAAATACTGGAGTAATTAGTGATGATCGGGAATCTGTCGGAATCGGTTGGAATCAGAAAGAGCGCAGAGAGAGGAGTGACATCAATTGCTGAGTGAAATCGTTGAAAAAGATTATCTGTATCTGTTTTCTCATGTTCCGGGGGTGGGAGCCGTGACACTCCATAAAATCCGGGAAGTGCTTGGAAGCTACCAGAAAGCATGGCGGATGGATCCTGGAAAGCTGGAAAGGACGGGAATCCTTAAGAGTAATCAGCTCGCCGCACTGGAAAAGGTGAAACATACGGAAACAGAGCTCCGAAAGGAGTACGAAACATTGGAAAAGCAGGGAATCCGTTTCCTTGCACATGATGAGAAAGACTATCCGGACCGTCTGAAGCCATACCGGGACTGTCCGGCAGGATTGTTCGTAAAAGGAAAACTTCCTCGGGAGGGAGTACCGACGGCTGCGATCGTTGGAGCACGAAACTGTACTGGTTACGGAAAAGAAATGGCAGAAAAGCTGGGACGGGAACTGGCGGAGGCCGGAGTGCAGATCATCAGTGGACTGGCGGCCGGTGTTGACAGCGGGGCACATCGAGGCTGTCTCGAGGCTGGAGGAGATACGTTTGCGGTATTGGGCTGCGGCGTTAATATCTGCTATCCGCGGGAGAATTACGGTCTGTTTTCCAGAATGGAAACAAGCGGGGGAATCCTCAGCGAATTTGTGCCGGGGACGCCTCCGTCGCCCGGCAATTTTCCCATGAGAAACCGGATCCTCAGCGGACTTTCCGATGCAGTCATCGTGGTAGAAGCAAGGGAAAAGAGCGGATCGCTGATAACGGCGGACCTTGCGCTGGAACAGGGGAAAGAGGTTTTTGCCGTGCCGGGCAGGATCACGGATCCCTTAAGCGCAGGATGTAACCGGCTTCTCCGGATGGGTGCGGCGGTATGTCAAGGTTCGGAAGATATACTTGAATTTTTCGGACTGAGATACGATAAAAAATTAACAATTTGTAAAAAAACAAAAATTGGTCTTGCAAAGAATGAAAATATGGTGTATAGTTTTTTAGATTCTCGGCCTAAATCATTGGAGGAAATTGTTACTTTTTGCCAAATTCCTGTGACAGATGCGCTAGAAAGCCTCATGACACTGGAGATGGCCGGTCTCATACACAGTGAAGGAAATCAATATTATTGCAGAAAATTGTGAGGGTGAATCATGGCGAACAGTCTTGTGATTGTAGAGTCTCCTGCAAAGGTTAAGACCATAAAAAAGTTTTTAGGCAGCGCGTATGAAGTGGATGCGTCCGGCGGTCATGTGCGAGATCTTCCCAAGAGCACGCTTGGAGTAGATGTGGAACATGATTACGAGCCGAAATATATTACCATTCGCGGAAAAGGGGAGGTTCTCGCCAGACTCAGAAAAGAAGTAAAAAAAGCAGATAAGATTTATCTGGCAACCGACCCGGACCGCGAAGGGGAAGCAATTTCATGGCATCTGATGAAAGCACTGAAGCTGGACGATGTGAAAGACAAAAAAGTATACCGGATCAGTTTCAATGAGATTACGAAAAATGCAGTGAAGGCCTCATTGAAGGCCCCGCGTGACATCGATATGAATCTGGTGGACGCACAGCAGACAAGAAGAATTCTGGACCGTATGGTGGGTTACAGTATCAGCCCGATCCTGTGGGAAAAAGTGAAACGCGGATTGAGTGCGGGCCGTGTTCAGTCGGTGGCGCTCCGCATGATCTGCGACAGAGAAGAGGAGATCGCGGCATTTATTCCGGAGGAGTACTGGAGTCTGGAAGCACAGTTTAAGATTCCGGGGTCCAAAAAGCCGGTTACGGCCAGGTTTTACAGGGCTGCCAACGGGAACAGTGAAATAAAGAGCAGAGAAGAGCTGGATAGAATCCTCGCCGAACTGGAAGGACAGAAATATCTTGTTTCCGATATAAAAAACGGGGAGCGTGTGAAGAAAGCGCCGCTTCCGTTTACGACCAGTACGCTGCAGCAGGAGGCTTCCAAGGCTCTGAACTTTTCCACCCAGAAAACCATGCGTCTTGCTCAGCAGCTCTATGAAGGTGTGGAAGTGAAGGGACACGGAACCATTGCGCTGATCACGTATCTGCGTACAGATTCCACGAGAATTTCGGAAGAGGCTGATCAGGCCGCAAGAACGTTTATTGCCGATCAGTACGGCGGTATCTACGTATCTGCTCAGGATACGGCGAAAAAGAATGTCGGGAAGATCCAGGATGCCCATGAGGCGATCCGCCCTACCGACATTTCGCTGACTCCGGTCAGAGTAAAGGATTCTCTTGCAAGGGATCTGTTCCGTCTATATCAGCTGATCTGGAAGCGTTTTGTGGCAAGCCGTATGTCGCCGGCCGTATATGAAACGACATCAGTTAAGATTTCGGCAGGAGAGACGCTCTTTACCATGGCGGCTTCCAGACTGAAATTTGACGGTTTTATGTCGGTCTATACGGAAGATGAGGAAAAGGAAGAAAAGAATCAGCTTCTCACAAAACTGGAATGCGGACAGGAACTGGAACTCTCCGAACTGGTAAACGCTCAGCACTTTACCCAGCCGCCGTCTCATTACACGGAGGCGTCTCTTGTAAAGGCATTGGAGGAGCAGGGAATCGGACGCCCAAGCACTTATGCGCCGACGATCACGACGATTCTTGCGCGGCGTTATATTGTGAAAGAAAATAAAAATCTTTATGTGACAGAAATCGGCGAAGTGGTGAACCGGATCATGAAGCAGTGTTTCCCGAGCATTGTAGACCTGACCTTCACCGCTAATCTGGAGTATCTTCTTGACCGCGTGGGAGAAGGACAGATGGAGTGGAAGACAGTTGTTCGGAATTTCTATCCTGATCTGATCGATGCTGTTAATGAGGCAAAAGAAAGCCTTGAGGAGGTTCATATCGCAGACGAGGAGTCAGACGAGGTTTGTGAGCTCTGCGGTCGCAGAATGGTAGTTAAATACGGTCCTCACGGGAAATTCCTGGCCTGCCCGGGATTCCCGGAATGCAAGAACACCAAGCCGTATCTGGAAAAGACCGGAATACCGTGCCCGAAATGCGGGAAAGAAGTCATTATCAAAAAGACTAAAAAAGGCCGCAAGTATTATGGCTGTGAGGCCAATCCGGACTGCGACTTTATGTCCTGGCAGAAGCCGTCCACGGAAAAGTGTCCGGAGTGTGGAAACTACATGGTGGAAAAAGGGAATAAACTCGTCTGTGCCAATGAGCAATGCGGGTTTGTAAAAAATAAATAGTCAGTAAGAAAAGTAAATTCTTAAAAATAAATAAAAGAAAAGCGTCTGAAAAATACCTAAATGGTGTTTTTGGACGCTTTTTATAAACATTTTGGAATTATCAGAAAAAGTCTTGATATTCCGTAAATATCGTGTTACAATTTACATGATAATAGACTATTATGTACGATAACATGTGGAAAGTGAGGTTTTCGGAAAATGAGTGTTGAATTATTGGATAAAACCAGGAAAATTAATAAACTCCTGCACAATAACAATTCTCACAAAGTTGTATTCAACGACATCTGCAAAGTGCTGAGCGAAATCCTGCTGTCGAATATTCTGGTTATCAGCAAAAAGGGAAAAGTACTTGGTGTCAGCATCTGCCCGGGTGTCGATGAAATTCATGAATTGATCGAGGACAGAGTTGGCGGTTATATTGATAAAATGCTGAATGAGCGCCTGTTAAGTGTTCTTTCAACAAAAGAAAACGTAAATCTTGCAACTCTGGGATTTGCGGAAGAAAATGTAAAAAAATACCAGGCTATTATCACTCCGATCGATATTGCCGGTGAGCGTCTCGGTACATTATTCATCTATAAATGTGACCAGCAGTATGACATCGACGATATTATTTTAAGCGAGTACGGTACCACTGTAGTAGGTCTCGAAATGATGCGTTCCGTCAACGAAGAGAATGCGGAGGAGACGAGAAAAATCCAGATCGTGAAATCCGCGATCAGCACGCTTTCTTTCTCCGAGCTGGAAGCAATCACTCATATTTTCGATGAGCTGGATGGTAACGAGGGAATTCTCGTTGCCAGCAAAATCGCGGATCGTGTGGGTATTACCCGCTCCGTAATCGTGAATGCGCTCCGAAAGTTTGAAAGTGCGGGTGTGATCGAATCGAGATCTTCCGGTATGAAAGGAACGTACATCAAGGTTCTGAATGATGTGATCTTTGATGAACTGAAAGCACTGAAGGCTGCCAATTCCTCCCGTACGTAACGGAATGACTGAAGGATTATAAGAAACTGAAAGAAAACCAGCACTCCCTGCCGAAGTGCAGGGAATCTGCGCCGGGCTTTCTGTCGTCAGATCCAGGAGGACAGGAAGCTTCGGCGCTTTTTTCTGTTGAGAACCTGGAACAGTAAAAATGCGGTAATACCATGAAAAAATGCAAAAAAACAGGTAATTCTGCGAAGAAATAACTTGCGCACAGCAGAAACTTGTGATATAGTTGAAAAGCTGATATTATGCACGTCTGCGGATTCTGAGAGTGGTGCTTTCCGGGGTACGGAAGGTCTTCAAGGAAGCAGGATGCAGGCGGAAGAATTTAACCAATGGAGGGAAAAACAATGAGCGTTATTTCAATGAAACAGCTTCTGGAAGCCGGCGTACATTTCGGTCACCAGACAAGAAGATGGAACCCGAAAATGGCTCCGTACATCTACACAGAGAGAAATGGTATCTATATCATCGATCTTCAGAAATCCGTAGGCAAGGTTGACGAGGCTTACAAGGCAATCGCTGACATTGCTGCTGAAGGCGGCACAATCCTTTTCGTAGGAACCAAGAAGCAGGCTCAGGACGCAATCAAGACTGAGGCAGAGCGCTGCGGTATGTTCTATGTTAACGAGAGATGGCTCGGCGGTATGCTGACAAACTTCAAGACAATCCAGTCCAGAATCGCAAGACTGAAAGCAATCGAGAAGATGTCTGAGGACGGAACTTTCGATGTTCTTCCGAAGAAGGAAGTTATCGCTCTTAAGAAAGAATGGGAGAAGCTTGAGAAGAACCTTGGCGGTATCAAGGAAATGAAGAAGATCCCGGATGCAATCTTCGTAGTAGACCCGAAGAAGGAAAGAATCTGCGTACAGGAAGCTCATACTCTGGGTATTCCGCTGATCGGTATCGCTGATACAAACTGCGATCCGGAAGAGCTTGACTATGTGATCCCGGGCAACGATGACGCAATCAGAGCCGTTAAGCTGATCGTATCCAAGATGGCTGACGCTGTTATCGAGGCAAATCAGGGTGAAGCAGAAGCAGTTGAAGAAGTTGCTGCAGAAGAGGCTGCAGAGGCTTAATCTGTAAGGCAGTGCGGCCGCGAGCCATATAATGCCGCGGCCGATGTTGATTTTATAAATTCGGAGGAAACGAACATGGCAGCAGTAACAGCCGCAATGGTAAAAGAATTAAGAGAAATGACAGGCGCCGGAATGATGGACTGCAAGAAAGCTCTTGCAGCTACAGAAGGCGATATGGATCAGGCAGTTGAGTTCTTACGTGAAAAAGGACTTGCAGGCGCAGCAAAGAAGGCTGGCCGTATCGCAGCTGAGGGTATCGTAGTTACCGCTCTTACCGCTGACGAGAAGAGAGCAGTTGTTGTAGAGGTTAACGCTGAGACTGACTTCGTTGCAAAGAACGAAAAATTCCAGAACTATGCTGCAGATGTAGC
>JALEWG010000246.1 GCA_022788065.1 Lachnospiraceae bacterium | reverse complement strand
AGGCCATTGAAGATCGGCTGTTCTGGAATACCGTTGATATTGACTGGAAGTATTCAGAGAATCCAGACTACGTGCATCAGAGCATCGATAAAGATCAATACATTCAAAAAAAGAAGCAGGAGATTCTGGGAAACTTACGCTTTGTCGATGGCATTTATACTTCATTGGAAATCTATACCACAGCAGGAAAGCACATCGGCTTTATCAACTGTTATCCCTTTCCCCGCGGCTGCGCTTTGTCCCAATCGGCTGCAATCGGGATTATCATACCGTCTCAGGAAAATCGTGCTTCAGGGTACGGAACGGAAGCGCTGTCCCTGTATACAGAGTATTTGTTTGGCAGGAATATCGAAAAAATCTATCTGATCACTCAGCCTTCCAATATCGCCATGAGACGAGCGGCCTGCAAATGCGGCTTTGTACCTCAGCATGATTTGTCAGGTTCAGCCGCTGTACTGCACATGGTCAAGAAGAGAACATGAGGTAAGAATGTATGTACATACTGAGAAATCAGACAATTTCTGTTTTTGACATCGCCAAGAGAAAGACGCACATTGATTTTCTGTCATGGGGCAGTGACCGTGCGGAGCTCCCGTGCCATGTTCAGGCCAGCTTTGAAATCCTGACCAAAGAGAAAAATCGCGGCAGGCCAATCAAACCCTCTGCCTATAACTATTTCCGGGAAGGGTGCGGCTGTGCTTTTTTATGGAATACAGCATCGGATGCCTGTGTAATCCTGAACAGCCGGGAGGCAAGTCATTTCACCAAACCGGAAAGCTCCCGGCTTTCAGATGACTTCCACGCGCTTTTGTATGAACTGGGCTTTTATGTGGATGCTGATCTGGACGAAGTGTTCAGAATCGACTTACTGCGGAAGCGCCACGCCTATGCCTATCCGGAGAACGGGCATATTGATATCGAAATACTCCCGACACAAAGCTGCAATGCGCGCTGCTTTTATTGCTTTGAACAAAAGTTTACCAGCTTGACCATGAATGAAGACATTGCGAACGAGGTCATTCGTTATATCTGTTCCCACGTCACAGCTGACCAGAACGTGTGCTTTATCTGGTTTGGCGGAGAGCCTCTTCTTGGTGAAAAGATAATTGACCGCATTTTAAGTGAGGTCCGGGACTTTTACGGCGGAAAACTGCAGTACACGTCTTCAATCACCACAAACAACAGTCTGCTCACGGATGAGATCCTGCAGAAGTTTGATGGTCTGTGGCGTGTAACCGATGTATTGACCACAATCGACGGTTACCGGGAGGAGCATAACAGCAGAAAAGCATATGTTGACAAGTCGGTGGACGCCTACGCAGCAACACTCGCTAATCTGAAACGGTTGGTTGAACGGGGAATCAAGACAACCTGCCGGCTCAATCTGGATAAAGAGAATATCTGCCAGCTTGATTCCATTCTATCTGATCTGCAGCCCTTTTCCGCCTGTCCGAACTTCAGCATTCAGTTGACAACCCTGAGGAACAAGACGGATTCCCGCAGCGTCCGGGACAAGTATTTTGCGGCGGATGAGTACCCATCGTTCTATCAAACCGTCATTCCCAGGTTGTTTGCGCAGGGCTTTGTTCGCGACCCGCTGCTGATGCTGCCGGTGCGGGACAGTTCAAACTGCATTTCCTGCGCCTTGAATAAAGTTGTGATAAACGCAAACGGAAACCTCTTCCGCTGCGTGCAGGATTCTCTTGCGGATGAAAACGCCGTTGGCAATTGCCGCGATGGGATGCGGAGCAACTGGAATTATACCAAGTGGTATCAGGAAATTGACAATCTTGGCGAGTCGTGTGAATCGTGCATATACCTCCCCTGCTGCCAGGGTGGCTGCAAGCAGTATCGGCGCTCGCCTTCCTTTGACACCACTCCGTGCTTCAGAAAGAAGTTTTACATTGGTATAATTGCCGATGAGGTGATGAAAAAGTACGAAAAGGAGTGCTGATTATGCCGTATTTGGTTGTTCCCGGGTCATTTGCCCCCAAATGCTCCAAGTTCGTCACAGGACCGGAACCCCAGAATGTACACTCAATTTCATATTGCAAATGCAGTTTCAATTGCGAATTCTGCTTTTTCAAGTTCTATAAAGGCACGAACCATTATGTGGAGTTTTCCGCTGACGAGTTCAGGCAGCTTGTAACCGACCTGATGCCCCGAGGATCCACATTCAAATTTACCGGAGGAGAACCTACCTTAAATCCTTCGCTGGCAAGAGATCTGGCAATCGCAAAGAGCCTGGGCTGCACAACCTTTTTGGATACAAACGGTTCATCACCCGGCATTATCAGGAAACTGATTCAGGAAAATCTGGTTGATTTATTCGGAATTTCTCTCAAGGGCCTGTCCGCCGAGGAAGCAGTAAGACGCTCGGGCGTGAATAACAGAAAGCTTTGCTGGGACAATGTTTTGGAGAGCATAGACTTTATTGCCAACCGGTCCTCCTGCGATGTCATCGTGACTTACGTTTGCTATGAAGACTTCTC
>JALEWG010000239.1 GCA_022788065.1 Lachnospiraceae bacterium | reverse complement strand
TTTTTTCTCAAAAACTGATTCAATGCAGTGACATAGAGAAATTTCTGGCTGCCGGTATTCCAACCGGGAAACAGCCTTTGTGCAAAATCAGAAAAATCCAGAATGTTGCCTTTAAAAATGCGCATATCATAGGACATACCTGCTGCCACTTCACGCGACATGGTCAGCTGGGGGATTGCCGCGATCTCCGCAAAATATGGCGCCTTTTTCAATTCAGTTATCTTCGTGTATGTATATACCCGATTACTCATTGATCAGCCCCACCTTTCTGATTAATGTGGACCAGCTTTCATAGTTATCCCAGTCATTGACCAGAAGCACCAGTTTGTTCACTGCCCTGGTCATTGCAACATACAGCATTCTCGCTTCCTCGGCGACTCCCTTTTGAACTGCTTCTTTTCTTAATTCTTCATACCACGCGCTCTTCATCGAATTGGAGGGATTTCTCTGATAATACCACGCTGCTTTTTGCCCATTGGCCATAAACGCAGTCTTCTCCTGCGGAACCAGGCTATTGTTCATTGCCGGCAGGATCACCGTATCAAATTCCAGTCCCTTCGATTTGTGAACGGTCATGATATACACGCTGGTGTAATCATCTGTCATATCAAGATCCGGCTCCATTTCCTCGCGGTTCGTTGATATCATTAAATTCAGATATGTATACAGATCGTACAGCGTCGCAAATTCTCCATCCATTCTTTGCTGGATCATCTCCATCAGCTTATCGAGATTTTTACGATAGGACTTCGCGTCGATCAGTGCCTGTCTGTTTTTCTTTGCTTCCGTCCAGTCCTTTCCCTGCATACGATTTTTGTCCATTGCGATAAAGTTGTCGATCACACGATCATTCTGAACGATCTTTCTGACAACCGACAATACCGGATGAAGCCGGAATTCTCTCTGATAAGTATGCCAGCTGGTCTGGACAGTAAATTTCGCGAGATACTCATTCAAGGCCCTCCGGTCATTTCTCAGCCGTTCCATTTCCGCAATATCAACGGTTCCTTCATAAGAAGCATATGGGGTCATTAAATAATTATATGTGTAGACCGGCTGGTCAATAAAAATGTACGAGCTGATCAGTGCATAAAAATCCCGGACTGCCTGAGATAAGAAAAACGGCTTATCCGAATTCAGCACCACGGTTCTCCCGTTCGCTCTGCAAAGTTCTGCAATTTCAGCCGCTTTTGCATTTCCCCGGACGAGGACCGCCACCTTTGTCTTATCTGTAACCTTTTTTCTGCCCGATCGGACTTCCAGTTCCAGATCCTCCATCGCCTGATTGATCACTCGCATTGTCTGGTAAGGCATCGATTTTCGGCCGGTAATATATTCCATGGACACGGTCCCGGTCTCCTTCTTAAACGGGCATACGGGTTCGTCATAACTAAGAAGACCGCTTTCTGCCCACGCAAAGAAGTATTTTTCCATGACTTTCATGATGTTGGCGCATGTTCTGTAATTATTTCGAAGGCTGAAATACTGCAGTTTTCCATGCATCTCAGCCTCTAAAATATCGAAGGCCTCATCTGTCGCGCCCTTAAAGGCATAAATACTCTGTTTAATATCTCCCACAACGAATAGTCCTGCATTGATCTTCTGTACCAGCCGGGCAAACGTTCGAATCTGAGTTGTATCCGTGTCCTGAAATTCATCTACAAAGAGATACTTCATGTTCAGTCCATCGCACTTCATTTTTCCTTCCAGAAGATAATGTCCAAAATCAAAAAATAAATCATTGATCGAGATGGCATTCTCAGCCAGCTTTATCTGCCGGTACTGCTCCTCAAAGCGCCCGAGTACCGCCTTCATGATCCTTTGAAAATTCTCTGTGACAGGTGCATTGCCTGTGGTTCCCCAGTCCTTTTCAAGGATTTCCGATATTGTATATCCTTTTCTTGTGAGTTCCTTCCAATACTCATCAATCAGTCTCGCTGCCTCCGAATACGTCATTCCGATCTGTTCAGAGATCGGCTGCCTGTCATCCAGCTCATCCGATAGCAGGTCTTTTATCAGGTCTTTGCGTTCTTTTTCCAGCGGCTGAATTCCCAGATCTCTTCCAAAGCCTACTGATGTTCCAAAACGCCGGAACAGATCATATGCCAGACTGTCAATCGTGGAAATATGCATCTGCGACTGCTGCTCAAGCCATGTCAGATATCTTTTATTCTTTGTCAGGGAATACTTTTTCAACAGCCGTTCCTGGAGTCTGTCGTTCATCTGATTCGTAGCTTCATTTGTAAACGTGATCATATAGATCTCAGACATATTCAGATTCGGTACCATGTGCATCAGATATAGAATTCTGTCGACCATAACCGTTGTTTTTCCTGTTCCGGCGGAGGCCTTCACCACGATATTTGCGCTGCTTTGACAATGTTCAACCCGAAACTGAGCCGCATTAAACGCGGGGATCCCTCTCTCAAGCATACAAAAAAGGGCTTTATGTACATCGTCTATTCCTTCTCCATCGACAATAATATCGGAAGATATGCTGCTCTTCCCCTCAATGGTACCAATGTCAAAAGCCTGTAAAAAGAATTCGTCCGCAAACGGCTTATACCTTCTTTTAATCGCGTCAGCTTCCACAGCCTCACCAAACCAGAGCACCTTGATTCCGGCACTCAGATGTCGGTCAATATCTCTGTCATGATCCCTTAATTTCTGTTTATAATACAAAATAGAGTACTTCGGTTCCATAATAACTCCCGCATATAAAGATGCTAAAAAACCAGGAAACGGGTATTGTCCTGTTCCTGGTTTAAATAACATGTAACTGG
>JALEWG010000237.1 GCA_022788065.1 Lachnospiraceae bacterium | reverse complement strand
ATGCATGGTAAGCCATGTTCTTCCAGCTGAATATCCAGCTCGATCATGTCATATATTTCATTTTCAATAAAATATGAGAATATGATATCCGTCTTGTCACAGGGCGATAATGCGTACCCGGCTCTTGCAAGCAGGTCCTTCGATTCATCCAGATTCAGTTTCGCTCCGACACAAAGGCAGAGAGCCGTCAGCTTCTGTGGATGATAATTCGGATTATTCTTGATCTTCGAGAAGATTTTCCTGTCTACGATGGCTCTTCTCCACACTTCCGCATTTTCCATCTTCTTTTCCCTGATCAGGTACATGAGATACTGGGAGAATGTATCCGAAAGATGCGTCATTCTCTCTTCCAGCCTGCTTTCATGTTTCTCGCTGAAATCATAAACAGCCTCTTCCACACTTCCAAAAACGTGTTTGGCTGAAACGGGAGGCTTCTCAACATTGGGTTCCCGAATCTTTATGCCCCTGTCGAAGAAAGCTGCAATGTACTCCTCTTCCTGCTTTCTCTCGACATAATGACGATCAATATATGATTCCAGATCCGGAAAAAGCTTTTCACCAAGCATCGTTGATTTCCGGTCAAAAACAACAAGATAGATCAGCATATTATTGCCAAGCAGAAATGCGTTGATTTCATCCACAGCAATCCGCATTCCCTCTTCCTTCGGATACCCGAACCCGCCGGTAGAGATTAACGGAAACGCAATGGACTGAAGCCCATATTTCTTTGCAAGCTGAAGGCTCTTTCTGTAGCAGGCGCGGAGCTTTTCCTCCTCTCCCTGCTTTCCGTCATTATAGCGCGGACTGACTGCATGAATAATATACTTTGCCTGCAGATGAAATCCCGGAGTAATGAACACCTCCCCCTCCGGAACAAATCCTATCTTTTCCTCTCTGTATTTCAGCAACTCCTCATAACCTGCCGCCTTATATACGGCGCTGTCGCAGCCGGCGCCGACCGCAGAGTGATCATTAGACGTATTCACGATAGCTTCCGTATTCATCTTTGTAATATCATTGCGGACGATTTTTAATGGCATAAGCTACTCCCCCTTATTTATCCATCGCTTTCATCCTGAAAACCTTTCCGCCTGCCTGTTGTCATTCTGATTTCGGGAAGCCGACTGCCTGATTACGTATTTACAGGCTTCAGGCCGTATTTTTTCCCTTCGATATGCCATTCTGCGTACACAATTACCGCCTATATCAGTTCTGCACTATATAAGGCAGTAATTTCTTACAGAAACAGCTCCCAAAGTGACCGTTTTTACGGCCTCTTTTTGTTTTTTCTGTGCTGGGCAGTTATTCATTTATTAGAACTTCCTGCTGACAGCAGACTGTCATCTATATGCTTTCGCCCACTGCCCTCAGCTCTTTCAGTGCATCTGCGTTTCCGGCAAGATCACCCTTTGCTGATGCATAATAATCCTTATGGAAGAGAATATCCCAGCCAAGATACTCTGAAATGCAGGAAAACTGTCCCCGGATCAGGCGATACTGTTCATTGTCTACCGGTGAACCGCCCACTACGATGACGCCAACCTTCTTGTTTTTTAACTGCATGCCCCTGCAATAGCATTTGTCAATTACCAGCTTCATCTGTGCAGTCATTCCCCACCAATAAACAGGTGTGGCAAAAACGATCACATCGGCCGCAACCAGCTTATCGACAATCTGGTTGGAATCGTCCTTTGCTACACAGCCTTTATGACATTCACATGCGCCGCAGCCCATACAAGGACTCACGTTCAGCTTATATGTATCCACAACTTCAATTTCATTCTTCGCTTTCGCACCCTCTGCAAATGCCTGAATTGCTGTAACTGTATTGCCTTTTCTTGGACTTCCGTTTAATACTAAAATTTTCATTGATGATGTCACTCCTTTTATTTTCCTTCATCTTTCAGATGTCTTCAATCATGTCCGCTGCCGTCTAATATCCTACGATGATTTTTTCTAACGGCACGCGGATCCTCTTAGTGAAAAATCTGATTACAAATCCCGTGAGCAACGCCGCAATGACCGTTCCTTCTCTGGTTCCCACAATCCTAAAATCAAAGAAGATAAGGGAAAGAACCACCGAGAGCATCATACAGGAAACGTCGAATCCGATCTTCAGATTGCCAAACTCTTTATGTGTTGTATCAGCCACTGCTTTTACAAACGCTTCCCCTGAATTGAGGATCAGATCGGCAATGACAGAGATGGAGATTCCCAATCCCATAATGATGATTCCCAGGAGCACCATGACGAGCCGCGTGAAATATGTATCCACATGGATCGGCGCAATAAGCCACATACCAAAATCCGTAAAGTACCCGAATAAAAATGACATTGGAATCTGGAGAAGCTGGAATAACCGGAATCGCTTTCTCAAAATAATGATCTGACCAAGAATCAGAACACAGTTCCAGATAATCAGCCAGTTTCCCAGTGTCAGTGCTGAATATTTTATGCTGAGCACATTCGCTACAGAAGAAATAGGAGAAACTCCCAGTTCCCCTTTCTTTGTTACCGCCACGCCGATACCCGCAATAAATAATCCCAAAATACAAAAAATGGTTCTTTTAATAATCTCTTTTGTTCCTTTTTCCATTCTATCCATCCTGTTAATTCCTCTTTCATGGTGTCAGGCACTATAAACTTTCTATAAACTTGTCTCCGGCCATTCCGGTCTGGGTGGAAGGGGAGGGACCTCATACCACTCCAGCCGCCCGTAAGTGGCTGCGTCATCGGCGCTTCCGGGCCAGGTAGTCCCGACTTCAAACACATAGAATTTCCCGGTGTTCAGATTCTGATAGTATCCGTCTCCCAGATTCAGTATCAGCGTGATCCCATGTTCCCGGCAGCGACGCAGCAGGGTCTCTTTCCCGTTTACGCTGCTCTCTAGCTGCTCTGCATCCTCCAGGAAGAAGTCGGGACGCTCTATATAAAGCAGCGCGAAATCGCGGCGTACTTCCTGCGGCAGGTCCGCCGTCGCGGCACAGAGATCCAGCCAGACATCAATGATCTGGTCCAGATCGGCATCCGGCGCAGCGGCATAGCCTCCCGAACCGTCGCTGTATATTTCGTCCACATCGTTTCTCTCGATATAGGGCAGATGACCCATGGTCCTGAGAAGCCCACAGGAAAAAGCATCCGTCACCCGCTCCAAACGGGCGATCAATGCCTTATTCTCCGGTGCCAGCGTCCGCACCTGATCCAGAACTTCCTGGTATCTCTGCTTGATATGCGGATCTGTCTCCCGACGTTCCCGGCGGGATTCCCGCTCCTGCGGACCTGCTGTCCGCTCTGTCGACACAAGGGTTACCTCGCCGCCGACCACCTCGTCGGTCAGGGGACTGAGCCCCATCTCCTCCACATGAAGGGCATAGACCATGCCGTCCGTCAGATCGACGATCTCGTTTTGGGAAGGCTGCAGAATTAGATGGACGTCCTGCTCCCGGCAGCGCTCCAGCAGGGCGTCCTTCCGGTCGCCCAGCGCGGTCAGCTGGTGCTTGCCGTTCAGCAGAAGGTACAGCCGCCGGTGGGTCAGGGCGTTTATGGTGCCGCGCAGCATATAGGGTGCATGAGCCAGTTCCTCCTGGGTCAAGCGCTCTTTGGTATCCCACAGATCCAGGTAAAACGCCACCACCTGCTCCAGATCGTATACCGGCGGCATCCGCATCCACTCACCGCCGGTGCGGTTCCGGGACTCATACATACTGCCGTATTCTTCGCCGCTGGGGTCATAGAAGGACAGTACATCCCGGGACAGCATGGCCTGCAGGTAAGAAAACCGCGCCTTCAGTGCTGGGTGCTCCTCCAGCCAGCGCTGCTCTTCCTGCCGCTTCTTTTCCTGCGCTGCCTGTATAGCTTTTTTCCGCTCTTCTTCCTCGGCCTTCTCCCGGGCGGCCTTTTCCTGCTCCGAGAGCACTTGCTCCTGCGCCTTTTTGCCGGTACGGCCCCGGAGGAGCCGGACGCCCAGCCAGATCAGCCCCACGCCCAAAACTGCCGTGGGCAGCGTGAGAATGAGGCCCACCGGCTGGCCGCTTGTCAGGCTCTCCCAACTGCCGGCCGCGCCCACAAAGGCGAGACCCGCAGCAAACAGCAACAGCAGGATGCCGCACATCCATTTCACGATTTTCATACTAATCTCCCTTCAGATATGGTGTCAGGTACTATAAATTATTTATAAACTATCCAAGAATGTTTGCCAGTTCTTTTATCAATTCCCGGACATTGATTGGCTTGGCAAGATGTCCGTTCATACCGGAACGATATGCCTCACGCTTATCTTCTTCAAATGCATTGGCAGTCATGGCTAGGATCGGAATATTCGCTTTCCCGGAATCCGGAAGCGCCCGGATTGTGCGAGTCGCATCATAACCATTCATGTTGGGCATCTGAATGTCCATCAGAACCAGATCATAATATCCGGAAGACGCCTGATTCAGCATGTCCACACAAATCTGTCCGTCTTCAGCCCGTTCAATCACAAAACCGGCTTCCTTCAGAATTTCGATCGCAATCTCCGCGTTCAGTTCATTATCCTCCGCAAGCAGGATCCGTTTGCCCAGAAACAGTTTCGGATCAAGTTCCACTCCTGCGTGCATAACCAGATCTGACTTTTCTGCAATCCTGTGGGGCAGTGTGATTATTACGGTTGTGCCGACGCCTTTTTCACTCTTCACTTCTATGGTTCCACCCAAAAATTCAACAAGGTGCTTCACAATGGGCATGCCAAGACCTGTACCTTCTATCTTGTTGTCGGTGGTATTATTCTCTCTTGTGAATTCCTCAAAAATATGCGGCAGAAATTCTTCACTTATTCCGATACCCGTATCCGATATTGTGGTCTGATACAGAACATAGCCTTCCCGATCAGACGGTATTTCTTCCAGATGCATATTCACCTTACCACCGGGATTGGTGTACTTGTAGGCATTGGAAAGAACATTCAGGAATATCTCTCTGAGTTTGATCGGATCGCAGAATACATAATGATTGTTGACAACGACCTGCCTTGTGAATTCGATGCCCTTCTGAACCATCATTTCATGGAAGACCGAATACAGCGTATCATTGAACTGCTCTGCGCTCCAAGCAGTTTCATCGTTTTCCATGGTGCCTTTCTCAATTCTTGCCATCTCAAGCACGTTATTGATGATGGAAAGCAGAACGGTGCTTGCGTCATCGATTTTTCTCAGATAATCCGCTCTCTTCTCAGGCTCATCCTGATGTTTTTCAAGAAGGTTACGGAATCCAATGATGGCATTCATCGGAGTACGGATATCATGGGACATGTTAAACAGGAACGCAGATTTTGCGGCATTCGCAGCATTCGCAATTTCAAGCTGCGCCTTGGTATCCGCCTTTTCATGGGCTTCCGTCACATCGCGCCCCAGAATATGCAGAATCGGCTCGCCTTCTCTGTCAAACCCTGTAATTACATTCATTTCATGCCATGCATCCGTTCCATCAGGAAGATGCTCTAAAAACTCCTCTGTTCCTACAAGTCCGAGGTTCTCGATCCTGCCGCGGTAGTTATCGAGAGACATAATTTGGGCAACGCGGGAGCGATACAGAGCATCCGTGCTCTGACAAAAACGCTGATACACTTCATCATATCGATCATGAGCCTGTAAATAGGCAACCGTATGCTCCATACCGTTTCCTACGATAATCGTATATTTTCCTGTGTTCACATTGACCGTCATATTATATCCATAGAGCATTTTTGTGATATCGGACAGAAGCTGATCTCTGGCCGTGACAGCCCTCAGTTCACTCTCTTTGCGCTCCTGGGCCATATGGATTTCTGTGACGTCACGCCCAAAGACACTTGCAATCGGTGTTCCTTCATCATCCACACCCATGAATACGTTGACCTCAAACCATCCAATGCCCTCCGCAGTGACGCCGGCGTACAACATCTGTCCGATGTGTCCCCGATGATTCTGCTGCCTGCGCAGAGCCTCAAGGGAAAACTGCCGGTTCATTTCATCGATGTACTCCGGGAGTACATTGGACAGCAGCAGATCGCAGGCTTCCGCATAATCATCTGTCTTGGAAAATTTTCGGATAAATTCCTCCATCCCCGTGCCGACAGTCAACGTGTATTTCCCTGTAATCAAATTTACGGTGGCATGATAGCTGTACAAAGCCTCGATGATATCGGACTGGATCCTGTCTTTGGAAGCGGAAGCATCGGATTCCCGTTTCCTTGCTTCCTGCTGTTCATACTCCTGCGTGACATCAAGACACGCACTGATAATGGCAAGGCGGCCGTCAGCAGTTTCTATCACTTCACCTCTGTCAATTGTCCAGAACCATGTTCCGTCTTTTCTCGGCATCCGATATGTGGTCTCATACTTCATTCCCACATAATAATGATTTCCCAAATCGGCTGTCACCTGCGGCAGATCGTCCGGGTGAATGGTATTGACCACCTTTCTGTCGATTCCTTCTTCGAAATCCTCTCTGCTGTCATAGCCAAGCATTTCGATCATGCGCTCATTCACATAGTAAAGCGGAAAGCTATCTTCACAATAACCGCCGATCATTCCGATATTCTCAGAATCATATTCTTTCAAAAGATTTCCTTCGAGAGAAAGATCGTCTATCTTGAGCCTTTGAAACATACTCCGGGCATCACCATTCGCCGGGTGGCAGGTGACCGCATACTTTCCATCACCGATTTCGGAAAAAATAGCCTCGACCCAATCTCTATAAAAGGGATCATAGTACACCGGACAATCATTTTGCGAATTACCTGCAATGGGACAGTGAGGGCAGGGAGTATCACGCTTCATCGTTGCCTGATAGCACAGGTCGCCGAGCTGAATTCCTTTATATCTGTCCTTTACATTTTGATTGAAATCCAAAAGTCTGAAGTCATCTGAAATGACATAATAGTCTGTATTAATCACTTTCGAACGATCCGACATATTTCCTCCTGCGGTTCACCAACTTTAATCGGCTTAAATTCATGCCTGTTTTTTCACATTTTAAAATTATTATATTCATTGTCACGTATTTTGTCAATTATTGTCAATAATCACCCCAAAAGCCCTTTACATTTTAGGCCAATTATACAGAAAAAGCTCTGACAAAAGAGTAAATGTCAGAGCTTTCCTTCAATTAAATTTTTTAACAATAGCGGTCGCGGTGTGACTTTAACTGTCCTTTAAGCGGAACAATATCATAATATTCTGCCTGATTTTTCTCGATGCACTCTTTGACTGCTTCCAGATCATCAGGTTCTACGAGCAGAGACATGCCGCAGGAAAGTTTCCCCTGTATGGCGCGCGGCGCCGGGGCGATCCGATGCCTGATGCCGTCTTTTAACAGCAGATCGTGCAGTGCCATTCCATGCTCATAGATT